>CAZYGE010000061.1:0-11493 GCA_964647535.1 uncultured Proteiniphilum sp.
AAAGATCTATCCGTTGCTAGTGAATAGATTTTGTCTGCCATATCTTCCTCGTCTAAGGGATTTATAAGAAGTGCTGCATTACCCGCTACTTCAGGCATGGCAGAAGTGTTTGATGTTATAACAGGAGTTCCACATGCCATGGCTTCAATAATTGGCAAACCGAAGCTTTCTCTTAGCGAAGGGTATATGAAGATTGTAGCCAAATTGTACACCACTAAAAGATCCTCATGAGCGATGTAATCCTTGGTGATAATTCGTTCCTGATACTTCTCCATTCCCAACTCTTTTAATATATTAAGTATATAAGGTCTAGCTAAATCCAAAACCACAAGTGGTAGCGGCGTTTCACATTTTTGAGCATATTTTATATAGCCACGTATTAACCTTTCGGAGTTTTTCTTCGGAGCGGTATTTCCTAGAAAAAGAATAAACTCATCTGGAAGATCATACTTCCCTTTAATTTTATTTAATAAATCAGCATCATTAATCTTTTTGAATGATGAATCTTTTGCATTGTAAACTACTTTAACTTTGCCATTTCTAAAGGAAAAATGTTCGTCAATCCTTTTCTTTTCATATTCTGATACAGTAATAATAGCTTCGGATTTCTTTACTACTTTAGGGACAATAAGTCTGCGGTATATATTGCCAATATTTTGATAGTGTGTTCCCGAAAAGTTGATAGACTCTAAATATATAATATCGTGTAGGGTTAATACGGTGGGAATGTTAATGAAAACGGAAGCTGTGTTACTAGTGAAATGAATCAGGTCTAAGTTCTCCTTTTTTATAGCCTTAGGCAAATGAACTTGTTCCCAATCGGGATATGTTATCCCAGGTATTGTTTTAATTTTGAAATTTTCAGTTTCTCTTATACAATCCCTATCCTCTCCATCTTTCACAAAGATTACATACTCATTTTCTTTATCTATTTTCTGTAAATGATTAATAAGCTCGATGGTAACAACTTCCATTCCATGCTTTTTTTTTCTAAATATGCGCTGCGCTTCAATGCCTATTTTCATGATTCTTGCTTTGAATTCTTTCAGAAGTAAACTACACTTTCTCTTTGATATTTTGTATATTCCATTTAAGGCCTGTATAGAAAGCCCTTAAATGTTGATTTTTGGATTGGATATAAAACTGAACGGTTTTAATAGGGATGGTTAAGAAAACAAAATACATAAAAAACACGCATATTTGAAAGCGTGAAAAGTTCCTTCGCATGAATAAAATCCTATTTCTAGTCAAATAATAGGTTTTCAAGGGACTGTCTTTGCCTACTGACATGGACTCCTTGTGATATATTAATGCCTTTGGTTCATAATATATTTTATATCCTTCTCTTTTAATTTGTTCACACCAATCTAGTTCTTCATAATATAAAAAAAACAATTCTGGCATCATGCCTACAGAAGCGATAATTTCCCTTTTTACCATCATAGCTGCTCCATGAGCGTAATGGGTTTGTTTAGCAATGTCATGCTGCCCTTTGTCCATTTCCTTATGACCGATTGCAAAATTCCTCGCTGTAAAGGGATTAATAGAGGAGTATCCTGCGTATTGTATTATCTCTGGAGATGTAAAATATTTAATTTTTGGACTGATTATACCAATACTATGGTCGCTAGCAAACCTTTCCAAAATAGGTTGGATACTATCTGAGGGGAGTTCTGTGTCATTGTTAACGAAATACAAATATTCTCCTTTGGCTTCCTTTATTCCTAAGTTATTCCCGCCAGCAAATCCCAAGTTTTCTTTGCTTGTTATAATGTTTAAACTTTGAATATCGTAAGACTCATCCAACTGAGAAGATAGGTCCTCTTTTGATCCGTTATCCACAATTATGACTTCGATATTCTTATAGGTGAGCCTTTCTAATGATAGAATGAACTCATGTGTAACTTTGCCTTGATTGAAGTTTACTGAAATAATACTTACAAGAGGTTGCTCCAACATACTTATTGACTGGTTTTCTTTTCAGTTGCTTCAATAGAGGTATGAGGAGTATGAATAAATTTTTTGTTGGCTCCTTTTACACTAAAAATGGATTTAGTCATGATTAACATAGCATGAGGCAGTCTAAACATAGCTCGCAGCAGCTTTTTATTGAAAAACCTTGAAGGAATAGCCATAACTATTGAAAATATGATCAATAGGTATATCACAATATAATGACTTGCGGTTAAATATAAATAGGGCTTTAAAAGTGCATATAATAAAATAAGAAGAGGAATAATAGCCAATATTAAAACCCTAGGAATAAAAATATTAGAAATAATCGTCATGCTAAATAAATTAAAATCAAGCTTTAGCAAGGATTTCAGCCCAACAAGAAAGTACTTTCTTAAATAAATAAATTGACTGGAAATCCATCGTCTTCTTTGATTTTGAAGCACTTCGGGATGCTCAACCTTTTCATCATATATTAGGGCATCTTCTAAATACAATATCTTATGGCCAGCCTTATTAATTAAGATCTGAAGCTCTCTATCAAAACCACCTACAGCATCAATATTCCTCAGTGACTCTTTTAGTAATTTATAATTAAATGCCATCCCAGAACCGATTAAAGTAGAGGAAATATTTAGTGCATTAAAGCCCTTTCTAAAAATGAAATTATTAATAGCTTCGCTAATTCCATCGAGAACCGCAAAGGAATTAGTGTCATTCTTCGCTGTCCTTTGAGCTTGAATTGCACAATGTCCTTGATTATATGCATCGTTTATTTTATGAAGAAAATCCTTTTCCATGAGATTATCAGCATCAAGAATGACAGCAATTTCATAATCCTCGCCTAGTTTTTCAAATGCAGCATTTAGGGCTTTTGCCTTGGTACTTTTTTCGAACTGCACTTTTATTAATTTTATAGGAAGGGCTGAAAGCGTTATTAGTGTGGTCTCTTGGTAAGAGTCGGCAATTGCAATTACATCGTAATGCTCACTCGGGTAGTTATGCTTAAGCGCATCTTCGACCACATGTACGATTACAGCATCTTCTTTGTACCCTGGTATTAAAACAGCAATTTTATTATAACTGTTAGATCTAGAAAATACTTTCTTCTTTATTATTTTTCCGCTTAAGGATAATATAAAGCTGTAGAGGGAATACGTAGTAAAATAAGAGAAAATCAAAATCTCTATCAAAATCATAATTCTAATGATAAGGCGAATAAACTAGACAATGCGACAATCACAAATTACACCTGCTCTTTTTGCAACAGCGCGGGGAATGTTTTAAGCAGGATTTTGAGGTCTAATAAAAAAGAATAATTATTCGCGTATTCGATGTCTAGCTCCATGCGCTCATCCACCGACATCTCTTTTTTGCCTCTCTTGGTAACTTGCCATAGTCCTGTGATCCCTGCCGGTGCCATGAACCTTTTGGCCCATATATCTTTGGTCAATTGTTCTGCCTCGTAGAGGGGTAGGGGACGGTTGCCCACAATGGACATGTCTCCTTTAAGGACGTTCAATAGTTGCGGAAGTTCATCGAGGCTAGTTTTTCGGATAAAATGACCAAATTTAGTGATTCTAGGATCATTGTCGATTTTCACAAAGGACGTATCATCAAAGAGCGCTTGAGCACCTTTTTTATCCTTTTCATATTGGTTCATGTGCTTTAGCTTTGCCAACTCGGCATCTGCACCTTGGCGCATGGACCTAAACTTGTAGAAATCAAAAATCTGATAGCCGGTGCCTACTCTTTTGGAGATATAGAAAATAGGGCCTTTAGACTCTAGTCTGATGATTAAAGCAATAAGGAGCAATAAAGGGCTTATTATCAATAAAATAACTACCGAAAAAAGGATGTCAAAAGCTCTTTTTGTAATGTATTTATTCGTTTCGAAAGGCTCATCATCGGAATACATCAGCTCTGCCTTTTCTTTTTTGAACTGTTGCAAAAAGGTAATCCTGTTATGCAATTCTTCGGCAGAAAAGGGAAGCGAGTAAAAATCATCAATTCCTGTTTCTAGCGCTTTTATCCTGTCCAGCTTATTATAATGTTTCGACATTATAATAAAGGGCAGGTGCTTTAACTTGGTGTTTTTTTGCACTTCCTCAAAAAGTGTATAAGCATCTCCTTCCAACAGCTCAAGGTCGCAGATGATGGCATGGGGCATATTATGGGCAGATCTTGAAATCTTATCAAGCCATGACAATGCTGATTGGGTGTCTTCAAATGCCGCACAATCGTAATTCAGGTCGACCATGTTGCTGCGGATAAAATGGGCATTTGCACCAACTATAAGTAATTGTTTGTTTCCTTTAGAATTTTCCATATTTACTGAAACATGGTTGGATTCCCTGATGGTGCCCAATGTTTCGTAACTCTTAGAAGGATTATTTAAAAGCGTATCTTTACTACCTTGAAAATTAAGCATTTGTGCTGATATTTGTATGGTTTAAGACTCTCTCTACCTTGGCGTACAAAGATTCGGGATTGAAGGGCTTTAGGATATAATCATCGGCTCCCTGCTGTAGGCATGTGATAATGAATTTGCTGTTCTCTAACCCTGAAATAACCATTATCGGAATATCGCGATAAAAGCCACTTCTTCGTACATTCTTAAAGAATTCATAACCATTGAGTCTCGGCATGTCTATATCAGTAATGATGAGGTCGGGAATATTTCCCTCAGATAACCACATCATGGCTTCCATGCCATCTTTTTTGGTAATTACATGGTAATCATTTCTTAACAAAAACTCAAGGAGTTCTCTGATGCTTGAATCATCATCGACTGCTAGTATTTGTTTTTTCATAATGTTCTAATTGTTAATAATTAGCTTGGTAAAAAATTTTAAAGAATAAAACCAACTGTTAAAAAATGCATAAACATTACACTGAAAAAAAAGACATTTTACACTTCTGTTTTTAAATCCTTATAAAGGATTTTTATTGTCTTATTTCCGGACTGCAAATTTAACAAGCTATTATTCTTTATCATTATAAATGTTAAAATTAATTTTACGATTTACTTTTTGGAGCTGTTTACATGCGATTTTCTTTGCTTTTTAACTCTATCACCGGAAAATAGTTTTTTAAAAAAATCCTCCAAGTACAAAAAAGTTTCCTATAAAGTTTTATAAACAAATGAAAAAAGCTTTTGTAATACAGTCGAAATCAAAAAGATAAGACACGATAAATACACCTTTCCACTTGTATAAAAATGGCTGTAAATTTTCCTTAAAATTAAGAAACTTACATGAATAATTTAGTCTTTTTTAAATAAAAATTTAAATTTATACAGGAATAGATCTCTTTTGGGTATAAAAGGTAACCCCTCGATGATCGAAAAATTTCATAAAAGGCAAATGATTTTATTATATTGGCTGAAAGGTGGCCTAATTCATCCATTATCTATCTTTAATCCGAAATAATGATGATAATATAATCTCGTTGGCCATTGTAGATTGTTTAAAAATTAAGCGATTCCTTTGGTATAGTGAGCTTACACAGGAATATTTCTTTTAGTTTGTTGTTATAATCTGATTATTTGAATTTTAAGCTAATTGTTGCATCTATACATTTAATCAGAAAATGAATCAAAAGAGTAAAAATAGAGTTATTAAATTCGCAAATAATTAGATTTCTTTTAAGTGTGTGTGAATTAAAAGAAACAGGTTTACAAACAGGTGTTATGATTTCAAGTGCTGTAGTTAAATGAATGTTAAAAAGAAAAAGCTAAAGACTTTATTTAAGGTATCCCTATTCACGGTTATATTTATTACTGCTGCCTTTCCATTTTCTCATAACACGGCAAAGCAAGTAAAATCTATCTATGCAGAACCTCCTTCATTTTTGAGGGCTTCTTTGCATCTGGAAAACGAATTCTCCTATCTCTATGACCTACGGCAGGTAGATTCGGCCATGAGCCAACTTTTACGTGATTGGCGTATAGCAGGTGCATCTGTAGCGATTGTTAAAGAAGGACAATTGGTGTATGCGAAAGGATTTGGCTATGCTGATAAAGAAGAGGAAGAAAAAGTCACGCCTAACCATCTGTTCAGGATTGCGAGTGTATCCAAGCTCATCACTGCGGTAGCGGTTATGCGCCTCCAAGAAGAAGGCAGAATAGACCTAAATGCAAAAGTATTTGGTGAAGAAGGCATCCTCAACGACTCTGTCTATCTGGATATTAAGGACAAAAAAATGAAGGATATTAGCGTGTTGAATTTATTGCAACACGAAGGAGGCTGGAGCTCACGCGTACCTGATTTGATGTTCGAACCAGTTAAAGTAGCCGAAAAAATGGGTGTTGCCGCTCCTGCAGATACAAAGACTATCATCCAATATGCCTTAAAGCAGCGATTGCCGTATAAACCCGGTAAAGTTTACAGCTATTCTAATTTAGGGTATGCTATCTTAGGAGAAGTAGTGGAGAAAGTAACAGGCACCAGTTATGAGGAGTATGTACAGCATTATATTCTAGACCCTCTTGAAATATATGGGATGCAGATAGGCAATAATCTGTTGACAGAACGATGCAGCAATGAAGTGGTGTATTATGATTACGAAGGTTCAGGATTAAGGCTGTCTTGTTATGGAACAGGTGAACTTGTGCCGAAAACTTATGGTGGAACAAATGTGACGGCTCTAGGTGCCGCCGGCGGTTGGATTGCTTCACCCGCCCAAATAATGCAATTGTTAGTGGCCATTGATGGCTATGACAGCAAGGGGGATATACTTTCCAAAGAAAGCATAAAGAAAATGACCACCCCGATAGAGCCTTTAAAAACTGGGCTGGGTTGGATGTATATCAACGAAAACGATTGGGTCCGGACAGGTACGCTCGCGGGAACTTCTGCATTGTTGGTGAGAAGAGACGACGAGATCAGCTACATGGTGGTGGTCAACACAAGCACCTGGACTGGCCCACGATTTACCAGCGAAATCAAAAGGACTATTGAAAGAGCTTTGGATGGCGTAAGCAGTTGGCCTGTACAGGACTTATTCGAAAGAAAGGTGTTTGAAGTAGCTTCAACCTCCGAAATATTTTGATGGCTTATAACAGCAATGTTTCTTCTAAAGCTTCCCTAATCTTTTTTTCAGTGAGGGGTTTGATAATGTAACCCGTTACAGAAAAAGCTTTGGCTCGTTCGAAATCCTTAAAGTAATTGGATGACGTAAGTACATATATAGGTGTACGTTGTTCTGCTTTCTGTTGTACTTTCTCGAATTCCTCCAAAAACTCAAAACCATCCATAACAGGCATATTCAGATCCAAAAAAATCACCTGGGGATATTGGGGTGTCATGTTTTGCTCATGGATGAAATCTAACGCTTCTTGTCCATTCTTTGCGACATAAACTTCGTCCACAATATCCATTTCCTTTATTAAAAACTCATTAAGGAAATTGCTGGTTTCATCATCATCTACTAATAAAAGTCGTTTAAGCCTTCCCATCCTCAATATTTGTGTGTTCAAATTAATGTGTTCATTCATTACTCGACGCTACTTTCACGTCTACAAATATCCCAAATCTTATATAAATTTGCAAAAACTAAAGAAAATTTTAGACAAAGTTAAGGCGACACCGTGTTATAACCGTATATTTTTTTACAGTTGGGTGGCTTCTTGATCTTTATTTCCTAAGGATTCTCTTTTTAAAACGGAGGTATTTAATGGTGCCATATATAGCAAGTACCACGGCTGCCAAAACAAACAATGCAGACAATATTATAAAGGGTACCGAAACATAAAATTTAAAAACAAAGGCACCAAGACCCACAAGAGCCAAGGACGAACGATAATAGGACATTAAAGTGCGTTCATTGGCCATTAATGTCCTGATTTTTGCCATGATATTTCGTCTATAGTCCGAATTGTGTTTAAAGGCTCCTCCACTAGGTATGATACCTTTTTTGTTGTTTTGTAGCCCCTTTTCTCTTCTGTCTGGATTTGCTATAGGCACTTTAGTTTCGTTTTAAGTCTTAGATATGAAAAACGTCAAAGTGTAATTTAAGTTTTGTTTATCTTTGTCAGGCATATTTTTAAATCATAGACCTCCTTAAGACTAAAATATAATACTATGGCATCTTTTGATATTGCTTCTGAAGTAGATGTTCAGAAACTAGACAATACTGTAAATGTAGTGCGAAGAGAAATACAGAACAGATACGATCTTAAAAACACAGAAACCGAATTGGTTTTGGATAAGAAGAATCTGGTAATTGACATCCAAACACTCAATCCGATGGGCTTGAAACCCATAGAGGATTTATTAATCACACGTGGGATAAAGCAAGGGGTCGATGGAAGGGTTTTTGACTTTGGCGATGAAGAGGAGCACTCAGGAAAAGTTTACAAAAAGAAGATTAAAATAAAAGCAGGGATAGATAAGGAAAATGCAAAAAAAATAGTGCAGCTCATCAAGCAATCAAAGTTAAAAGTTCAGGCAGCCATCATGGATGATATCGTAAGAGTATCGGGGAAAAAAATCGATGAACTTCAAGCAGTGATTAGCATGCTCAGGAGTAGCGACCTAAATCTTCCTTTGCAGTTTATCAACATGAAATAATAGGGAGATTTTAGAAAGGACACTCTTTGAACTTCTGGTTCAGTACATACTTTTTTGAAGTAACAGTATCCTATATATGAAGTTATAAAAGTGAGAAAGGGTAGAAGGGAGGCCTACTGAACAATTTTTTATACAGTTATTTTAGCCAGATCCATTAGTAGGTTGATGATACTATTTTTTAGAACATGTCAATTATTTGAGTTGTCTTTGAAGTTATCTAGCGTAAAGCTGTTGTTGCTAATATCTTCTTCAAAGAAGAGTAAAGAATCTGGACGGAAGTAGTGTTTGTACATTCTGCCTTCCTTTCCTTTCCATTCGCATTCGATTAAGCGATTCCCATATACGTTCACTACGCGCATAGGTTCACTGCCTATAGTTAAGCAAACAATATCACCTGTTTTGAATTTCTGCATTGATCTAAATAAAAAAGCTATTTAAAACACAACCAATTTAATCGTATATCTAGGAAAACCTTTAAAAGTAACCTGTTGCTTTTGCCACATAACGTTCAAATTCCTACAAGCGTATGTAAGGGGTAAACTATAGTGGCTCCAACAGAAAATGGGGTCGAAATGATGAAAACAAATCTAAAAACTTTTCGTCCAATTCCCTACGGATACGAGAAAGAAAACGGCAGCTTTTTTAGAAACAGTTATAAGCGATTGAGTGCCAATTGCTTTTTATTCCTTGTAACTGATCTGTGCGTATGAACTGCTCTACTAGCCTTAGGAATTTCCTGAAACCCAACCTCAGGAGCACTACAGCATTATGGAGGAGTTTGAGGCTTATATTACTAACATCTGGCATTCCTTCTTACGCCCATTTCTTGATTTCATCGAAATCTTCGGGTATCTCCAGGTTTCTTTGTGCGACTTCAGCATTTGTGCTTTCGTGTTTTTCTGTAAGCTCTTGGACCAGGATTTGTTTAGCTCGCTTCTCAGTAGGAGGGTTCAACTTTTCTGCTTTTTCAAACGCTACAACCTGCTGTACGAAATCCTCCGGAAGCTCCATTTCACATTTTCTCAAGAGGTCGAGAAACTGGTGGGCAAAAAACTGATCGATCTGAATTCTCCTCTTTGTAGTATGAGCAAATTTACCTATAACCCTGCTGATATTTTCTCTTTCTTCTGGACTTAATTGGTTCGCAAACTCATAATTCTCAATCTTCTTTATAGAGAGTATAATGGGCTCCAGTGCGTCTTTTGTGATCACATAAACATTATAGTCACCCATATTATAGGACCATTGGCTGATGGCATCGGCCGTAGATGCTGGAATCACCAAGAAAATATCTCTTTTTACATTTTCCTGCTTCGCATATTTCTTCGCTTGTTCTGCCTGTGTTTTGATATAGGAAGAGAAGTTCTCATAGTTGTCGTTGGCGGGGCATTTGGCATCAAAAATCACATATTCTCCACAAATTTCAATTGTGTTGTCAGGATTTCCTCTAAAGGGAACAGGCTTTATATAAGGTATGATGTGCTTGTCACAGAGACTTCGGATAAACTGTTCGACGCTGGTTTCGTGATTGGCCCACTGCTTTTTCATTGCAGCAAAATGGGCTTCTTTTTCTGCAAGCCTGTCATCGTGAAGGCGTTGTGCGTCCTGCTCGAACGACTGTTGTGCTTGCAGCATTCTTTCCACGGCCCTATCATGATCTTTTTTCTGTTTTTCTTCATTGGCCCGATAAGTGGTAACAGCTTGTTTTAAATCGCTGTTCTCATTCCTAAGTGCCTCTATCTTTTCAAGATGACCTTGGATGGCTGCTTCATATTTTATAAGGCTTGTTTTTACTTCGTGCAGTTGTTCTTGAGCGTGTTGATGTGCTTGTTCAAGTGATTTGCTCCTTTCTTTGTAAGCATCTAGGCTGGTTGTGAGGGTGCTAAACCGCTCTTCTAGGATCTTGTATTCTTGGTAAGCTTCATAACTCAGGCTCTTGAGAGGGCCCCATGAAAACAACCTTTGCCAAAAACTAAGCTCTTTTATTTTTATAAGGAATATATGGATCGCGTTCATAATGCTGCTGATTTGTTCAAACTGGTGCTTTTGAGTAGCACCTAAAAATAAGTTATTAAATTGGGAATATGAACCGACAGATGTATTAGTTGCTAAACCTATGTTGTGTAGAGATAGATAAGGTAAACGATGATGGAAACAAAGATGGCGGAACCTACCATGACTTTCCGGTGATTTTTTCTGTCGAAGGCGAAAGTCTCTCTATGGATATAGAAATTAGAATAGACGGTATCGCAAACTTTTAGGTCTGGCCTGAATAGGCGCACCCCTAGAAGAAATCGTCCAATAAGATCTGATTTATTGCTGGTGTAATGCCCATAAAAGATGTCGGTATCAAAGGAAATGGAGCGATTGATGATTTTTCCTGTTTCAGGACTTCTCCAAAACACTTTAAGAAGTACAGGGCCTTTGTACAATGATTCTGTATGGATGTCTTTTGTATAGGGGTTGTCGGAGTGGGTTAGGTCCTGGTACAAAACAGTGCTTGTTGTGACATTGAAATTTTTGAAATGGACACCCTTTTCGTCCACCTCGATTTGGGTGACGGCCTTGGAGCTTATCTTTTTAAAATATTGGATTACAAACCAGCCTAAACGTGTAAGCAAAAGGTAAGATACGATTAGAAAAATAACTTCATTGGTTTGGCTAGAGAAAAGTGGAGGAGATTCTATGACAAAAAGTGCTGGGAGAGCATAAAGCAATATGGGGATGGCGGCAAATATAGGGACAAAGACAATCCTCAACAGCCAAGTGACAATGGGGTTAGACTGTGAAGTCAAAGAGGAAAATTGAACATTGTGTTTACTTTTATTCATAGGCTGATCTGGTTCTCATTATACATACGAAGATATTGCAAATATTAAGATTTTAGATTTTAGATTTTAGAAATAAGACTTAAGATTTTAGAAATAAGAATTTGGGCGTTGCAATAGGTTTCTAATAGGCTGGCCGC
>CAZYGE010000062.1:0-11299 GCA_964647535.1 uncultured Proteiniphilum sp.
GTACCCAGTGACGCTTATCGGGACCAAACAAATCTATCATGTGTTCAACTTTTTTAATGGAAACATCAAGAAGTTTGCGCTTCCCAGTTGCTTTGTAATAGGCAATTGCGGCTTCTATCATATGGCCGGCACAATACATTTCGTGCTTGTCCATATTGTTCCATCTATTGTCGAGTCCTGTTAGTGTATAAAAAGTATTGATGTAACCATCGTCATGTTGAGCAGCAGCAAATTTTTCTATCCACTCATCTGCTTTTTGCTCAAGTGCAGAATTAGGATTGTTTATTAAGCTATATGCTATACCCTCTAATGCTTTATAAACATCAGAGTCATCATAAAATATTCCCGAATGCTCACCTTCGCCTAATGCAGCATTTTCAAAGTTCCTCATACGACCGCTCTTGTTCTCTATCTGATCGATGCATACCGGAAGAGTTGCGCTTACATGACTTGTAAGTCTTGGACTCCAAAATGGGTCATCAATTTGTACATTTGAAAAATCTACATAAGTGATTTTATCTAATGCTTTTGAGTCTTCTTCGTTATTGCAACTTATTAGTGCTGCCAAAAGACAGAATATGAATATTCGGGAATAATACATTGTATTACAGTTTAATGATCCAAAGGATTTTATAAGGTTATGGATCAGGATTATGCTTAGTCTTTAGTTTAGTAAAAACTCTTCTGCTCTTCCGGGAGAAAGCAATTCCCATAGAGACGCAACTGTCCATCCCGGTGCAAAATAATTGTTGTAAAAACCTTTACCATTTCTACCATAATCCCAATTAGTATGCTGTACTACCTCGGTATAATAGCCAGTCTTTGCAATTCCGCAAAGATGCCCTTCAAAAGGTAGCAACTGTCTCATAGAAGATGATATTACATCTAAGAACTCAGAAAAACGTGGCTCATCATAATAATCTCCCAGCCACTCCAATACAGATCCGAATTCAAAAATAAATACATCTATGTGATTATTCTCAACCGACACATTCCCCCAACCACGAGTTTTGAGACCAATATCGCCTATCATTTGACCCGGAGCGAAAGGTACATCCCATAAGTAATACCAAGAAAGTGCGAAATAAGCCGATTTGAGTGATAGATCTGCGTAATGCTGTCTTTCTTCACCATCAGTTATAAGCGCAAGGTAATAAGTTGCAGTTGAAGCATAAAGTGAAGCCTCTTTGTCCTCGCAGTTTGCATCAAGAGTAGATGAAAAATAGTCAGCATTAGAAATAATTTCTTTGTCAAGATAGTCGGCACTGCGTTTAGCAGATTCAAGATATGATTCATCTCCAAAATATTTGTAAGCCAATACCAATGGTACTGTTGCTGATGGTGTGCTTCCTCCCGTTGAGTCTTCCAAACTCATATTATCTCTGAATTTCCTTGGAAAACTGCCATCTTCATTCTGTACTTCAAGAAATTTATCAAGAATTATAATCAATTTCTCTTCCCATTCCGGATGCTCCCTTCCATTGTTTTTCTCGTATTGCAGGTAATGCAATAGAGCATATATTCCTTCAGATTGACGACGTATACTTAATACATCTGTTTCGGTACCATTATCAAAGTTTACATATTCTCTTATAAATCCCTGAGGTGTGAAACCATGCTCAAGGTAACTGTCAAATATTGCATTACTATTGTTTACCAAATCATTCCTATCATTTGCTTCGCCATATTCCAATGCATTAAATGCATTAAGAAGTACACGACCAACAAAACCTACTTCTGCTCTGCCATTTGGCTCAGCAATGTGGGTTAGCATACCTTCGCCCGATGTAAACTTCAAAGGATGCTCATCTACATAACTGTCTGTAAAATAATGAGTAATTGTTTCTTTTACAAAATCATCACTAAAATCTGTGTTAACTATTGCAGGCGTATATGTATCATAACTATATTCCCACATTTGCTTTATAAAGTCTGAGTAATCTTGTGCTTCACCAGTTTTTATTTCCCAAACAAGTTCAATAGTTTCGCCTTCTTTTAAAAGCTGGAAAGCTTCAATGGGATCAGCCAGTGTTAGCTTACGAATATAAGATTTTGGAGTTTCTTGATAAGGGAATCCAAAAGAAAGAGATGCTTCACCAGAGATATTCTCGAATCCAGTATATCCAATAGATGTTTCTCCCGAAACAATTACTTCTCCATTTTTATGAGTTGTGAGAGCTTCATGCTCGAAATCATCTATACGCATAACAGATAAATACTCACCTGTTGTTTCATTGTAGATACCAGTGAGTGGTGCACTCAAACGGTCTTCACGAACAGTCCAACTATCGGATGTATGAAAAGATGGTGCATTATGAGGTGAGCGAAGATTTTTCCTATACCAGAAGCCGGGCATGTAGAAAAGGCTCTCATCATGATTAAAACCGGAATTTAAGACTTGCTTAAAGTTGAAGTAAACATCTTCTTGTGCTGTGATGGTTACTCTAACTCTGTCGGTAACCCTTTTACTGATTGTAACAGGTATATCCTCTTCGGCATCAAGATTTACCATGTCTCGCGCAACAGTCTGTGAGAGAGGATAGCTGATTGCCGGATTACCGGGCGTTTTGAGTGTAATAACTGAAGAAAAGTTTGCATCTATTTCTTGCTTGCTAGGACTAGAGTCGCATGCATAAAATATAAGCAGGCTAAGTAGAATGTAACTTGTAATGGATTTCATTGTTGTTCTGTTTGAGATTATTTATATGAAGTACTTTATAATTTACGTCTGATATAATCGATAAGATCTGAAAGATAGTCTTTCATTGGTTTATAACGATTATCTTTAACTACATTTTTATTTTCTTCTATGTCTGTGGTATGATCAAATAACATCTCTGCTTTAACTTCTCCACCTCTCCCCCACTTAGCATAGCTATATCTAGAGTTTATTGCATTGTCGCCTTCACCCCATTGTACAAATACAGCATCTTTTCCCGAAAATCTATCATTCTCAAAAATAGGCGCAAAGCTAGCTCCGTGCAACTGATCTGCAGGTTTGGGAATACCTGCCAAATCACATAGTGTAGGGTATAAATCAACTAGTTCCACCATAACATCCGTTTGTCCTGTAGATTTCCCTGGAACATGGATAATAAGTGGCACTTGTGTTGATCTTCTCATCAAGGTATGCTTTCCCCAGAAAGAATTCTCGCCTAAATGCCATCCGTGATCTCCAAAGATTAAAACAATAGTAGATTCATCCAGATCTAGTGCTTTTAACTCATCTAAAAGCAGACCTATTTGAGCATCAACATAGCTAACACTTGCATAATATCCATGCTTGGCTAGCCTTTGAAACTCTTCATCAGACTTGTCTTCATATACCCCACCATAAGAGTTTATCTCAGTGGATGTTCTTACTTGACCCGGTAGGTCTTCAGAACGATAGAAATTGTCGGCAAGCGGTATTTTATCTCTATCATAAAGATCCCAATATTTCTTGGGCGCATTAAACGGGAGATGAGGTCTCCAAAAACCGGTAGCTAAGAAAAAAGGTTGATCTTTATCTTTTAATCGACGCAGGTCAGATATTGATTTTAAAGCCACTTTTCCGTCTTGATAAGCGGAATCGGGCACTTCTGCAGCTTCGTAGAACGGACCTCGCATAGTCCTTTGATTAATTGTTCTAGCCGAAACATCACTCATCCATAACTCCCATTTGTTATAAACAGCCCAATGAGTTTCATAACCCTCCATATTTACTCTCCATGGTGGTTCAGACCATGAGTCCTCATGATCGTCTACATTATGAAAGATTTTACCATTAGAAATGGTGTAATAACCATTATCTTTAAACCATTTAGAGATTGGTATAGCCTCGGGAGCATCTTTCTCTGCATATGTGAATGCGTGTGTGAATCTTTCTGGAAATTTAGGATAGAGCCCTGTGAGCATACTGGCACGAGATGCACCACTAACGGGTGCATTGCAGTATGCATTATTAAACTGTGTTGCCTTTTTAGCCAAGCCATCCATTACAGGTGTATGAATTGCATCCACCCCGTAGCTACCTATTTCTGGTCTGAGATCATCAACCATTATCATAAGCACATTTGGCTTAGGATTATCCACAGCACCGGCCGCTGCTGGGATCGCAACGAGCAGTGCCGGGATGTATTTGCTTTTCATTCTTATAATGTTTTAATTATTCAACTTTAGTTGGAGCAGGTCCTGTATAGGATTTTTTCATTCCACCAAAATCTATAACTATTTTCTGAATAACCATTCCGGGATCACCTGTTCTAATGTTCAGGGTATGTTTACCGGGCTTATCGATATGGAATGTAGACTTATTAATTGCAGCATTTCTCAACACATTTTCATACCATGTTTGGGTATATTCAGGTGAAGATGATGAAGGAAGTGCAACCGGACCGTCATCTATTGAAACAGCATATCTTGTTTGTGAAGAATTCTGCTCATGGAATCCAAAATCACGATCAGAGCTAAGTGGAAAGATTGGCAAGACATAAGTATAAACATCTACAGACCCATGATGAAAAGTATAAAAGTCATACTCTACACCCGGATTCCTATGGTTTCTTGGGTTTAGTACCGGAGTAGTTGGATCGCCTAACATTACTGCTCTGTCTTCGAAACCTATGTTCTCAATTATCTGCATCTTAACATCATCCGTTTCTGTTTTTCTATGGAAATCTGCACCGGGTATGGATACAACTCCGTTATCTTCAACAAACAATCCTCTTACCTCTTCAACAGATGGTGAGGCAGGATTGAATACAGAAACTAGAACTTTTTCTTTAACATCGCCACTTGTAAATTCAAGATGCCCTTGAACGCGTTCACCTACAGGAACAGAACTACGGTCTACTGAAACAAATATTCGGTCTTCACCGGTTACTGTACCACCTAGCTTACTCACCATTATCCAATCATCTGATGGTTTAACACTCCACTGGAATGAGCCCTCACCTTTGTTGAATATATCTATAAAATAACTATTGTTGTAGAACTTATTGAAAGAGGGAAGCTCCAAAAAGCTACCTGCACCTTTCAGTGGCTCAGTACCTTCAACAAAAATCCCCATTTCGGGTGTAGTTGGCACATCTACAGAGTCGAGTGTTGGCATTTCAAAATATGCGGCAGTAACACCTTGTCTTATAGACATGATTCTTTTCCATTTGCCATCCATCAAATCGTTATAATCGTAACTGATAGTATAAAGTGTATCGTAGTAATGCTGAACATCATCTCTTAATTTATTTGCCAAGGCATGTCTTTCTTGAGCTATATAGTTTCTGCTCTGTTGAGTTGCAAGCCATTTTCGGTTCATTAGCTCAGCACCTTTTACCGGATAATATGCAAGTTGGAAAAACGAAGCATAATCTTTTTCAGGCAACTCAGCAAGAATTTCTTCTACACGGCTACCAATACGCTTGTAGTCTTCTACTCTAGTTTCGGCCTCTCTATAGTTTGCGAAACTAAAGTCGGTATCTGTATTTCTTTCGCGACCATGGCTAAATGTGTTCCACTCATAGCCCCAGCCCATAAACTCGGGCTTTCTGATGAATGCCAATCTGAAATACTCGTTTGTAATTTCTTTGAAATCATCATAGTACTGTTCACCAAACATTTCACTTAGCCACTCTGCATTGTAATCGGCAATATTCTCAAAAGAAAACTTATTGATGTCATATGCCATATCAAGGAAAAGCTGTGTTGGGAATTCTGCCGATTTGATATCACCTGCATTAAGCAGCCATAGTCTGTCAGCACCTGTATCATACGCTTTTTTTAACTCCTCATACATCAGTGATGGAGGTGTTGAGGCAAGCCATAAGTAATCGTGAGGGATTCCAAGATAAGAAGCATGGTAATATACTCCCGAACCACCCGAACGTTTTTGTTCATCGGCATTACTTAGTTGTTTCATATAACCGTAGTTATCGTCAGGCCATACAAGAATAACATCTTCCGGCAAATCAAGTCCTGCCAGGTAAAGATCTAAAACTTCTTTATATGGTGTAAAAGCCTGAGGTATTTCCTCAATAGGTTTATCTATATGATCAATCAAGATTTGACGTTGATCTCTTAGAGCCTCTCCCACCAAATCAACTCTCTCTTGAAGAGTGTAATCGCCGGTCATAGCTCTATCGTGCAAACCTCTGAGCGCAAGTGTATAAACGTTTTCGTAAGGAGAGTTTTCCTCAACACGTTTGTCTAGAACTTCAATGATTTTATCCTTATTGGTCATATAATTCCACTCACCCATTGTTTCGGTATCCCACTCACTTGCATTATTAAATAAAAGTGGTTCGGGATGAACTGATCCCATTACAATACCGAATGAATCTGCTACAACTTTATTCTCAGGATATTTATTAAATGCACCAGAAGCTTCGTGCATGGCAGGAGCCAGATAGTTAGCTTTTAAACGTAATAAAAGCTCATATACTTTCTCATAAGTTTTTGGGCCTATATCACCCAGTTCAGGGTCAAATGTATGCTTAGCCCAAGGAAGTAATCCCCAGTCTTCGTCATTTATAAAAACACCTCTATATTTGACTGTAGGTTCTATTGAAACTACGGGTTCAATATCCAAATGCAACTCATCCCTTCTCTCAACTGCTACATCTGCCCACCAATACCATGGCGATACATCAATTTCTTCGGATATAGCAAAAAGGCCATATGCTGCACCTCGTCTGTCGCTGCCTGCAATAACAAGTGCTTTGGTAACATTTGGGAAGGGATTGTCAATCACTTCAATTATATACCTTTCCCAATCACCCTCTATTTCAGAAACATTAAGTTTACCACTACTTGCTAGTTGTTTGATAAGTTCGTTATTTTCAACTGTTCCAACCAGAACAATTGTAGATGCATCATAATCATCTACATATTTAACTTCAGCTTTTCTACCTGTAACCAACTCCAAGTCTCCTGCAAAAAGTTTCGCAGCAGTTGTTACAGAAATAGGATCGTTGTTATCTACAATTATTTGTGTTGCTTTCTCAGAAGTGGAGAGTGCAAACGAATTATTACCGGGACTGTTTGTAAGATTGATTTGAGCCATGAGCCCCGCGACACAGGTTAAAAGCAAAAAAATGATGGAAGCTTTTTTAGTATTCATCTATTTTTATTTTGATTAAATTTAAACTCCCGAAACAATAATAACACTATTGTCGGGAGTTTGTTGATTCTTATTAATTATTCTACCGGCGGAATATTTGACTCCGATCCGGGGTAACCTTTGTTTTGATTTATATGACCTTGAGTGTTAGACGTAATAGCCGTCAATGGAACAGGGTATAATACATGGTATGGTCTCATTACATAAGCATTGGTTGAGTAAAACACTTCTTCTCTATAGAAGTGATTCTTTTCCATTACTCTGTCGTAAAACCAGTTGTTTTCGCTAAAATTATCTAGGGAATATCCTTCTTGATTTAGCCTTGCTTTTGTATATGCAATTCTAGTAAGTTCAATTTTACGATGCTCTTCAAGAAACAGCTCTCTAGCTCTTTCGTCAAGAATATCATCAAGAGTTGCCTGACCTGTAAGAGGTGTTGCATTAGAACGTTCTCTAATAGCGTTAATATCGGCAAGAGCTTCAGAGTTCTGATTCAACCACCAGTGAGCTTCTGCCCTCATAAGATATGTTTCGGCAAGTCTGAACACATAACTATCGGTAAATCCACCAAGCGGTGTTCTACCCCTATTGATATCATCTTTCCTAATTAACACCTTTACTATAGGAAAAGAAAAATATCCTCTGATGGTATCCTGAACAAACTCACGTTGTACCGGTCTGCCAAACCACTCTGCACTTCCACCTTTTGAAGGAGGCCGGTTATACCACAACCTTGAGATATCATACCAATTGTTGGTGTTATAGCGCAAATCTGTATCGGCATCTCCCCAGATTTCATATTGGTGGTAATTAGAAGGTCTTATTTTAGCAATCCCCCTTCCCAGAGAATCGAGCAGTTCATACCCATCATAAGGAGCGGCATCATATGTTGTACCTGGCAATCCGTCAGGTGTTCTAACTTGAGAACCGTTACTCCAATAAGGAACAAAGTTTCTCATTCTTTGTGAGCCATTACCTGCAACATTACCTTGAACTCCAAAACGCTCTTGAACTACAAATATAGCTTCGCGATTTTCAGATGAGCTTATATTGTCTTCATTAAAGAGATCATTAAACACATCAAGATCGGGATTACCCGCATTTACTCCAAAACGCTGAGTCATAAGACTAAGTCCGTAATCATTTATTACTCTTGATGCAGACTCTATTGCGTTTTCAAATTCGCCAACCGACATATAAAGTTTGGTAAGCAAATGATCGCCTGCGGCTCTATTTACCGCACCTCTGGGAACAGATAATGGCAGCCACTGAACAGCATACTCCATATCTTCTTTCATCTGCTCTAGTATTGTCCATCTAGAAGCTGTATAAAAGTCTAACTTTGGACCTGTAACTTCTTCAAGTATTAACGGCACATCTCCCCACTGATGAGTGAGAATATAATACCAATAAGCACGATGGAAATAGGCTTCGGCTAATATTGCATTCTTTTCTGCTGCCGAATCAAATTCTACATTTTCTATTCTGCTGATAATAGTATTTGCATACTTGATACCGTTCCAACCTAAATCCCAATACCTCATATGCAAATTGGCATTTGTTGTTGGAGTTAGCTGCGTTTCGAGATTATGAATCTCTTTAGTTTCCGGGCTGCCGATTATCGACATATCAGAAAAAGCATATTCATAAACAAGTGGGGTTCCAACCGATCCGGCATTAAAAGCATCTCCAAACCACTCCCATTTAATCTGTTTTCTCGAAGTAATTAATATTGCTTCGAATCCGGCTTTATCTACCAGCGTGTTCTCTGGAGCAAAAAATGATAAGGGCTCCGGTGATAAATCCACACAGGATGTTGTTAATGTGGCAATTGCCACAAAAAGCATTATTTTATTTAAAATATTTTGTCTCATATTTATTTGTCTATTAGATGGTTCAACACTAAAGTGTAATATCAAGCCCTAGTGTAAAAATCATTGGTGATCTACCTCTATTCTCCGGATCAAAATATGTCCAGTTTGTAATTACAAATCCGTTATCAACATTTGCACTTAATCTAAGTGACTCTATAGAATATGGCGATATAAATCTTTCTGGCACTCTATAAGAAACAGAGGCATTTTGTAATCTCAGATAATCTCTTCTTTTGTAAATATTTACAGTAGGATTATTAGAATTAGAACCCAATCTTGCAAATTCATTCGAAGGATTTTCCGGTGTCCAATATGGTGTCCAAATTGAATTGCTTCTATCAAAGAATCTATTGTCTTCATTTCTTGGCATATTGTCTACTGCAAGGAAATTAAAATCTCCACGTAGTAAGAATGAGAAGGTGATATTTTCAAATATAGTCATATCACTTCTCAAAGATCCTCTGAATTTAGGAACTAGAGAACCTTGCCATACTTTATCATCTTCGGTCATTACACCATCATCATTAACATCTAACAGACGAGGGTCACCTGGCTGTTTTCCATATTTTCGGGCTTCTTCTTCTTCGCCAAGTTGCCAGATACCAATCATTTTATAATCATATATATCACTAATTCCATGACCTATGTACCATCCGCTCTGTACATCATCATCTTCACGCTGTCCGATAACATTACCTTCATCATCCAACACATCAACCATATCGCCATAAAGATGCCTAATGGTATTTTTGTTTGTACTGAATATTAACGAAGTATCCCATCTAAACGTTTTAGGTATGTCAACATTAACACTAGATAGTGTAATCTCCAATCCTTGATTATCTACCTGTCCCAAATTTGCAATTACACTACCAAAACCCGTAATAGTTGGCAGAGAACGTGAAAGAATAAGATCTGTGGTTTGATTGTAATACATATCTATCACGCCACTCAAACGATTGTTCAAAATACTGAAATCAATACCAAAGTTGGTTGCTTTGGTACGCTCCCATTTCAAATTATGATTTGCAAGGTTGTCTGTCCATACACCTTTTACGTTTTCTCCACCTTGAATGTGATCTGTTACATTAAGACGAGATAAAGCTGCATAACGACCAATATCTCTATTTCCACTTTCACCCCAAGACAGGCGCAGTTTCAAATTATTTATTAAATCAACATCCTGCATAAACCCTTCTTCAGAGAGAATCCATGCACCTGCAAAAGCAGGATAAGTTCCATAAGGGTTGTTTACACCAAAAGCAGAGAAACCATCACGTCTTACAGAAGCTGTAAGTAAATATCTATCTAATAAACTATAATTAATTCTTCCGAGTACAGCGTTACCGGTTTGCACCTGATCATTTGAACTGGTAACAGGATTAATACCTGCATTTAAGTTATGAAAACTTAAGTTGCTATTTGGTACAAAACCTTCGTTTGACATCGTACTGTTCCAGTATTGATATTTTTCTGAACTCACAACAAACGTTGCATCAATTCTTTGATTATTTGATATATTGTAGTTCCAGTTTAAAATATTATCAATCAACCATTCATAATCAGAGTAATCATTTCTGCTTGCTTGTCCACCTGCAGTAATTCCCGGTTTTATGTCCGAATGGAAATAGTAATCTTTTCTCCAACCGAATCTGTTATTTACGTTAGTTTGCAAGCTAAGGCCAAATGGTAGTAGTATTCTAGAAAATATTGTAGAATTCAAAGTCTGAACTCTATAAAAATAATCATCTACTGTATGTGACAAAAGTGGGTTAGCCACCCTAGCATCATTTGTTGGATAGCGCTTTATAGTTCCATCCTCTTCATACATATCTCCAAAAGGACTCATCTGGTCGGCTGCACCGGTATTTGCAGTTACGCTATTATCTGATCTGTTAGCAAATTGTGTATTAGTTCCAATTTTTAACCAATCAGTTACATTGGACTCAAGATTTATTCTACCTCTTACCGCATTAAAATCGTCACCAACTGTAAATCCTTCATTATGTTGATAACCCAGTGATGTATAATAGTTTACTTTTGGAGTTCTACCTGAAAACGATACATTATAATCTTGCCTTAAACCTGTTCTGGTTATTTCATCGCGCCAATCAATTGTATTGCCTGCAATGTAATTTCTTATTTCAATATCGTTAAACTGAAGTCTGTTAAGCCATGTCTCTTCATAATTTCCCGAAAACGAAGGGTCATAAGCGGCCCACTGCTCTCTAGTAACTCCATTAGGAAGATTATTCGGGTTGTCATAATAACCCAATCCTCTTTGACTCGATTCAGGACTGAAGAAGTCAATTGTTTTCCAATAATCAGC
>CAZYGE010000063.1:0-11031 GCA_964647535.1 uncultured Proteiniphilum sp.
TCTTCAATATACAAAAGGTAACAAAACAAAAGCTGCGATACTGCTAAATATAGACCGAAAAACATTGTATAATAAAATACATCTTTATAACCTTGATTTATAGAAATTATTATAAATGTTTATCTAGAAAAATCTCATATTTGATTTAAATATACTCATCCTTTATGTTTTTTGTGAAATTTCTTATGTCGTAAATGGTTTTTGTTAGCTCCTTTTTCCAATCAGGAAACGAAGCGCCATCATTTCCGTTTATATTATCCATTTTACGAAGATTAGTTGTCAAGTAATCTACGTCTAGTTGATTTAAAAAAGGGTGAATTTTATGACAAATTCGCTGTGCTTCTATAAAGTTGCCGTCTTTTATAAGTTTTGAAAGCACTTCTGTGTCTCTTTCTGAAGTCTCTACAAAATCAGATAGAATTTTTTTAATGCTTACAGTGTCGTTACCAAACATAGCAGCGAGTTGTGGGAATTTATCTTTCAAAGATAGCACAGCATCCTTTCTATTCTTTATTTTATCATTGTAACTATAATGCTTTTTCTCCTCAACTTTAATGCTTGATTTAAGGACATGGATTAGAGTTCGCATCTGAATTGGTTTAGGAATAAATCCTTTGAAACCTTCTCTAATAGCTTTCTCTTGGCTGTATTCATCATTTGCAGTCATTAACCATACAGGGATAGATTTATCAACTTCTCTAATATATGTAAGGATTTCAGTGCCGCTGATATCAACTAACTGCAGATCAGTTAACACTATATCAAAATTTGATATATGTCGAATATAACCATTTATATCGCGTGAGTTATTGCAAAGTTTTGCTTTAAACCCCTTTTGTTGTAAAAACTCCTTGAGCAGTGCACCAAGTGAAGCATCATCTTCAAAAATCAATATTTTATTTGACTGGTCGCTACTTATAGAAGAGTCTTCTTCAACAATTCTATCAGCCGGTAAAAACTCTGTAATTTGAGCAATAGGCAATAATATACATACTGCGGTGCCTTCTCCAAATTCTGATGTGATAGAAACATCTCCCTGTAATGCCTCTATTAAGCCTTTTGTCACATATAACCCTAGCCCACTACCTTCAGCATTCGAAGAATTACTTGTTCGAGAAAATGGTTTGAATATCTTATCAAGATCTTCGTTTTTAATGCCAACTCCACTGTCAGTGATATTAAACAACAATCTTTTAGTCTCATCCTGTTTAAGTTCTATAGCTATTTTTCCATCTAAAGTGTACTTCACTGCGTTAGAAATGATATTAATCAAAATTTGTTTCAGAACAGTATAGTCTGTTTTGACATAAAAAGGTGATGAAAGATTATTAATGAATATTAAGTCGATGTTTTTGTCATCTGTAAACGGTCGGAACATGCTCAAGGTTTCTTCTAATAAATCGATTAGATTGAAATTACTTTTTTGCAGTACTGCAGTTTTTTGTTCAAGACGAGAAAATTCAAGCAGGTTACTCAGCATACTTAAAATGTGTTGCCCTGAGTTTAACGCTGATTTAATCTGCTTTTTACTTGTAGCATCTTTTTCTTTTGATTCCAATATCTCCATGTAACCCATTATGGAGCTGAGCGGAGTTTTAATATCATGTGAGACAGAAAGCAGTAGTTTATGCCGGCTGTCAATGAGATCTTCCGTAATTTGTTTTTCTTTAGCGAGATCAACTCTTGCCTTTTTACCTTTTCTAAGATCGCCAGCAATAAATAAAATTATAATCAATATTAAAAAGATGGAGATTGCGCCCACAGTTAATGCGAAACTGAAGATTTTCTGTGTAAGAGTTTCACTATCTTCATTCAAAACTCTACTTGAATGTATTGCCTCATTATAAAATTGGGTAATAAGTTTTGAAATATGAAGCGATATATTTTGTTCCGCAAGCACCAACTCGCGTACTTCTCTTTCTATACGCTGTATTTGCGAGTTATATGTTTTAGAAGCATCCTCGCTAATTCTCCTAAGGTCTTGAAAAGTGAGAGTGTCTGCTCTTGCTGTTTCTAGAATTTGTTCTTCGGTGCGAATGACACTTATTGTAGTATCTGGTTCATATTTAGGATCAAGAAGATGTGACAACCTACTCCAAAAATCTCTTTTCTGTTTGTTTATTATGACAGTATCGCTATTCTTTGTAACAACTAAACTATCCTTTATAATAGGTTCAATATTTTCTATTTTTCTGTCTAACTCTGTCAGAGGACTCTCGGATCTGAACTGTCCTATTAATCTTTTTACAATAAGGTTTTTTTCTTGTAAAAGGGAGTCAATATTTTCAAGTATAATTTCCTGATCTTTTTCAGGAGTAATAACTTTTATGTTATTTATTTGTTCATAAATGTCCTCTGAAATAGAATCATATTGATTCTGGTAAATTCTCTGTGGTGATACCAGATAGCTATTTAATAAATCCTGCGCGTGCTGTATTGAAAAGATAAGCTCATTGCTATATAGAAGAATCGCATATGAATTATCCATTTCCCTTTTCTGATCATCTATACTTTTTTTCAAAGATGTAGAATAAATAAGCAATCCAACTAAAAACAAAATTACCACTAGGAAAATCAGTCCAATTTTAATTGTAATACGCTGCTCGGGAGTTTTTAATTTCTTCATTTTAACTTTCTCCTAATATTTAAGTATATTCAAATATACAGCATTAGTTATAGATACAGTAATCATATAGAAATAAATTCTTAATGTGATATTAGTGATCTGATTGATATCATGAAGCTTTTGCTTATGAATAGACTCCTTTGGCAGGTAATTATATATTAATTACGGAATCAAATTGTGGATTTTCTCAAAGAGATGTAGAATTGTTCCACAGTTTCCACACAGTTTCCACAGTTTTATAGACTATCTATACCGGAGGTTATATTTCAAAGAAAATATTTCTTGTGGGTTAATGATCATAATATGAGGAGTATACTGTTTAAATGCTTAAATGTCCGATCTTATTTGTACGAAAATTGCCTATTAAATAACAGACGAAGAGTCGTCACAGATTAAAACCAAAATTAGTAATCAATTCAAATTTACTATTGTTATGAAAAAAATGATTTTATCTATTGCACTAATCGCAGGTATGTTCGCGATGACAAATGTAAGCGTAGCAAATGCAAGTTCACTGCCAAATACCTCTATAATAGCACAGCAAAATGATGGTTATGTAGATGTACAGCTGGAAGATTTAAACGAGCAAGTTAGAACTTCAATAAATGAATTATCGAATGAGCACGACATCAAATCAATACAGTACAGCTCTGAAAAGAATCTAACGAAAGTTGAGATCGTAAAAAACGATGATCAATCTACTAAAACAGTCTTTTTCAAAGATAACGGTGAAAAAGTAGAGAAAGACAGAGATAATAGTCAACAAATGAGAACTCAACAAAGCGAAGGTGTTGAACAAAACCAAGGCATCCAACAGCGAGAAGGAACTCAACAACAAGGTATTCATCATCAGCAAGAACTAGAACGTCAGCAAGGCATTGAACGTCAACAACAACAAGGCATTGAACGTCAACAAGGGATAGAACACCAAGAAGGTCTTCAGCAGGAAGAAGGTGTTGAACGTCAAGAAGGAACTCAACAGCAAGGAATTGAGCGCCAAGAATTGGAAAGAAGAGAAAACCTAGAGAGAGAAAATTTAGAACGAGAGAATTTACAGAGAGAAAACTTGGAGCGTGAGAATTTCTAACAATGAAAATTCGAATATGAAAATAGAGAAAACGCAACTGCCTAAAAGGTAAGTAATGTAACAAACCACACTATCGCACCTCTATTTTTTATCCTGGTCAATTAGTCTACTTTTGAAGACCAGAGATAATATTACTGCCCTCTTAAATGTGATAATTAGGAGGGCAGTGTTTTTTATATACCATATATTTCCCAGGCTGCTAAAGCTTGCAGTTCCAGCATTTCTCTCCCATTTTTTATTATGGCACCACGTTCTTTACCTTTGCTGAGAAACAAAGTTTCTGAAGGGTTATACACTAAATCATAAAGTAGGTGGTCTTTAGTGAGTAATGAGTATGGTAGGTCGGGGTAATTGTCTACATTCGGGTAAGTTCCAAGAGGAGTAGTATTTACAATTAATTTGTGTGATGATATTATATCCGGGGTCAAATCATTATAACTTAATTGCCCATCCCTTGCAGATCGCGAAACATACGTAACCTCAATACTCATATCAATTAATGCTTGTGATACTGCTTTGGATGCACCCCCGGTTCCAAGTATCAACGCTTTCTTCTGCACATCAGGATAAATTAAAGGTATCAGTGAATCCTTAAAGCCAATGTAATCAGTGTTATATCCTGTAAGTTCATATTTATGACTTGTAAGCTCATAGTTATAAGCCGTTACTTCGTATGAGTGCGAATCACTTTTAACTCTATCAATTTTAATGGTATTAACAGCACCAATTTTTTCTGCCACAGGTGATAATTTATGAAGAAAAGGGATCACCTTCTCTTTGTAAGGAATTGTCACATTTAACCCTCTCAAAAACTGGTTTGAAAGTATAACCTTTGTAATCTCATCTATATCCTCAATTTCAAAGTTAAGGTATTTTGCATCAATACCTTCATGTTTGAACTTATCGGTAAAAAACTGAGCCGAGAATGAGTGAGTCAATGGAAATCCGATTAATCCATAACAGTCCATAGCACTATTTTTCAGCAATATATAAGGTGGTTATACCCATAGTAAGTCTTCTAAGACGAATTCTTTGGAAGCCATTACTTTTTAAAATAAGCATCATTTCTCTACCTTGAGGGAAAGCCTCAATTGAATTGGGAAGATAATTATAAGCATTCTTTTCTGTAGAGAGAAGATCAGATAAGCAAGGCATTACATATTCGGTATATGTGTTGTAAAGCTCTTTAATCGGACTCTTCACTGGGGTGGTTAACTCTATGAAAAGAAATACACCATTTGGTTTTAAAACACGATAAACCTCTTGGAAACTCTTATCAATATCTTCAAAATTACGAACACCAAATGATGAAATAACAGCATCAAAACTATTGTCGCCAAAAGTGAGATCTGCGGCATCTTGCCGATCAAATGATATTACATTCTCAAGACCTTTTTCTATTACTTTCTCTTTACCTACAGCCATCATGCCTTCTGAAACATCAATAGCATCTATTTTATTCGGACGAAGAACCTTATGTGCCAAAATTGCAAAATCGCCAGTACCGGTAGCAACATCCAGAATATGATTATGTGGATGTTTTTTCAATACGCAAAGTGCCTCACGTCTCCAATATCCATCAATTCCAAGCGATAAAACCCCATTTAGCTTATCATAAATTGATGCTATATCATCAAACATTTCGGTAACCTGTTCTTTCTTAGATCGTTCCGAGTCATACGGGTTCACTGTTTCAACTTTGTATTTCATTTCACTAAATAGTTAGTTACATTATTTTTTATACGTACTTCGAGATCATCGGCATCAGCCTTTACAAACTTTTCTCCCACAATCTTTTCATACAGTTCAATATATCTTTCAGATACACTTTCACAATACTTATCCGTCATTTCTGGTATTTCTTGGCCTGTCTGTCCATGAAAGCCGTTGTCCATCAACCATTTTCTAACAAACTCTTTAGATAGTTGTTTCTGATCTTCGCCCTTTTCAAAACGGTCATTATAACTGTCACTATAGAAATATCTAGATGAATCAGGTGTATGAATCTCATCAATAAGATAAATCTTCCCATCTTTTTTTCCGAACTCATACTTAGTATCCACAAGTATTAAACCCTTACTTGAAGCCATATCAGAACCCCTCTTAAATAACTCGTAAGTATACTTTTCTAGTTGTTCATAATCTTCACTACTAACAAGTCCTTGAGCAATAATCTCCTCTTTGGAGATATTTTCGTCATGTCCTATATCTGCTTTTGTTGTTGGGGTAATTATCGGAGTTTCAAACTTCTGATTCTCTCTTAGACCCTCAGGTAGTTCGATACCACATATTGTTCTGGCACCCTTTTTATAATCGCGCCATGCACTTCCAGTAATATACCCTCTGATAACCATCTCCACTTTAAATGGCTCACACCTAACGCCCACAGTAACCATAGGATCGGGCGTAGCTCGCTTCCAATTAGGAACAATATCAGATGTAGCATCAAGGAATTTTGCTGCAATCTGGTTCAAAACCTGTCCTTTGTATGGAATACCTTTCGGAAGAACAACATCAAATGCTGAAATACGATCTGTTGCTATCATTACAAGAGTATCTTCACCAATACTATATACATCTCTTACCTTACCTTTATATACATCAGTTTGATGCGGAAAATTATAGTTTGTTTTAGTTAGCGCTTCCATATTAAATCCTGTTATTTAACTATTTAGTTACTATTATCTTCATTTTTGTCATCTATCACTTCGTCGCTGTTCACTTCATCTCTTTTTTTCTTGAGGAAGAATTTATTCTCTTTAGAATCATCCTCATTTTCATACGCCTCCACAATTCTTTGCACCAATTTATGGCGTACTATATCCTTCTTGTTAAACTCCACAGTACCAATGCCCTTAATGTTTCTGAGAATGTTCATTGAATGAACTAAACCTGATTGTTGCGAATGAGGCAAATCCACCTGAGTGATATCGCCAGTAATAATCATCTTACCGTTCATTCCCAGTCTTGTTAGAAACATTTTAATCTGTGGCTTTGTTGTATTTTGAGCCTCATCAAGTATTATTACTGCATCATTAAGTGTTCGTCCCCTCATAAATGCAAGTGGAGCAATCTGTATAATTTTATTTTCTAAATACTCCTTAAGCTTAAGCGGAGGTAACATATCCTCCAAAGCATCATAAAGTGGTTGCAAATATGGATCAATCTTCTCCTTCATGTCACCCGGTAAAAAACCAAGTTTCTCACCAGCTTCCACTGCCGGTCTGCTAAGAATGATTTTCCTAATCTGCTTTGTTTTGAGAGCTCTTACGGCTAATGCAATTGCAGTATAGGTTTTTCCCGATCCTGCCGGACCTATAGCAAACACCATATCATTCTTATCAAACTCTTCCACCAACCTTTTCTGGTTTACGGTGCGCGCCAATATGGGCTTACCGTTTAGACCATGGATAATAAGATTATCGATGTTTACAACAGGAGGAGCTTTACCTTTAACAATATCAATTATATCTTCCTCTTTTAGCACGTTCATCTCAACGCTAAACTTCTCCAGCTCATGAATTTTCTCTTCAAACTCCGCAAGCTGTTCTTCTTCACCAATAACTTTAATCACATTGCCACGTGCAACCATACGAAGCTTTGGATACAAGGTTTTCAGTAACTCCAAGTTACTGTTGTTTACTCCAAAAAATACAACAGGATCAATATTATCCAATATGATTATACGTTCTATCATTGGCTGTTATTTAAAAATTGAAGTTTAAACTGATGAGGACGATTCTCTTGTCCTTCTATGTAATTTATAAAAGAATTGTTCACTAATCTGTTCCCGCCCGGAGTAGGATAATTTCCCGAAAAATACCAATCACCTTTATGATTAGGGCAAGCCAAATGCAGCTCTTCAATCCTCTGAAAAACAATCTGCACCTCTGCCTTTATATCTTTTGAAGTTAACATCTCTGCAATTTTATCAGAAATTTCTTTGTCGGTAAAAGGTGAATAAATATCCTTCACATAATTAACAATCTCCTCTTTCTTTTTATCTTTTTGTGCAATAGACTTCTCATATGTCTCATCAATAATATGCTGCATGTCACGCTCTTTCAGAAGTTCAATAGCAGCCTTAAAAGCTATAAATTCACTCATACGAGACATATCTATACCATAACAATCGGGGTAACGAATCTGTGGAGATGATGATACAATAATAATCTTCTTAGGCTCCAACCTATCAAGGATTTTTATAATACTCTGTTTTAAAGTGGTACCTCTAACAATACTATCATCAATGATAACCAAATTATCAACACCCCTTTTAAGCGAACCGTATGTGACATCATATACGTGAGCTGCAAGATCGTTACGTGAAGTAGTACCCTGTGCTATAAATGTGCGAAGCTTAATATCTTTTATAGCAACCTTCTCACTTCTAACTCGTTTTGAGAGTATTTCATCAACCTCCTCTTTGCTCAAAGAATTACCTTTTTCTAAAATGATATTAGCTTTCTTGTGATTAAAATGATCTTCCAATCCCTGTTGCATTCCGTAATAAGCAACTTCTGCGGTATTTGGGATAAAAGAGAAAACCGTATTATCAAAATCATCATCAATCGCCTCAATTATTCCCGGAACTAGCAATTCACCAAGCTTCTTTCTCTCACGATAAATGTCATAATCCGAACCTCGAGAGAAATAAATTCTCTCAAAAGAGCATGGAGTAATATTCTTTTTCTTTTCCAGAATCTGATTTAAGCTAATTTTGCCATTACGTTTCACAACCAATGCCTCACCCGGCTGTAGCTCGTGCACATCGTCCTTTTTAAGATTAAATGCAGTTTGAATTACCGGTCGCTCCGAAGCCACAACAGCCACCTCATCATCATGATAATAAAATGCGGTTCTAATACCCCACGGATCACGAAATGCAAAAGCATCACCGCAACCAATAAGTCCACACAAGGCATAACCACCATCCCACTGCTTAGCAGCTCTCTTAAGTAAAAATGGGATATCAAGCTTCTCTTCAATCAAATGACTCACTTCTTGTCCATTTTTGCCATGCTTATCAATGTTGTCATACTGATACTGTACCTCTCTATCCAAATAATGCCCAATTGACTCCAGCATCACAAACGTATCCGCATAATCACGCGGATGCTGCCCCTCTGTGAGGAGTTGTCCAAACATCTCGTCCACATTGGTCATATTAAAATTACCTGCCAATGCCAAACTTCTAGATGCCCAATTATTACGTCTAAGCAAAGGGTGTACATAAGTTAAGCCACTCTTTCCCGTAGTACTGTATCGTAAATGTCCAATAAAAAGCTCAGCAGCATAAGGCACAGTTTTTTTGACAAAATTAATATCTTTCAGCTGTTCAGGATTATACTTTGTAAAAGATGAAAGTACATTAGAAAAGATTTCAGTAATCGCACTTGCACCGGCAGCTCTTTCTCTAAATATAAACTCATTACCCGGAGATGATTCAAGTTTCACTGCGCCTAATCCGGCTCCTTCCTGACCCCTATTGTGTTGTTTTTCCATAAGCAGGTATAGCTTATCAAGGCCATACTGCCATGTTCCGTATTTATTATAATAATATTCAAGCGGTTTTAACAATCTGATAACTGCTATTCCGCACTCATGTTTGATGATGTCTGTCATTATTATTTAGTTCGTCGTTCTTACCTCGAAGAATAGGCAAATTTAATCTTATTTGAGGACATACTATCATTTTTTTATTGATATTATTTTGAAAAATATGTCAAGCCTCTGTATAATAACAGTTCACAGGCCCTTACATGACTAAAACTTCTCTTATCTTTGTCTTAATAACTACTTTATAACCATAGTAAAAAAGAATGAACTGGAACCGGCTATTATCAATTAAGAGATTTGGAATGGAGTATTATGAAAATGCAAAAATTGAAGAACGCACAGAATATCAACGCGATTACGACAGATTAATATTCTCATCTCCTTTTCGTAGACTTCAAAATAAAACTCAGGTGTTTCCTTTACCCGGAAGCGTGTTCGTACATAATCGTCTTACACACAGTCTCGAAGTTTCGAGTGTAGGTCGATCTATTGGAGAAAACATCGGTCGCAAACTACGTGAAAAATATCCTCAATCAACTGCGCATTTCGAAGAAATAGGATCAATAGTCTCTGCTGCGTGTCTGGCACATGATCTTGGTAACCCTCCATTTGGCCACTCCGGAGAAGACGCCATATCAACGTTTTTTTCTGAAGGTGCTGGCAATTATTTAAAACCATTAATAGAAAAGGAAAACGGCAGATGGAGTGATTTTATATATTTCGAAGGTAATGCAAACGCCATTCGCCTTCTCATGAATCAATTCAAAGGTCGTCGAAAAGGCGGATTTGCAATGACATATTCAACACTTGCCTCAATTGTCAAATATCCATACTCTTCAGAACTCAGTGGTGGTAAAAATAAGTTTGGATTCTTCTCATCAGAAGAGAATGACTATAAAATTATTGCAGATGAACTTGGTATAATTGTGCAAAACAAAAGCCCTCTAAAGCTAGCAAGACACCCATTGGTATATTTGGTCGAAGCTGCAGATGATATCTGCTATCAGGTTATGGATATTGAAGACGCACATAAGCTCCACCTAATCACTACAGAAAAGGCTAAAGAGTTGCTGGTCAGTTTCTTTGAAGGGGAAAGGAAAGAAAGAAGACTCCAGACTTTAGCTTATGTTAGTGATGTAAATGAGCAAATTGCTTATCTTAGAGCTTCAGTAATTGGGTTGCTCGTAGGTGAATGCTCCAAAATATTCATGGAGTATGAAAATGAAATCCTAAACGGCAATTTTACCAGTACTTTAATTCACAAATTACCTAGTCATCCGAAAAATGCATTCGAAACATGCTCTAAATTTGCCAAAGAAAATATTTATCGTTCAAAAGAGGTCCTTGATGTAGAATTGGCAGGATATCGTATTATAGGTTTTCTTCTAGAGAGTTTTATTCAAGCAATCCTAAATCCAAACAACTCATACTCAAAACTTCTCCTAGACAGAATCCCCGATCAATATGAAATAGACTCACCCTCTTTATATGGTAAAATTCAATCTATAGTCGACTACATTTCAGGTATGACTGACATCTACGCACTCGATTTGTATCACAAATTAACAGGAATTGGCTTACCAAATGTCTAATATTGCTTGCATATTGACATAAATGAACATATTTTGATTTTTTATTAAAAAAGTTTGGTTTGTTTTAAAATCTTTTTTATATTTGTCTCGTGGTTTTTTCATAATAGTATTAGATTTAAGGTTAACATTTTTGGCAGGATGTCGCGAGACATTCTGCCAAATTAATT
>CAZYGE010000064.1:0-5115 GCA_964647535.1 uncultured Proteiniphilum sp.
AAAAAGCGTATAACTTTCAATTTATCATTTCAAGTTATACGCTATAATAAGACGATTAAATTATTTGAGTATGAATTACATCATTCCTCCCATTCCTCCGCCTGCGGGCATTTGAGGAGCTGGATTATCTTCTTTTATATCAGTGATTACACATTCAGTCGTCAAGAACATACCGGCAATAGAAGCAGCGTTCTCTAAAGCAACGCGAGCTACCTTTGTAGGATCAATTACTCCTGCTTCATACAAATCTTCGTACGTATCAGTGGCCACATTATAACCAAAGTTTTTATTCGAGTCACGTACCTTTTGTACTACAACAGCACCTTCTTTACCTGCATTTGCAACAATTTGACGTAGTGGCTCTTCAATTGCACGCTTTACAATTTCGATACCTGTTGTTTCGTCTTCATTGTCACCTCTAAGATCTTCAAGTACTTTAATTGCACGAATATAACCAATTCCTCCACCGGGAATAGTTCCTTCTTCAACTGCAGCACGAGTTGCAGATAGAGCATCTTCAACGCGGTCTTTTTTCTCTTTCATTTCAACTTCTGAGTTAGCACCTACATAAAGTACTGCAACTCCACCGGCTAATTTTGCCAAGCGCTCTTGAAGTTTTTCGCGATCGTAATCTGAAGTAGTTTTTTCTATCTGTGCACGTATTTGTCCTACACGGTTTTGTATAGTCTCCTTGTCACCAACACCATTTACTATTGTAGTGTTATCCTTGTCGATTGTAACTTTCTCAGCTGAACCTAGCATGTCTAGCTCAGCATTTTCAAGAGAGAGTCCTTTTTCTTCTGAAATAACTGTACCACCTGTAAGAATTGCAATATCTTCAAGCATCTCTTTTCTGCGATCACCAAAACCGGGAGCTTTAACTGCTGCAATCTTAAGCGATCCACGTAAGCGGTTTACCACAAGTGTTGTTAGAGCTTCAGAATCGATATCTTCAGCAATAATCAAAAGAGGTTTTCCTGTCTGTATACCTTTCTCAAGGATTGGTAGCAAATCTTTAATTGCTGAAATCTTCTTGTCGTAAATAAGGATAAGAGGACTTTCGAAATCAACTTTCATTGCCTCAGTGTCTGTCACAAAGTATGGTGAAATATATCCGCGGTCAAACTGCATACCTTCAACAACATCAACATATGTATCGGTACCTTTAGACTCCTCTACAGTTATTACACCCTCTTTGCTAACTTTTTGCATTGCCTCAGCAATTAGTTTTCCGATAGTTCCATCGCCGTTTGCAGAAATCTTAGCAACATTCTCAATCCTTTTCAAATCGCCACCAACTTCAACTGCTTGTTCTTTTAAACTTTCTACTACTTTGATAACGGCTTTATCGATACCACGTTTCAAATCCATTGGATTAGCTCCAGCAGTAACGTTCTTAAGTCCAACACTTATAATAGATTGTGCAAGAACGGTAGCAGTTGTTGTTCCATCACCTGCATCATCGTTAGTTTTTGAGGCTACTTCTTTTACAAGCTGTGCTCCCATATTCTTAAAAGAATCTTCAAGCTCAATTTCTCTTGCAACAGTAACACCATCTTTTGTAATTTGAGGAGCACCATATGCTTTATCGATAATAACATTACGTCCTTTTGGACCAAGTGTTACCTTAACCGCATCTGCCAGTTCGTCAACGCCTTGTTTGAGAAGATCGCGGGCTTCCATGTTAAATTTAATTTCTTTAGCCATATTATGTTTTAATTTATTGTTTTATATTTTTCGGTGATTAAACTTAGTTTAAATCTTAAGAGAGTTTGGCAAGGATGTCTGATTGACGCATAATGAGCATTTGCTCGCCCTCAACCTCAATTTCAGTGCCTGCATATTTTCCATACAACACTTGGTCACCCTCTTTTAATACCATTTTTTCATCTTTTGTGCCTTCACCTACGGCTTTCACTTCACCCTTCAAAGGTTTTTCTTTTGCTGTATCAGGAATAATAATTCCACTTACTGTTTTCTCTTCTGCAGCGGCTGGTTTAACCAGAACTCTGTCTGCCAATGGTTTAATGTTCATATTACTAAAATTGATGTTAATATATTAATATAATTTTTCTATTAGCTATTACTCTAACTGCTAATTCTGTGCCAAAATTAAAAAACAATAGAAATATGACAAACTGACTGACAAAATTTCAGTTCCCCAATCATAATGGATATCCAAACAAAAAGACTATTTTTACGTTTTATAAATAAAAACTGCTATGGAGGAAAAATTCATCACCATTAAAACATTTGCATTTGCTGCCGACGTTACCATGGTACAATCCTATTTAGAAATGAAAGGCATAGAAACCTATATGAAAAATATGGTATCGAACATGCTATCCTATCCAATCGGTGACATAGAGATGCAGGTCAAATCTTCTGATTATGAAGCTGCAAAAGAAGCATTAATTGAGGGAGGTTATACCTATTTACAAAATAAGACATAAAAGTTTCAAATGTTAAATCAATCAGAGAACAAAACGTACAAGTATATTCTTGTAGGATTAATATTACTAATGGGTCTATTAATCTTCAGATATACACGTCCATATATGAGTGGTTTCCTTGGTGCAGCTACTTTGTACGTTATAGTAATTGGGCAACACAGGTATCTCACACAAAGACTTAATGTCAAGAGAGCACTTAGTGCAATTTTAATTGTATTGGAAGTATTAGTATTTATACTGTTACCACTTACCGGTCTTGTTTTTTTAGTAATAGACACAGTCTCGGGCATTACAATTAACCCCGAGTTAATGATGAGAGATATAAATGATTTCATCCATTCTCTTGAAGAAAGAATAGGGTTCAACCTCTTTACTCCCGAAAACCTGTCGGCGCTACCACGTGCGGGCACAAACATTTTACAGATGCTTGGAAACAGTATTTATTCGTTTATAATAAATATTGTTGTTATACTTTTCGTTTTATACTATATGCTTTACAGTAACGAAGAATTTGAGAAAGCAATTCGCGAAATACTCCCATTTAAAGAGGAAAACAAGCAAATATTGGCCGAAGAAACTAAATTAATAATACAAGCAAATGCGATTGGAATTCCTCTAATGGCAATTATTCAAGGCTTCTTTGCATATCTTGGTTATCTCTTCTTCGGAATTGATGGAGCAATGCTATATGCTATATTGACTGCATTCTCAACAATTTTACCAATCGTTGGAACAATGATTGTATGGATCCCACTAAGTATTGCTTTGTTCGTAGGAGGAGATGTCGTAAACGGTGTAGGATTATTAATATATGGTACTTTTATAATTGGAGGTGTAGACAACGTTGCCAGATTTCTATTACAAAAAAAATTGGCAGACATTCATCCATTAATCACAGTATTTGGGGTTCTGATAGGTATTCCCATGTTTGGATTTTGGGGAGTTATATTTGGTCCACTGATTTTATCCCTTTTCATCCTATTTTTCAATATGTATAGACACGAGTTTGTACCTGAATCAAATGCTGATCCGCGTGTAACAACCCGTTTTAGAGCTAATCAAGTGAAAGTAAAGATACCTCGGTATAAGAGAAAGAAGTCAAAGAAAATAGAAATAAAAATCAAGCCGTATAATCTAAACAAATCGGAAAAAGAAGAAAACGGAGATGAACCTCAACAAGATTAACTGGTTATTTGTATTGCTTTTGAGTTTAATAATTGTGGGGTGCAATACTGATAGAAAAAAGAGAGAAAAAAACAATCAGGATCACATAACATTTCTTTACTCAGAAAACTTACAATACGCAAAGGGCTTTAGTATAGAATATTATGAAGAATTCACTAAAGTAATTCTGAATAATCCTTGGAGTAAAAATCACGAACCATACGCAGAATACCATTTGTACAAAAGCAATACCAAAAATAGTGCGACTTCTAAAATAGGAATAAATTCTTTCAATACACCTTTAACTTCTTTGGTTGTTAACACATTCTCCTACTTTGAATTCCTTTCATTGCTAAATGAGTTAGAAACAATAAATGGGGTAACTGATGGAATTAGAATTTACAACCCAAAAATTTTAAACAAACTCAAAAACAACGAAATACTTGATTTAGGCGATCCATTTAAACCAAATATTGAGAAAACAATTGAACTTAACCCCGATGCAGTTGTAAATTCGGCATATGCACAAGTAGATAGTTATAGTGATAGAGTTCTAAAATCAGGAATACCAGTTATATATTCACTGGAATGGATGGAGACTACCCCACTTGCACGCGCCGAATGGATAAAAATGATAGCTGCTTTTTATGAAAAAGAAGATCTGGCTGATTCGCTGTTTAATGAAATTGAAAAAAAATATTTATCCGCAAAAGAAGTAGTTTCTGGAATTGACAATTATAAGTCTGTCCTTGCCGGAGATAATTTCCAAGACACTTGGTATCTCCCTGGTGGAGAAAGTTTTAATGCAACACTTTTTAGAGATGCCGGTCTCAATTATTTTTTCAAGAATAAAAGTCAGAGAGGAAGCATAGGACTTGATATTGAATCGATTCTAACACAATTTGGGCACACAGATATATGGTTTGGTTGCGTCTCAGATTCCTACAAGCAGCTTGCAAATAAAGACAGCAAATACATGCTTTTGGCTCCGGTAAAAAACAAACAAGTATTTAATAATCATAAACGTATTACGCCATCGGGTGGTAACGATTACTTTGAAAGCGCCATTGCCAATCCCGATTTAATATTGTCTGATATTGTAAAAGCAGCATACCCTGAACTAATGCCCAATTATAACTTCAGTTACATTAAACCCTTAAAATGATAACTCATTGAAGAAAAACAGATCAAAATTCATAATACTAATCTTCCTACTTATCGCTGCATTTATAGGTGATATATTAACAGGGAATGCAACAATTTCAGTTAAAGAGGCATGTATGGCACTATTTGGCAGCTCAGGTAATGGAATTATTGATGAGATTATCAGAAACTACCGTTTTCCAAAAGCAGTTACTGCTATTATCGCAGGAACTGCCTTATCTGTCTCCGGGTTATTAATGCAAACACTTTTTCGCAATCCGCTTGCCGGACCAGATGTTTTGGGCGTAAGTGCCGGTGCCGGGTTGGGAGTTGCCATCCTAACTATGTTAAGTGG
>CAZYGE010000064.1:5215-10446 GCA_964647535.1 uncultured Proteiniphilum sp.
TGGACATTTGGTAGTCTGGGTGATGTTACCAATGAAAGACTTCCTATACTGCTTACCATTGTAGTAATTGGAATATTCTTAACCTTAACACTTCAGAAAACGCTCAACAGTTTGCTTCTAGGCGAAAACTACGCACTGAGTGCCGGATTAAATATCAAAAGAGCTCGCATCGTAATAATTACAGTTGCAGCAGTTATAACGGGTACCGTAACGGCATTTACCGGTCCCATAGCTTTCGTGGGAGTGGTGATTCCGCACTTTGCAAGAGCTTTTTTTGGTACCGTCAATCACAGAACAATACTTCCAGCCACAATACTATTTGGAAGTATACTTATGCTCATATGCGACATTGTATCCCAAATACCCATCACAAACAGAACCCTCCCAATAAACGCAGTAACAGCTCTGTTCGGTGCCCCCATGATAGTGTGGATAGTTTTGAAGAGAAAGAAACTATAGGCTAGTTTTCCTTTGGCACCATATTTGCAACTTACAGTGTGTAACTCGACAAATTAATAATAATAATTAGTCGATTAAAAATAAAAGTTTATATTTGTATTTGATACATTGCAAAAAAGAAGGGAAAAAAAATAATGGATAATAACTTTTCACAGCGAGTAAGAGATATAATGGCTTACAGTAGAGAAGAAGCCGGACGTCTCCAAAATAATTATATAGGTCCTGAGCATTTAATGCTTGGAATACTTCGTGATGGTGATGGTGTAGCCATACAAGTACTTCAGGATTTTGATATTGATCTCAACATACTCAAAGATTATATAGATTCACATGTTAAGTCAGTACAAGAACCATACGAAGGGACAAGCGAACTTGTTATAAATAAGAACACAGAAAAAGCTCTTAAGATGAGCATTCTTGAGGCACGTTTGACAAAAAGCACCGAAACAGATACTGAGCACATCCTACTTGCACTACTTAAAGAAAAGAACACGTTGATATTTGATATACTCAAGCAGTTTCAATTAGATTATGCAAGTGCATTCATGTATATCAAGAGTATTGTAGAAAACAGAACAGAAACCGAAATAGAGAATCCTATTTCAGGAGCCAACTTCACCGATGACGATGATGATGATATGAATCAAAAATCATTTAATCCGGGTGGAGGACACGGAGCATCAGCAAATAAAAATGCTGCATCAGATACACCGGTTCTAGATAACTTCGGTACGGATATTACAAGAGCTGCAATGGAGAATAGGCTCGACCCGGTTGTAGGCCGTGATAAAGAAATTGAGCGTATTGCTCAGATTCTAAGCCGACGTAAGAAAAACAACCCTGTACTAATTGGTGATCCGGGTGTAGGAAAATCTGCAATTGTAGATGGCCTTGCATTGCGTATAAACCAAAAAAAGGTCTCACGTGCTCTATTTGACAAACGTGTAATTGCTCTCGATATGGCTTCAATAGTTGCCGGCACAAAATATCGCGGACAGTTTGAAGAACGTATAAAAGCTATTTTGAATGAACTTTCAAAAAACCCAAATATAATCCTCTTTATAGATGAGATTCATACTATAGTAGGGGCAGGAGGTGCTGCTGGATCTCTTGATGCAGCCAACATGTTGAAACCGGCTCTTGCAAGAGGTGAGATACAATGTATTGGTGCAACCACGCTCGATGAATATCGTAAAAACATTGAGAAAGATGGTGCTCTAGAAAGACGTTTCCAAAAAGTGGTTGTGGATCCTACTACTCCCGAAGAGACTCTTCAAATACTTCGTAACATAAAAGAAAGATACGAAGATCATCATAATGTAATATACACCGATGAGGCATTACAAGCAAGTGTGAAACTTACCGACAGATACGTTTCGGACCGAACATTCCCCGACAAGGCTATTGATGCACTCGACGAGGCCGGCGCAAGAGTTCACATTTCAAACATTGTGATTCCAGAAACCATTGAACATTTAGAAAATGAGCTAAAAGAAGTTGAAAAGCAAAAAACTGATGCAGTAAAAGCTCAGAAATATGAACTTGCAGCAAGCTTCAGAGATAAACAACGTCAGTTAATTCTTGCACTTGAGGCAGAAGAAGAGCGCTGGCAAAAAGAGATAAAAGAGAAGCCTGAAATTGTTGATGAAGAAAAAATTGCTGAGGTAGTTGCAATGATTTCAAACGTTCCGGTACAAAGAATTGCTCAAGCAGAAGGTCAGAGATTAATTCAAATGAAAGATCTGCTCAAAAACAAAGTTATTGGTCAGAACGAGGCAGTCGATAAAATTGTTAGAGCTATACAACGTAACCGTGTAGGACTTAAAGATCCTAACAAACCAATTGGCACTTTTATGTTCCTTGGACCGACGGGTGTTGGTAAAACTCACCTTGCCAAGAAACTAGCCGAATTCTTGTTTGACTCACACGAAAACCTTATCCGTATCGATATGAGCGAATATATGGAGAAGTTTAACGTTTCACGTCTAGTAGGAGCACCTCCGGGATATGTAGGATATGAAGAAGGTGGCCAACTTACCGAAAAAGTACGTCGCCGCCCATATTCTGTGGTTCTACTTGATGAAGTTGAAAAAGCTCACCCCGACGTGTTCAATATACTTCTTCAAATTATGGACGAAGGGCATGTAACCGATAGCCTAGGCAGAAAGATAGATTTCAGAAATACAATTCTGATAATGACATCTAACGTTGGTACAAGACAATTGAAGGACTTCGGTAGAGGTGTAGGTTTCAGAACCAACACAGATGTGAGTGATGTTGAACACTCTCGAGGAGTAATTCAAAAAGCACTCAGCAAAGCTTTTGCACCCGAATTCATTAACAGGGTTGATGACATTGTAATGTTTGATCAGCTAAGCAAAGAATCAATATTTCAAATTATCGATCTTGAGCTTGAAGGACTATTCAAGAGAATCAAAGATCTTGGATTTGAAGTTACATTATCAGAATCAGCAAAAGAGTTCATCGCCGAAAAAGGATATGACATACAATTTGGTGCACGCCCACTAAAGCGAGCTATTCAGAAGTATGTTGAAGACGAACTTGCCGAGAAAATTATAACAAGCAACTTAAAAGAAGGTGATACCGTTCTTGTTGATTTTGACAAAGAGAATCAAAAGATTGTGATGAAACCTCTAGAAGAGAAAGTTGTGAATTAATTAGATCTTAATTCCTTAGATATATAAATAAGTCAGGCCCTTGTCATTTTTTCTGACAAGGGCCTTTCTAAACAAAAACCTTTTAAGGTTGTTTACTCAGATTACAACAAAACTATTTAGATCAAAATAAGATAAAATGAAACAAGATAAAATGAAGATAAAGGTATGGACTGATATAATGTGTCCTTACTGTTACATAGGCAAAATGTTTTATGAGAAAGCATTAAGACAGTTTGACCATGCAGATAAGATAGAGCTTGAGTGGAAAGCTTTTCAGCTAAACCCCGATCTTCCGGATAAAGGAAACGGATATCCTGTACAAGAATATCTTATAAACAGCGTGGGGTATCCCGAAGAAGGCATTGAAAGTATGTATGACAATCTAAAAAAACTAGCTGATGATGCCGGTGTTAAATTCAATCTTACAAATGCTATTGCTGCAAATACACACGATGCCCACAGGCTTATAAAACTTGCAGCTAAAAAAGGTATGGATAATGCAGTTCTTCAGAAACTCTCAAAGGCATATTTCGAAGAAGCAAAAGATTACAGCGACTGGAACCTACTTATAGAAATAGGTAAAGAAGTTGGTTTAGACGAAAATGAAATCCGCACTATGCTTGAGAGTGATCAGTATTCTTATGAAATCAAACAAGATATTCAAGAAGCAGCTAATCTTGGTTTCGATACAGTACCTACATTTCTTATGGATGAAAGGCAAGCCGTTGTAGGATCCGAACCGGTTGAACTGTATCTCGAAGTGCTTAATAAAGCATATGATGGATGGACCAAGCGTAACCACGAAACTCCTAAAATTGAAATTTCGAAAGGGCAATCTTGCTCTATAGACGGCATTTGTGAATAAAACACGAAAGATTTAATGGAATTCTTACGTATAGAAGCTAATGATACAGAGAGGTGGAATAAGGTTTGGAAATTATATGAAGATAGTTTCCCTGTTGCCGAACGCAGAAAAACAGCCGATCATCTACGTGCATGTTCAGATGATCGGTTCCACCCCCTTTCTGTTTGGGAGGGACATCAGCTTATTGGCTTGATGTTCTTTTGGGAATGGGATTCATATCGCTATTTAGAGCATCTCGCAGTAAACCCTGAGCTTAGAGGTTATGGTCACGGCTCTCAACTCCTCACACACTTACGTGATTCTGAACATACAATAATTCTTGAGATAGACCCGCTCATCAATGAGCTATCAGTCAGAAGATTACAATTTTATGAACGAGCAGGCTACACTCTTACTCCATATAGATTTGTACATCTACCCTATCGTTTAGATGTAGACGAACAAGAGTTGCTTATTTTGAGCTATCCTGAGATGATAACCCAAGAACAGCACAATCATTTCCTAAAGTTTTTGGAAGAAGTAGTAATAAAATATTGTGAAGGATACCAGTTTGAGATCAATTAAAGACCAAATTTAAAAACAACTACTGCTTTTCATTTAGCGAATCTGGGGAATAACCAATTCCTCAGTTATTTTTATATCCGAAAAGCCCATTTCTTCCAACATAGTTGTCAGCACCATTTTAGCCTGCTCTGTAGCATCTGTTAATATACCCTGATTAACTGCATCTCTTATCATTACATTTTTCTCTCTAACAAGCGCTTCGTTATAATCGGATATTTTTATGGGGTTAAAAGCATTTTCACTCTCATTATATATCTGAACCGAACTCTCATCAATAACAGTATCCAAAATATCGGGCTTAGGAATTGATACATGAACGGTAGAATCTCCTAATACATTAATCTTAACTCTGCTAAAATCCACTCCTGCCTTCAAATACCCATTATACTTTAATAAAAAATACTTATCTGTTAACGGGATATTTATATTTAGAATTCTTTTATAGTCTTTGAAACCAATCACTCCGGTGTAATTATGTTTAACGAGCGCCAGCTCTTGAATATGACTTATCCTACTCATTACGGTTGAGCTGTCATATCCATACTCCTTTTCCCGATTACTACCGATAATCAATAAAGAAATGGCAAGAATAACAGTTGTGATAAAAAAGAAAAGTGTTGGTATTGAAATTTTCCTCATAAATATATCAAATTAGTGTTGAATGA
>CAZYGE010000065.1:0-10218 GCA_964647535.1 uncultured Proteiniphilum sp.
GGCGTATACACGCTTTCCAGGCGTGCCTCTTCAACCACTCGAGCATCTCTCCAAAGAGGGACGTCCCAGAAACGGGCGCAAATTACTAAAAATTTTTCAATCCCGCTCAAATTAGATTGCAAATTTACTGAATTTATCAATTATAAGCTATAACTATTTGAAAATATTTTCATTTAAGTCTTTCTCCAAACATGGTTGTTGCATTCAGAGTTGTTAATTCAGCAACTTCTGTTTCTTGGAGCTGCCAAATCTCTGATATTTTCTTTAATATAAATCTTAAATATGAAGACTCATTGCGTTTACCTCTAAAAGGAATAGGTGAAAGATATGGCGAATCTGTTTCAAGTACGACTCTATTTTTTGGACAATGCTTCAAAGTATCAATCATACTTGAATTTTTAAATGTAACCACTCCATTTACACCTATCATAAAATTCTTTAATTTCAGTATTTCATATAGTTCTTCAACGGTCCCTCCAAAACTATGAAACACACCTCTTAAAGAATCCTCCCCTATTCTTTTAATACTGTTTATGACCTCGGCGGTAGCACTTCTGAAATGAATGGAAACTGGAAGGTCTTTTTCAATACTTAATTTAAGTTGCTCTTCAAATGCATATGTTTGTTGTAACTTAAGAGATGTATCCCAATGTAAATCAATTCCTATCTCTCCTACAGCAATATAATCACCATTAGAAAGCTCTTTGTATATTAATTCTAACTGATTTTTCCAATCACTATTCACACTCGTAGGGTGCAGCCCCATCATTGGAAGAAAAATTTCGGGATATTTTAAACTGCAGGATTTTAAAGCATCTATTGTAGATTCATCAATATTAGGTAGTAAAATCTTTTTAACACCTGCTACTCGTGCCCTTGAAACAATGTCATCTATTTCATCTTTGAAGTCATCTACAAATATATGAGCATGTGTATCTATTAAACTCATTCAGTTACCTCACCTTTTCTAAAATAATAAACTACTCCATACTCTCTATTTCTATCAAGACGACGTTCGGAAGGGATATTCATGCTACTTTTCTCAACTTCTTCCCATATATCAAAGATAACTTTATCTATCTTTTCACGATAAGCTGCAACTTCATTCATTACCCTTAAAGTCCCTTTTTGATGTAATTTCTGATTCTGATAGCCCTCTTTAAATAATGAAAACATAACATTTACTTTTGCTATTGAAGGATTATAAATGGGCACACCTCCTTTAGAAATACGCTCATTTTCACCATCAATTATCTTTTCCCCCCATTCAAGAATTGAATCATTTGAAGCTAAATCCGGTACTATCATATTTGCTTTTTCCAAGCCATAATATTGAAGTTGATTCTCTTTTATTTCAGATCGTAATACAGACATATAAAGAATTTGCACAAAATGAGAAATATACATTCTTGCGTTCTTAATTTTAGTCTGAAAAGACTTATTGGCCTTAACTTGTATGTCTTGCATTCTACGATAACGAAAACAAAGAGCTTCAAACTCAGTTAACGATTTATTTGCTTCAGACAAAACTTTAGAAGAAAATGGCAACTCGTTATAGTCTGTCCTCTCTGCTTTTACTATTGCTGTTTTAAGTGCTTTAATTCGTGCGGTATCTGTGTTGGGTAATCTTCTATATGGCATTCCGCTTTTATCCTTTATACTATTCTACTTTTTTCTATACATAAGATACTCCGAGAGCTCTAAAAGATCTTTTTTTCGGGTATCTGGAACTGTAATGAAAGATAAACTTTCCAAAGATGCAAGATAGTATTTTTCTACGAGCTTTTCGACTAAGAATTTCAAATTTAATTCATCATAAATATTTTTAACAGCATCTATTTTCTCCTTCGCGATATAGGTTTTGGCATCCAACCATTTGTCCAGCTCTTTTCTTTGATCTGCATTAGAATTTTCAAGTGCCCTTATCAGCAAAATTGTTTTCTTGTTGCTGAGAATATCCCCTCCGGATTCTTTTCCGAAAGTTTTAAAATCGCCATAAACATCAAGCAAATCATCCTTAAGTTGAAAAGCTAGTCCCAAGTTTATTCCAAATTGGTATAAATAATCAGCGTCTTTTTCATCGGCATCAGATAATATCGCTCCTAGCTTCAGTGAGCAACCTAATAACACCGCAGTTTTATGTCTAATCATATTAAGGTACTCGCCTTCTGTCACATCTGATCGCTGTTCAAAATCCATATCAAACTGCTGACCTATGCATATCTCCATTGCTGTTTCAGAAAATACATCCAAAACTTTTGATAAGTACTTTTCCGGCACTTTAGCTATATACCTATATGCCTCTATTACCATTGCGTCACCTGAAAGAATTGCGGTATTCGCATTCCATTTTTTATGAACCGTGGCACTCCCCCTTCGCACATCTGCTTTATCCATCAAATCATCATGCAAAAGGGAGAAATTATGAAAAATCTCTACAGCCAATGCAGCATCAACAACTGCCTCTATATCTTTCTGAAACAAATCTGCAGCCAGTAGAGACAATATTGGGCGAATTCTTTTACCACCCAACGAAAAAATATAAACAGGTGGATCGAATAACGAGCGAGGCTGTTCGTTCAATAATACTTTTCTGAGTTCTTCATTTACTCTTTTCTCTAAGAAGCTTACCCTAGAGTTCATAGTCGATTTAATTTAAAAAGATTCATAATTTAAAAAAAACTGCTTCCCGAAATCGAAAAGCAGCTTCTTTTATATATTAAATGTAAAATTAATTCTGTAGTCGGAACACAACCGGCAGTGTAAATCTAACCCGCACTGATTGACCTCTCTGTCTTCCCGGCTTCCAATTAGGCATTTGCTGTATAACTCTAACAGCTTCTCTATCAAGTGATGGGTCTACACCTCTAACCACCTGAACGTCTGTAATACTACCATCCCTTTCTACAACGAAGTTACAAATAACTCTACCTTGGATACCGTTTTCTTGAGCAATAACAGGATATCTGATATTATTGCTCAGGAACTGCATCATAGCAGCTTGACCTCCGGGATACTCAGGTTGCTCTTCAACAACAACGAAAATCTCTTCAGTAACCTCTTCTTTTTTTGGTTGAGGTGGTGGCGGTGGAACATATGCTTGAACCTGTCTTTGACTTTGGTCGTCCTCAACATTAATTTCAAATTTTGTTTCTACTTCTTCTTCAACTACCTCAATAATCTCCGGTGTTTCAGGTTCTGGTGGAGGGGGTGGTGGAGGTGGAGTCGGGTCACGACGAGTAATTTCAATTTCCTCTTCAGCCAAGACATCCTGAACGATAATGTTCTCATCTAACTTTTCAGTTTCAGAGGACCATTCAAAAGCAAAGAAAAGTACAGAAATACCAAAAACCAATCCCATAAGGATAAAGGTACCTCTGTGCGTTTCTAGATTCGCCCTTGGTGATTTTTTTTGTTCATCTTTGTTCATTGCGAATAATTTTTTATTTGCTTCAATTATTATTTTATTTCGACTGCTTAGATTGCAAAAATAGCTATTTTTTTCATAAAGCCCACTATTTTGATAGAATTTTATCCAAATAGTTTAAATGGAAAAATTGTTTGTTACCTTACCTTATAAATATCTTTTAGGTTTCTTCCATAACCGTCGTAATCTAAACCATAACCTACAATGAAATCGTTTGGTATTTCAAGAGCAACGTAATCGATACTTACTTTCTTAACCAGAGCTGCCGGTTTAAAAAGCAATGTAGCTATCTTAACATCAGAAGGATTATATCTCTTCAATTCTTTCATAAGAGAAGTCATGGTGTTTCCGCTGTCAACAATATCTTCAACAATCACCACAACTCTGTTTTCAATGCTTTCATTAAGGCCAAGCACTTCCTGTACATGCTCCGTAGAAGAGTCGCCTTTATATGATGCCAATCTCACAAAAGTTATTTCACTCGGAATTGAAACTTCCTTCATCAGTTCTCCTGCAAACATAAAAGCCCCGTTGAGAACTGCTAGAAAAATTGGATCTTTGTCCTTTAAATCAGCGTTTATCTGCTTGGCTACTCGTTTTATCTCCTGCTCAATAACCTCTTGTTCAATAAAGAGATCAAACTGTTTATCTTTTATGGTTATCACCTTTTTCAATTTTCGGTATTTTATGAAACGCAAAATTACGTTATTTTATATTGACTAAGAAATGAATTGAACAAAATCTATCTCATTTAAAAATAATTGTTTTTCTTCGTGGCTGTAAAGCCTGCAATCGGGGACAGGTAAAAATCTCCGAATTGCGGCCATACAATCATACATAAAATCGGCTAAAAATATGGGTGTAATTTTTAGTATCTTGTAGATTAAAGAAGATGAGTTTAAATTATGAAAAAGACAAGACACTGCTTTAGACTTATAAAAAAATGGCGTATCTAATCTTTCACTTCTTAAGCTTTTAATACTAACAATTGCAATAGAATCAGCATCAATATCTATATTTAAATGATTATGCAAACCCTTTGAAAACTGAGATTCAATTGCCGCAAATCTAAACAAACTATCCTCGTCTCTATCCACTACCCATTGCACCCAGCGATTACAAAAACGGCAATCACCATCGTACAAAAGTATATACTTTCCTTCTCCTGTCATAATGTCTAATCTCTTATTTGGCACGGAATTTGACTAATATAGTGTACCTTTGTAACTTAACAAAAGTAATAGAATTATTATGAATCCATTCAAAGAAAATATATTGTTTCAAAAAGAATCATCAGGAGATATAATTTCATTTATTACCGGCGACTTTATAGGTGGCGATACCGACATAGATGAAACCGAATTAAACAAAACATTACCGATACTTCCATTAAGGAATACTATAATTTTTCCGGGAAGCACATTACCTATTTCAGTAGGCAGACAAAAATCCCTTAACCTAGTAAAAGCACTAGGCAAAAAGAAAAAAAAGTACATCGGACTCATTTGTCAAAAAGATGCATCTGTAGAAGATCCAACTCCCGATGATTTATACAAACTGGGTGTTGTAGCTGAAGTAATACGTATTATAGAACTTTCCGACAACAACGTCAGTATAATTGTACAAGCCAAAAAACGTTTCGATTGGGTTAAAATGACTCAAACCGATCCACATCTGATGGCAACATATAAAATCAGAGAAACTATAACTGCACCAAAAAACGACAAAGAATACACAGCCGTTCTTGAATCGATACGCGAAACAATGCTTAACATGTTTCAATTGATTGGTGAAACTCCAAAAGAGCTATTGCGAACTCTTAGCAACGATTCTTTTTTGAACATGCTTGTAAGCTATTGCGGAACTAACCTTCCAATTGACACGCGCGAAAAACAGGAACTTCTAAATATAGACGATGAGAAAGAGCTTTCATATCGCTTATTAAACAAATTGAACCGAGAATCGCAAATTCTGGAAATGAAAATGAACATCCAGCTAAAAACTCGCGAAGATCTCAGTCAGCAACAGAAAGAGTTCTACCTTCAACAACAAATAAAAACAATTCAGGAAGAACTGGGGGGCAATTCACAACAAATAGAAATCGATGACTTCCGGAACAAGGCAAAAGATAAAAAATGGAACGCCGAAGTCGCCGAAATCTTTGAAAAAGAAGTACAAAAGTTAGAAAGGCTCAACCCTAACTCCCCCGATTTCTCAGTACAATTTGGTTATCTGCAAACTATATTAGAACTTCCCTGGAATGTATATACAAAAGACAATTTCAATCTAAATAATGCACAAAAAGTACTCGATAGAGACCATTTTGGCATGGAGAAAGTAAAAGATCGTATAATAGAGCATCTGGCAGTACTAAAACTCAAAGGAGACTTAAAATCTCCAATATTATGTCTTTATGGACCTCCAGGAGTTGGAAAAACTTCACTTGGAAAATCAGTTGCCGAAGCTCTTAACCGTAAGTACGTACGTGTATCCTTAGGAGGGCTACATGACGAATCAGAAATAAGAGGTCACAGACGCACATATATCGGAGCCATACCCGGTCGAATAATTCAAAACATTCAAAAAGCCAATTCATCAAACCCTGTATTCGTACTGGACGAAGTGGATAAAATTGGCTCTAGTTTCCGAGGAGATCCATCTTCAGCTTTGCTTGAAGTGCTCGATCCCGAACAAAACACCACATTTCACGACAACTATCTTTCTATAGACTACGACCTATCAAAGGTTCTGTTTATTGCAACTGCAAATAATCTAAACAACATTCCTCAACCACTACTGGATCGTATGGAGCTTATTAATGTTGGTGGATATATCACAGAAGAGAAAATTGAAATTGCCCATCGCCATCTAATTCCAAAAGAATTAGAGAACCACGGTATAAATAAAAAAGCTTTTTCAATTCCAAAACCAACACTGCAAAAAATAATTGAATTTTACACACGTGAATCGGGAGTACGCGAATTGAATAAGAAAATTGCTAAGATAATGCGTCGAGTAGCAAGAAGAATAGCTTCAGATCAAGAATATCCCAAATCACTCCGCATATCCCATTTACATGAATATCTTGGTAAAGAAGAATATAGTAAAGGCCAGTATCAGGGCAATAAATACGCAGGTGTAGTTACAGGATTAGCATGGACCGCCGTAGGTGGAGAAATATTGTTTGTAGAAAGCTCTTTAAGTCGTGGCAAAAACTCAAAACTCACACTCACAGGAAATTTGGGAGATGTAATGAAAGAATCAGCTATGCTGGCATTGGAATATATTCAATCTCATGCAGATGAGCTAGATATCAACCCGGATATATTTGAGAATTACAATGCACATGTTCACGTACCTGAAGGTGCCATACCCAAAGACGGGCCATCTGCAGGAATAACAATGATTACCTCACTTGTTTCTAGCTATACCCAAAGGAAGGTTAGACCCAACCTCGCAATGACGGGTGAGATAACTCTTCGAGGCAAGGTAATGCCCGTTGGTGGAATACGAGAAAAAATTCTCGCGGCTAAACGTGCCGGAATTACTGACATAATACTTTGCAATGAAAACACTAAAGACATAGATGAAATTAAAGATGAATATCTCAAAGGACTAACATTCCATTACGTTAGTGATGTAAAAGAAGTTCTTGAAATCGCTTTATTAGAAGAAAAAGTAGAAAACCCAAAAACGTTTGTAATTCCTAAAAAAGAGAAAGATAAATAAGAATAAAAATAAAGACAATAAAAAAAGCCTTTTCATAATTGAAGAGGCTTTTTTTATTTATAATACTTTTTTAATTACTCTGCATAAAATCTGAAATCCTTCAACATCTCTTTAAGTCTTTTACGCGCAAAGAAAATTCTACTCTTTACGGTTCCGATAGGCAGACCCAAATGTTTTGCTATTTCCTCATACTTGAAACCTGAAACATGCATTGAAAAAGGAACCTTATACTCATCTGTAAAACTGTTGATAGCTTTATTAATTTCTTTAATCGTATAAGCACCATCCGGTGTATCAAATCCTGAATCTTGTGGTAGGTTAAGATGATATAGATTCTCAGTTTTGTCTATTATGGTTTGGCTTCTTACCATCTTTCGATAATTATTTACAAAAATATTATGCATGATCGTAAAAACCCAACCTTTGAAATTTACATTTTCGTAGTACTTTTCTCTGTTGTCTAGTACTCTAAGGGTTGTCTCTTGCAGTAAATCTTTTGCCTTTTCTCTGTCAGCGGTAAGCGTTAGGGCGAAATTAAACATGTTTGCCTGTAAACTTAATAACTGCGTTTCGAAAGCGTTCTTTGTCTTCATAAGCAATGACTTTTAAAATGATTGTGTACGGCAAATATATAACATAAAAACTTAAGCAAACAAGGTTTTTACAAAGAATTATATTTAATTATAGTTAAAATGTTAAAGCACCTACATTAGATGGTGATACCTAGCTATTTAATTAAAGAAAATAAGGGTTAATATGGGCATAAATACCTCATAAATAAAATTTATAATTCATATCCCGGCTACAAGGTTACATACAATCTTAATTAACATACTATTGGCATACTATTTGCTCAAATATAGTAAATTATACACAATTAAAATAATTAAGATATGGTACAAAAAGGACAAATTGGGGTTACTACCGACAATATTTTTCCAATCATTAAAAAATTTCTTTATAGCGATCAGGAAATATTCCTCCGCGAAATCGTATCTAACGCCGTAGACGCTACCCAGAAAATAAAAACATTATCAGACAGAAACGAATTTAAGGGCGAGTTAGGCAACTTATCAGTACATGTCTCCATAAACACCGAGAACAACACCCTTACAATCTCAGACCGTGGTATCGGTATGACTTCAGAAGAGATAGATAAATACATTAATCAAATAGCTCTATCTTCTGCAAACGAATTCCTAGACAAATATAAAGACGATGCAAATGCAATCATTGGTCACTTCGGGCTAGGCTTCTATTCATCCTTCATGGTATCAAAACAGGTAGAAATTGTTTCTAAATCCTTCAAAGATGAACCTGCAGTAAAGTGGTCGTGCGACGGCTCACCCGAATTCACAATGGAAACGGTAGAAAAAGAAGACAGAGGAACAGATATCATCTTACACATAGATGATGAATACACCGAGTATCTCGATAAAAACCGAATCGAATCGTTATTAAAAAAATATTGCAAATTTCTACCTATACCAATAGTATTTGGCAAAAAAGAAGAATGGAAAGATGGTAAAAATGTAGAGACAGACGAGGACAATGTAATCAACGACATCAACCCACTTTGGCGTATCCAACCATCAGGTTTAAAAAATGAAGACTATATAAACTTCTACCGAGATTTATACCCGATGTCTTTTAACGAAGAACCTATGTTCTGGATCCACCTCAACGTAGACTATCCGTTTAATCTTACCGGTATACTTTACTTCCCAAAAGTAAAAACCAATGTGGACCTACAAAGAAACAAGATTCAACTATACAGCAATCAAGTTTTTGTAACAGATTCTGTTGAAGGTATAGTTCCGGAGTTTCTTACACTTTTACATGGTGTTATAGACTCACCAGATATTCCCCTAAACGTTTCTCGCTCATATTTACAGAGCGACAATAACGTCAAAAAAATATCAAACCATATCACCAAAAAGGTTGCTGACAAACTCGAAGAGCTATTTAAAAAAGAGAGATCACAATTTGAAGAAAAGTGGGATAGCCTAAAGATGTTTGTTGAATACGGAATGCTCACAGAAGACAGATTTGCAGAAAGAGCTCTAAAATTTTCTCTTCTTAAAAATGTTGATGGCAAATATTTCACCTTCGAAGAGTATAGAACTCTAGTAGAAAGCGGTCAAACCGATAAAAACGGCGACATTATTAATCTCTATTGCAGCAACACTCAAGAACAATATGCGCACATAGATGCGGCCAAAGAAAAGGGCTATGATGTATTGCTTATGGACGGACAACTCGATGTTCATTGGGTAGGATTACTGGAGCAAAAACTAGAGAAAAACCGTTTCGTAAGGGTAGATAGTGACATAGTTGAACATATAATACAAAAAGAAGATATAAAAGAAGCTGAACTCACAGATGAGCAAAAAGAATTGCTCACAGATACTGTCAAATCACAAATCCCTATTATGGAGAAAACAGAGTTTAGTGTTGCTTTCAAATCATTGGGAGAAAATTCCAAACCCATTCAAATCACGCAAGACGAATTTTCCCGCAGGATGAAAGAGATGTCTGCAATGCAGCAGCAAATGGCGTTCTACGGAGAAATGCCCGATACTTATCAGGTAGTACTTAACGTTCAGCACCCCTTTATCAAAAATTTAATTGAAGAAGGTAAAGATAAAGAATCGCTAACTGCTGAAACTATAAAGGATGGTAAATTAAAACACCTTATAGATCTTGCTTTACTATCAAGCGGAATGTTAAAAGGTGAAGCATTAAGCAATTTCGTTAAACGAAGTATTGAAATGATTTAACAAAAGTATTACTAACCATCAGTTAGACTTAAGTTATTTATTTAAAAACGGTTAGAGGTTTCCCTCCGACCGTTTTTTTGTATACATATCATCTCTCCTGACCCATTTATTAGAAGATAACATGTCCTAGTCCTCTATATAGCCTCCTTATATCCTCCATATAGTCCCCTTATACTATCCATATATATCAATAAGGTAAATATATTGTAGCTATAAGGATATTATATATTGATTATATATTAACTGCGGACTTTAAAAGTATGAGATATGGATATCAAAAAA
>CAZYGE010000066.1:0-4340 GCA_964647535.1 uncultured Proteiniphilum sp.
AAACTAAGTACAAAAGTAATAACTATAAGAAACCAGTTTAATGAAAAAACTAATCATATTTCTTTTAACGATACTCCCTTTATTGTCTAATGCACAAGAGCGCCCTGTACTGGATATAATGCTCACAAATTACGAATACCCATTTAATGTTGAATTCTTTCACTTCGAAAGTCAGCAACAAGAACTCAAAATGGCCTATATGGACATCCATCCTGAAAATAACAACGGTAAAGTAATAGTTCTGATGCATGGCAAAAACTTTAATGGAGCCTATTGGAAAACAACTGTCGATGCACTCACAAATGAAGGATACAGAGTAATAGTTCCCGATCAAATTGGCTTCGGCAAGTCCTCTAAGCCCGCAGGCTATCAGTTTGCATTTCAGCAACTTGCGCTTAACACCAAGGAGCTTCTCAACCATTTGTCAATTGATAAGGTAAGCCTGTTAGGACATTCAATGGGAGGAATGCTTGCAACTCGCTTTACACTTATGTATCCCGAAATGGTAGATAAAATGGTGCTCGAAAACCCAATCGGTCTTGAAGATTGGAAAGTGGTAGCACCATATACCTCCATAGATCAACACTATGAAAATGAACTACAAGCTTCATATGAGAGCACAAGAGAATATCAGCTCACATTTTATTACGACAACAACTGGAAACCTGAATATGATGAATGGGTATATCTCCTTACAGGTTGGGTAGAACATCCCGATTATCCAACCGTAGCCTGGAACAACGCACAAACAGCCGATATGATATTTACCCAACCGGTGCTCTATGAGTTTCAAAATATTGAAGTTCCCACTTTACTCATAATCGGCACAAGAGATCGCACTGCAATAGGGAAAAACAATGTAGAGAATGAATCAATCAGAGATAAGATGGGTCTATATCAATACTTAGGAAAAGAAACTCAAAATAGAATTCCCGGTTCGAAATTAGTTGAAATAGATAATATAGGTCACCTTCCGCATATTGAATCGTTTGATCTGTTTATAAATCCCCTAAAGGAATTTTTAAAAGAATAAAACTATTGAAGTTTTCATATCCCAAAGCAGCACTCATTTGATGCAAATTAATACTCAACTTTCTTCCTAAATAATTGTTTAACCATCCTAGGATGGTGATTGCCATCGGCAAAAAATAAATACAATAGAAAATATATGTCTCACACACAAAGTGATAATAGAGCGTTTGCAGAATTGATTGATGATTTAAAAGCCAAAATAGAGAAGGTTTTTCATCGTTCCGGCAATACTGAACAAATGGTAGAAGAAATAATGTCAGTAAACCCACTTTCAATCTGTATTAAAAAAGAATATGGTGGTCGTGGCGCATTGCCACATGAAATTCTTGAATTGCTCGCAACAACATCTTACGAATCATTGGAGCTATGCCTTACCATGGGAATAAACTCTGCGTTGTTTTTACAACCCTTTCAAAAATATGGACAGGAGGAAGTGAAACCACCTGTGTTAAAAACATTTTTAGAGAATAAAGCCATGGGTGGTCTCATGATTACAGAGCCCAACTTCGGGAGTGATGCTCTGAATATGCAAACTTCTTTTATAAAAAAGGAAGGTAAATATAATTTAAAGGGAACCAAACATTGGGCAGGATTAACCGGCTGGGCAGATTATTGGTTGGTAACCGCCCGAAAGCAAACCAAGACCGGCGAGTTACAACGTGATATTGACTTCTTTCTGATAGATAACAATGCACCTGAACAGAAAATTAAAGTAGAAGAGACATTCAAGAACTTAGGACTCTATGCAATACCTTATGGAAGGAACCAAATTGACTCAGAAGTACCAGGTACTCATAAACTACAACCCCATACTACCGGTATAAAGATGATGCTTGATTTGCTTCATAGCAGCAGAATGCAATTCCCCGGAATGGGTATGGGATTTATACATCGAATGTTTGATGAGGCTCTGGCACATTGCAAGCAACGCTTTATTGGAGGGAGAAACCTCTTAAGCTTCGATCAGGTACAGCATCGTTTATCAAGACTACAATCATTTTACACAATTTGCTCAGCAATGTGTGTCAATAGTAGCAACAAGTTGAGTACGGAAAATGATATGGCACCACACGGTTTAGAAGCCAACGCAGTAAAGAGCGTAATCACTGACTTGATGCAAGAGGCCGCACAATCTGCAATGCAGCTGATTGGTGCTAAATCATACAAGCTTAATCACATCGTGGGACGAGGCATAGTTGATAGTCGTCCGTTTCAAATCTTCGAAGGTTCAAATGATATCTTATATGCACAAATAACAGAGGGATTGATAAAATTAATGAAACGAGCGAAAGTGAATAATCTATATCAATTTCTGAAAGAATTCAACCTTACAGATAAAGCGGCAGACTATTTAAAAGATTCAATTAATTTCAATTTAAATATTGAAATGTCACAACGCAAATCGGTTGGAATGGGAAAAATAATAGGCCGCATCATTTCAATGAATTATGTGTTGCAGTTGGCTCAAAAAGACTTTCGCAAAGATTTGATTAACGGAGCTTTAACCAACTTGCAAGAAATGATATCTAAACTAGTTGCAGGGCATTCTTTTGAAAATGAAAGCACTGTAAGCGAAGATTATCAAGAAAACAGCAACTGGTTTCTGTTTGTCTGATAAAGCTATCTTTTGATTATTCTATCTCACAAGAGTTTTGGCTTTGTTGGTAAGAACTTTGTAGCTTGGATCTTCCAACACATTCACTTCAATAATTGCGTCGGCATTTTTTAGAAGTATTTTGCAGTCATCGCTAAGATGCCTCAGGTACACTGTTTTACCATAATTGCGATATCGTTTTGTGATGGCATTAACAGCCTCAATTGCAGACATATCCACTATTCGGCTCTCTTTAAAATCAATAACTACCTCTTCCGGATCTTCAGCAGGGCTAAATTTTTCGGAGAAGGCTTTTATTGACCCAAAAAAGAGTGGTCCATAAATCTCATAATGCTTCACACCCTCTTTATCTACAGTTTTACGCGCACGTATTCGTTTCGCATTCTCCCATGAGAAAACAAGAGCTGAAATAATAATACCGGTAAGAACGGCAATTGCCAAATTCTTTGTAATAGCTGTTATAAGAGTAACAACAACCATCACAAATACATCTGATACGGGCATTTTGCGAAATGCTCTAAAGCTTGCCCACTCAAAAGTTCCTATTGCCACCATAAACATTACGCCTACCAAAGCTGCCATTGGTAATTTCTCAATTACACCGGAGCCAAACATAATAAACACAAGCAACATAATTGAAGCAACCAAGCCCGATAGTCTGGTTCGCGCCCCTGACGAAGTGTTAATTAAACTCTGACCAATCATAGCACAACCACCCATACCCGATAAAAACCCGGAAGCAATATTTGCGGTACCTTGTGCGATACACTCTCTGTTACCATTACCTCGAGACTCTGTAACCTCATCAATCAAATTCAAAGTTAACAGACTTTCGATTAGACCCACACCCGCCACAATAGCTGCATAAGGAAAAATTAAAGACAAGGTCTCCCAATTTAATGCAATATTTGGAATTGAAAGAGGAGGAAATGTACCTTTAATTGTTTCTCCCGGAGCTAGTGTGCCGGCAACTGTTGTAGTTGAAATCCCAAATAATATTACGATAGCCGAGATCACAATAATTGCAACAAGTGAAGATGGAACAGCCTTAGTTATTTTAGGAAATTGCCAAATGATAAGCATAGTTGCAACCACCAGGCCAACCATTGTAAAGAGTTCAATAAAACCGCTGTTTAGTAATGCATTATTAGTAACGCTGTCGCCTGAAAAGAATGCAGCTAATGAAGGATTACCTTCAATAATTGAAGTGAAGTTTGGGAATTGAGCCATAAATATTATAATTGCAAGCCCATTTACAAAACCATACATAACAGGTTGAGGAACTAATCTGATAAATTTCCCAAGCCTAAGCACACCTGCCAATATTTGCAATACCCCGGCCAAAATAACTGTTGCAAATACAAATTGCAATATTTGCTCATTGCCTATACCCGGCATTTCATTTCTAAGCTGTATAATTAAACCAACAAAAATTACAGCAATCGCACCCGTAGCACCCGAAATCATTGCAGGTCTGCCTCCGAGTATTGATGTAACAAACCCCATTACAAAAGCCGCGTATAATCCAGTAAGCGGCGAAAATCCTGCAATCATAGCAAAAGCTATTGCCTCCGGCACTAATGCTAGAGCAACAGTAAGTCCTGACAAAACCTCCGTCTTATAATTCACAGGTCTTGAAGTTCCCAATAACTTGGGTATAGAAATTTCCATAAAGTATAAACTAATAAGTGTA
>CAZYGE010000066.1:4440-9765 GCA_964647535.1 uncultured Proteiniphilum sp.
AAGTGCAACCTAAGTAATTCAATCAAAATAATAACACCTAAAACAAAATCCGGCGCAAAGATAGTGATTTTAAACTTGAGTATAAAACTTGGAGATATTGTTGAATAACTGTCAACAAAAAGGGTGCGGTGTCAATTATTTCATTATTTTTGCAATACATCAAGTTAAACGTTGAACGACCAACCGGTTAAAAATGTGATAATTGTACAATACTTAAATATTCAATTAAGGTGAAATAATATAAACATGTTACAAATGAAAAAATTAGTTCTTAATTTATGTCTGATATTTTGTTTAATAACGCTTATCTCCAATAAGGCAATTGCAAGTGAATTAAATATCATACCCAAGCCATTGAATTCAACCCAAGGAGTCGGTTACTTTTCCTTAAACTCAAGTTCGTCTATAATATATAATAATGATGAAATCGCATATCTCGCCCATTTTCTAAACGATTTCTTGCATGTAAACTTCAAACGAACGCTCCCATATCAAAAATCACCTGAGCAAACATCATCAGAAGAAAAATCCGGCACAATAAGCTTCATTTTAGATTCCAATATTCAAGACGAATCATACCAATTAAGCATCAAACCCAATTCAGTTACTGTAACTGGGAGCGAAGCCGGTCTTTTTTATGGACTGCAATCAATCAAACAATTAATCTCCCCTTATGAAACAGGTTCTATCAAACTACCTGTAGCTGAAATCATCGATAAACCAAGGTTTGAATACAGAGGTGCCATGTTAGATGTTGCACGCTATTTTTTTAGTGTTGAGGAGGTTAAACGATTTATAGATCTTATGGCCTTCTACAAACTCAACACATTTCATTGGCACCTTACAGAAGATGCCGGATGGAGAATTGAAATAAAAAAATACCCCCTACTTACTCAAATAGGAGCATGGCGTAGAGGTACACAGAGCAACCATGACCCTGCTTCTTTTGATAGACTCCCTCATGGCGGATTTTATACTCAAGAACAAATTAAAGATGTAGTAGAATACGCTCAACAAAAAAATATCACAATAATACCAGAGTTTGATATGCCCGGTCATACTCTTACTGTATTAGCAGCATATCCCGAAGTCTCTTGCACCGGAGGACCCTTCAAAGTGTTAGAACAATGGGGAATTCAAGAAGACATTCTTTGTGCCGGAAATGAGCACACATACAAAATGGTAGAAGATATTTTGGATGAAATACTTGAGCTGTTTCCATCCGAAATTATACATATTGGAGGCGATGAAGCACCTAAAGAACGCTGGAAAGCTTGTCACAAATGCCAAGCAAAAATGGAAGAACAAAACCTACAGAACGAAGACGAACTGCAAAGCTACTTCATAAAACGTGTCAGCACCTACCTTCAAAGCAAAGGGCGTAGAGCACTCGGATGGGATGAAATCATGGATGGAGGTTTGGCGCCTAACACAATGGTTATGAGCTGGCGCGGCGAAGAAGGAGGAATCAAAGCAGCACAGTTGGGGCATGAAGTTGTTATGGCTCCCAATGTTTTTATGTATCTCGATTACTACCAAGGCGTTCCTGAAGAAGAACCGCTGAATATATGGGGAGATGTACCATTAAGAAGAGTCTACGAGTATGAACCATTCTCTCCACAAATCCCTGCCGAAAACCATAAATACATCATTGGTGTACAAGGAAACCTGTGGATGGAGTATATCCATAGCTTACCCAAATTAGATTACATGGCATTCCCTCGCTTAGCAGCCGTTGCAGAAGTCAATTGGAGCGAACCGGAGAAAGACTTCGATGATTTCCAAACTCGATTATCCTACAATTTGCGATGGCTAGATAAAAAGGGAGTAAACTTTAGAGTTCCCAATCCCATCGGACTTCGTAACATTGAAACCAATGAGACCAAAACGGAAGTTACACTAAACCCACCAATTCAAAACTCTGTGATATACTACACGCTTGATGGAAGAGATCCATTGCAATATGGTATAAAATACGAATCCCCTATTAAAATTGATCTTTCTGAGGATGATTCAGTAGAGTTGCAAACAGTTGTCAGAACCGAAACAGGAAGAGTTAGTGGAACACGAAAAGCAACAGTAAGCATTAATAAGGAACAATAACCAACAATAACCAACGTTACGCCAACACATTTTTTCTGCCGGGGAAGAGTATAGAAAGAATAATATAGCACACAGCCGATGTGGTAATTCCAAATACATTAGGATCCAGACCATATGGTAGTTGCACTGATAGTAGTGTAAGGCTTAGTGTAGTGGATCCACCAACAATCATTGCCCAAAAAGCTGCAGTGGCACTACCACGTTTTGTGAAAAACGCACCTAACACCGGCACAAAAAGGCCACTTACCATAAATGCGTAGGAGTGTAGCATAAGTTCCAAAACATTCTCCATTTGCAGTGCAATAAGAAGTCCCAATATCCCAATTCCAAGGGTAATAAACTGCGATTGAATCAGACGTGACCTCTTGCTTTTTGGAACAGATCGTATCTTACTTAAGATATCACTTTCGATATTACCTGAGGCCGCCATAATACAGCTGTCTGCAGTAGACATAACAGCAGAGAAATAAGCTGTAATCAATAACCCCAGTAATCCTACGGGCAAGATAGTACGTAGTAAAAATGGAAGCCCCATTTCGGAGTCCATCATCTCACCGGGTCCAAAACCCATATATGCAAACATACCGTTTTCATATGCCACACGAGCAAATAATCCTAAAATCACCCCCATGAAAGCCATTATAGGCCACTCAAATATACCTGCAATGTACCAGGCTTTCTGCGCTTCTTTTGGAGAGCGCGAGGCATATAATCTTTGGTAGAGTGTCATTCCCACAAACCAAATTGGTATAATGGTCACACCCCAATTAACAATAGTATACCACTCGATATTGTTTAATGTTAGGAATTCGGCTGGCAGAGTCTCTCTAATCACATCAATTCCTCCAATGGCATTGTAAGCCAAAGGAATGCCAATTAATATCAATCCAATTAGGAGGATAATCCATTGCACTACATCAGTATAAACGACAGCTTTAATACCACCTATTGAAGTGTAAATTATTGCAATAGCTCCCATTACGATTAATGCTGTTGTCATATCGAGCCCAATAAAAGTCGCAGATGCCAGCTTTGCACCTGCCAATAGCTGAGAACTTGTGAACCCTATGTACCCGATGGCAGAAATAATTCCTGCCAAAAGAGCTACTCGCGGACTGTAGAAAAATTCAAAAAGCTGGGGGAAAGTATATATCTTCAGTTTTCTTGAGAGCTTACCTGCTTTGGGGATTAAAAACACTGCACTTAGCCAAGCTCCAAGTAGTCCTGTGAAGAGCATCCATGAACCTGAAAGCCCCATAAGAAACCCTAGCCCTCCCAAGCCTATTGAAAAACCCCCTCCTACGTCGGTTGCCACTACTGAAAGACTAATAGCAAACTTATTCATTGAACGACCACCCACATAATAATCGTCAGCACTCTTGTTCTTTCTCCAAAAATAGATCCCTATGCCCATAAGACAGAGCATGTATACAATTATTATAATTATGTCGATTATATGCATAATGTATTTATATCTTTACTAAGGTTAACACCTTTTTTTAGACATTGTTTAAATTAATTAATCAGGCCGCTGCAACTGTTTGTATACCAGTTTGTGAGGGCTGCTTGCATTTTAATTATAGGTGCCTGCATTTAGTGTGGAGGAAACTCCCTCATGGGCCCAACATATCTTTTATAAGAATCAAAAACCTCCTTATCAGGCCCAACAATTCTTGGATCACCAGTTCTCTCCAGTTCCTCTAAAAGAGCTTTCTTTAATTTATTGCCTATTAATATATGCGCATATCTGCCATATATATTTTCAAGGCAATAAGGGTCATCTGATACATTATAAAGCTCAAACTCCGGTACTTTTCCAAAGGCTAAATTAAAATAGCTCTCAATATTTAAATCATCATGATTCTCTATTATAAATGATTTCGAGGGTGAATCATCAATATCTGTAAATGCCCATCCTGAGCGATATACGCCCCTCTCATCAATTCCATACAAAGGATAAAGCTCTCCGTCAGAATTTGGTTTTATTGCTTGCAAATCGCCTGCAGGCCATAGCTCAGGCTTCATATTCCAAACAAGAAGGTAGTCACCACTTCTAACTGCACGTTGAGGAAAACCCATATTGTTCCATCTAGAGTAGGAGTGCCGTTCTCTCCCCGAAAACACATATTTCCTGCTCTCATTAATATTTTTCGATCCCGAAATATTTCCCGAATCGGTAGACTCAAGTAAACTCACCAAACTCTTCCCGGTGATTGGTAACATGCCTTCTTCTGAAACACCTGCCAATTCGAGAATAGTAGGAGCAATATCAATAAAACTCACCAAGTCAGACGAAACTCTGTTTCCGGGAAACCTCTCAGGATAAGAAATAGCGAGAGGCACATGCACACCATATTCATAATTATATGCTTTAGCCCTCGGAAATGGCATACCGTTATCTGCCGTTACAATAACAATCGTGTTATCAAGTTCGCCAATCTCCTGCAAATGATTCAGTATTTTCACAAGATGCCTATCATACCACTCAATTTCAACTGCATAATCCAGTAAATCACCTCTTATTTCATCATTATCAGGCAAGAAACCGGGCACATCCACCATTGAAAGCTCTTTATCTGTTCTCTTCCATGAATCTTTCTCATATCCTCTGTGAGGCTCATTGCTGCCAAACCAAAAATAAAATGGCTGATCTTGATCTTTATCCTCCAAAAAATCTTTGAAATTAGCAAAATAATCAAGTCGGCTTATACCCTTTGCAACCCTAACATCATCAACACCGTCCGATCCATAAAGAATTCTATTATAAGGCTTACCAGCAGCATTACCAACTCTCCAAAGAGAGTCATTTTCATTTCTTGCATATTGAAATGGCTCAACACCCTTTCCTGTATATCCTGTATGATATCCGGTCTGAGTTAATAAATCTACAAACGGAACGTGCTTTTTCATCCAACTAGAAGCATGCTGACCACTTTGCTCATTTTGCCAATGATGTCTTCCTGTAACCATTGACCCTCTAGAAGGAGCACTGCCGGGAGAAGAGGCATATCCGTTTAAAAAATAAATACCACTCTTTGCAACACTATCAAACCCGGGAGTAGAAACAAAGTTAGAACCGGCAAAACTTGTATGTTCAAAAGATTGGTCATCAGAAATTACCAACAAAACATTAGGTCTCTTGGCATCATTTTCTAAATTTTCTTTCAACTGAGCATGAAGTTGAGTCATAGCTAAACCATTAAATGTAGCAGCAAGTAAAAG
>CAZYGE010000067.1:0-9554 GCA_964647535.1 uncultured Proteiniphilum sp.
GTAAGTATGTACAGTTTTCTCCAATTGTAGAACGCATCAGAAAAGACAACTTGCTATTGAAGCTTGCTACAGCAAAAGAAAAGGCCAATGAAGTGGACTTAGCTCCCTATACTGTTCCAGCAGATAAATGGGGTAATTTTCTCTGCGCAGTCTTCGATGAGTGGATCAAAGAGGATGTAGGTAAAATGTACATTCAGATATTCGACTCTACATTGGCAAACTGGGTAGGTGAACAACCGGGAGTTTGTACCATGGCAAAAACTTGCGGTCATGCAGGTGCAATGGAGTTTAATGGTGATGTTTTTTCTTGTGACCATTTTGTATTTCCCGAATATCGTCTTGGAAATATAAATGACAAGACAATTGCTGCAATGATGTATTCTGATGAACAGTTGAAGTTTGGTAATGACAAATTTGACACTTTACCTCAACAGTGTAGAGAGTGCGATTTTCTTTTTGCATGCTATGGTGAATGCCCAAAGAATAGGTTTATAAAAGACAAATATGGTAACGAGGGGTTAAACTACTTATGTCAGGGTTTTTACAAGTTTTTTAGCCACGTTGCTCCATACATGGACTTCATGAAAAAAGAGTTGCAAGCTAAGCGTCCCCCCGCAAATGTTATGGAATGGGCGAGACAAAGAGCATAATATTAAGAATGATTATATTCTAATAAATCATATCCTTTTATGCGTTTTAATATTGCACAAAAAACTGTTTCTTTAATAATTGAAGATTTTAGTTTATAATTCCACCAAATTGTTAAAGAAATCACAATATTATCCTTATTTTTGTGTAATTGATGCAATCGACTATTATTAATTCAAATATTTTAATTTAAATGAAATCCAGAAGGCAATTTTTAAAAACAATGGGTGGTGTAGCCTTACTAACCGTTGTTCCCCGTAACGTGCTGGGTAAAGGCATGATCGCACCTAGTGACGAGATTACAAAGGGTATTATTGGTGTTGGAGGAATGGGACGCAGTCATATTCCTTATGATAACACACGTGTTGCTGCTATATGTGATGTGGACAAAAACCATCTTGCCAGAGCGGCTTCCATGATAAAAAATAAAGTTAATGAGTACCATGATTTTCGGGATCTTATCAAAGACACAAATGTTGACATAGTTCACATTGCTACCCCACCCCATTGGCATGGGATTATGGCCTTAGAAGCGGCGCAGTCGGGAAAAGATATATTCTGTGAAAAGCCCATGACACGTACTATTGGTGAAGGAATCAGGGTTCGTGAAGCAATTGAACAGTATGGTAATATTTTCCGTCTTAACACATGGTTTCGTTTTAGAAGTAATTTTTATGGCCTCGGCTCGCCTGTACAACCATTAAAAAAATTAGTTGATAGTGGTATGCTTGGATGGCCTTTGAAATTTACAATAAGCAAACACACTGGTTTTGATTGGAAATTTTTCTGGGTAGGCAAAAATCATTTAGAACCACAACCTGTTCCTGAAGAACTAGATTACGATATGTGGTTAGGACCGGCTCCTTACAAACCTTACAGTGCTCATAGGGTACATAGCACATTTCGCGGGTATTGGGATTACGATGGCGGAGGCTTAGGTGATATGGGGCAGCACTATATAGACCCGGTTCAATATATGCTTGGTAAAGATGATACATCTCCAGTGAAAGTAGAAGTGGATGCACCTCAACAACACCCGGATGCTGTTGGAACTTGGAGAAGTATTACATACACATATGAGGATGGGTGTGAAATAGTACTTTGGGGAGGTGATTATGGTGATCCTGATACGCCTTACATTTCAGGACCAAATGGCAATGTTTATAAAAACTTTGTTTGTGACATTCCAAATTGGGAAAAAAAACTAGCGGACTTCCCTGAACCGGCTGAGCAAAACACAGACTTCCTAGAGAGCATAAGAACAAGACAAAAGTATGCTCTAAATGAAAATAACGGACACCGCTCTTGTACCGTTGTAAACATGGGTCTTGTAGCACTTCAACTTAATAGAACACTTGAATATGATCCTGTGAAAGAAATGTTTATAAATGATGAGGAGGCAAATCGATATATCCATCAACCTTCTCGAGCTCCATGGACAATTTAATCTTAAAAGGTAATAAATAATGAAACAAATAAAATATATTATACTTTGTCTTTGCCTTATATTTTCATTCAGTGCAGAGGCTCAATTAGCACAAGGTAGAACTAACTCTACCATTATAGCTGATGCACTGGCTCAGCTACCGGCAGAGACTCCTCAGCAATACAATGCAGTAATATCTGATCTTGTAACAACAGGTGAAGAAGGATTGTTAGACCTTATTGGTAGGATGAATCCTCCCGGCACCGAAACAAATGAAGCTTATGACTTTGCAATTAGTGGTTGGAGTCATTTTGTATCTAAAGACGATACAAAACGTGCTGTGGCAGCAAATGCTTTTGAAAAAGCTTTAAGCAGGCCATTAGATAAAGAAGTTAAAGCATTTGTTATAAGACAACTAAGAACGGTTGGTTCTAACAACAATGTGGAAGCGCTTTCTAGCTTTCTCAATGACGATTATCTTTCCGGAACGGCTACTGCAGCTTTAGTATCGATTGGTACAGAGAGTGCAAATGAAGAGCTTTTAAAAGCACTCGCTGAGAGCAACTCAGAGGTTAATAGTCTTCATTTCGCAAATGCTTTGGGACAAACAGGTTATACTAAATCGGAACCTGTTTTATTAAATCTATTAAATAGCAACCCATCGGAAAAGATGAGGGGAGTGCTTTTAAAAGCTCTCGCAGAAGTAGGAGGCAAAGAGTCTGTTAGACCATTACGTAATGCAGCGGAGAATATTGGTTTAGAATATGAAAAAAGTGGTGCTGTAGCATCTTATATCAATTTATTAAGCCGATTAAATGCCTCAGAGCACAAGATAGTATCTAAAGAGGCAAATAGACTACTTTCCCGAACAAAGAAGCAGAATAAGAATGATTTGAAAATTGCAGCGACCAAATTACTGTTGGATCTTCCTTCTTCAAACACTTCAAAAATACTTGGAGAAGTTATTAAAGATGGAGATCTTAAATATCTTACTAACATACTTCATGTATATCCTTTTGAGAATGATAAAAAGTCAGTTGATCTTATTTTAAAAGAAGTATCAAAAACTAAATCATCTGATATACAAACTGCACTAACATATTGGTTAGGTGAAAAGCAACCTGAGGGAGCTGCTTATGTTATTATTCCTTTTGTAGGTTCATCAAACAAAATGGTTCAGAAAGCTGCTACTCAATCTCTATCTAAAATTGGAGGGGAAGAATCTCTTCTTACTTTAGCCGGATTATTAAAAAGCAGTGACGATGAATCCGTAACACTAGCAAAGAATGCACTTATGAGCTTCAACGGAGACATATCTTACACACTTGCTTCTGTATATGAGAGCAGCGACGATGAAGGTAAAAAAGCCATCCTTGAGCTTATCTCTAATCGCAAAATGGAGAGTCAATACAACTTAGTGTACAACCAGATGTTTTCAGACAATCAAGCTGTCAAAACTGCAGCTGCAAGTACACTCAAAAATGTGGTTACAGACAAAAACTTAAACGACCTGTTTGTTCTTCTTGAACAATCCGATGAAGAGTACACATCTGCTATTCAACACGCGATAAATACAGGGTTAAGCGACTTGCCGCAGGAGGATCAAACCAAACTGGTTTCTGAGAGAATTAGCAAATCAAATAAAAAGCACCTTTATTATAGTGCACTTGCAGGAATTGGATCATCTGAGTCTATAGAACAATTAAATGAAGCATATAATAAAGAAACAGGTGCTAATCGTGAAGCAGCTTTCAGAGCATTATCTAATATAAACTCATTTCATGTAATTTACCCAATATTGGATATTGCTAGAAATACAAATAAAACTAGTGAGTTAGATAAAATTACAACCGCATTAATTGACATAATTAGCAGATCTGACGTAACAGATGCGATTAAATATCTATATTTGCGTGAAGCCATGGAGTTTGCTCAAAATGATAAGCAAAGAAACAGAATAATTGAACTTCTAGGAACAACTAATCAATATCAAGCTATGCTTTATGTTGCTCCTTTTATGGACAATGCAGCGCTAAGTGAAGCAGCAGCTGTTTCAGCAATGAATATTGCTTTATCCAATTCTTCATTTGCAGGTGAAGAGACGACCAATATACTAAATAAAGTAAGCAAAACTTTATCTAACCCAGATGCAGATTATCAACGTCAATCGATTACAAAACATCTTTCTGAAAATGAGACAGAAGGTGGTTTTACTTCATTATTCAATGGGGAAAATCTTGACGGCTGGAAGGGGTTGGTTGCTAATCCGATTAAGAGAGCAGAGATGAGTAGTAAAGAACTTGCTGCAGCACAAGCTAAGGCCGACGCAGAAGCTAAAGAAAGCTGGATTGCAGACAATGGAATACTCTTATTCACCGGAAAGGGGAATAATCTATGTACTGAAAAGCAATATGGCGATTTTGAAATGCTTGTAGATTGGAAATTATATGAAGGTCCGGAGCCTGATGCAGGAATTTATCTTCGTGGAACTCCTCAAGTACAAATTTGGGATACGGCCCGTGTTAATGTAGGTGCCCAAGTAGGATCGGGAGGATTATACAATAACAAAGTACACGAAAGCAAACCACTAAAAGTAGCCGACCAAAAGCTCGGAGAATGGAATACTTTCAGAATTCGTATGGTAGGCGAAAGAGTTTCGGTATGGCTCAATGATGAGCTTGTAACTGACAACGTTGTTTTAGAAAATTTCTGGGATAGAAGTCAACCTATATTTCCTGTTGAACAAATTGAATTACAGGCTCACGGAAGTGAAGTTGCTTATAGGGATATTTACATTAAAGAAATTCCACGTCCCGAACCTTTTAAACTTTCTGAGGAAGAAGAGGCAGAAGGATTTAAAATTCTTTTCGATGGCACTAATCTAGATCAGTGGACAGGAAACAAAGCTGATTACGCTGTAGAAAGCGGTACAATAACCGTTTATCCGGGTAAAAGTAAAGGTACCACTAGGAATTTGTATACAAACGAAGAGTTTGACAATTTTGTGTTCAGGTTTGAGTTTATGCTTACACCGGGAGCTAATAATGGTCTTGGTATTAGAACTCCAATGGAAGGAGATGCTGCTTATGTAGGAATGGAGTTACAAATTTTGGATAATGATGCTCCGATATATGAAAATCTGCAAATACACCAGTATCACGGTTCTGTTTATGGTGTTATTCCTGCGGAAAGAGGTGCATTAAAACCATTAGGAGAATGGAACTATCAAGAAGTGATTGCAGATGGCGATAACATTAAGATTATCCTTAACGGAACAACAATTCTTGATGGAAATATACGTGAAGCTTCTAAAGACGGAACGATGGATGGAAGAGAACACCCGGGACTTCTAAATGAAAAAGGACATATCGGTTTTCTAGGTCATGGTTCACAAGTTAAATTCAGAAATATAAGGATTAAAGAACTATAGACATTAGAAATAAATACTGATTTAAATTGATCTATTAGATTAAAGGAGGAAAGCAGTTCATTTTCCTCCTTTTTCTTGTTTTAAACAATAATAACAGCGATTGATAACAAAAGCTTATCAATTATTTATAGTTTTGTAAATAAGCAAAAAACAATATCATTATGTCAACTACAACCAATTTATACACATTAAATCTTCGCAATACAAAAACTTATCTGTTTGCCGCAGCATTTATTTTAGGTAATCTTTTGTTACCTCAAATTGCACATTTAGTTCCCCAAGGAGGGTTCATATTTCTACCTATTTATTTTTTCACACTTGTTGCAGCATATAAATATGGTATACATGTTGGGTTATTAACTGCGATCCTTTCTCCATTGGCAAACAATATACTATTTGGAATGCCGCCAGTAGCGGTTCTACCTGCAATCATTATTAAATCGGCAATATTTGCAATTGCAGCTTCTTTGGCAGCCAAACATTACAAAAAAGTTTCTTTCATAGGAATTATATTAGCAATTCTTGCCTACCAAGTAATAGGAACGGGAATTGAGTGGGCAATGTCACAAAACTTCTATGTTGCCATTCAAGATTTTAGAATTGGAATACCAGGGATGCTTATCCAACTATTTGTGGGTTATATAGTATTAAAAGCTATAGCAAAAATTTGAGATGGTTAGAGAAAAATCTTTTGAAGAGGTTCTTGAAAAGTTTCGTAACATCGATTTTAAAGAGACTTTTGATATAATTGTAGCTATTGCCAACGGCGGTATTGTTCCAGCTGCAATAATTAATCAACGTTTGAATGCCGAAATTAAACTTATTAAAATAAACCTGCGCGATCCAAATCAATTACCTAAATATGACAGTCCAAAGCTCGTTTCACCGATTGATTTCAAGTTCAAGGATAAGACAATCCTTCTGGTGGAAGACCGCATAAAAACAGGTGCAACAATACAATTTGCCATTGATTTATTACAAGATGCTAAGCAAATTAAGACATTCGCAGTTAATGGCAAGGCAGATTATTCACTTTATGACGAACCCTGTTTTAGGTTTCCATGGATTTTATGAGAAAAATTTTAATTTCATTTTGCTTAATATTATTCGTTTATAAACCATCATTTGGTGGTATAAATAATACTGTAAATGATACTATCAAACTAGATGAGGTGATTGTAACGGGAAGTATGCCTAAGGTCAATTTACGAAGTCTTCCCATGAGCATATCTGTAGTTTCAGAGAGGCAGTTTGAGTCAAGAAAAGATCATTCTATCCTGCCACTCTTGAATGAAGAAGTACCCGGACTGTTTATTACTCAGAGAGGTGTAATGGGATATGGTGTTGCAGGTGGTGCTGCAGGTGCGATGAGTATTAGAGGTATAGGTGGTGCACCCACTGCAGGAGTTTTAGTGCTGATTGATGGGCATCCACAGTATATGGGATTGATGGGACATCCGCTCGCAGACAGTTACCAGTCTAATATGACAGAAAGAGTGGAGGTGGTTAGAGGTCCCGCATCAGTTCTTTACGGCTCTAATGCAATGGGAGGTGCAATCAATATCATTACAAGAAAACAAAAGCATGAGGGCTTACACAGCTCTGCTCAATTAATGTATGGGAGCTTCAATTCATTTAGTGCTGAAGTAACTTCAGGTTTTAAAAGAAACCGTTTCAATTCAACGATAAACTTGGGATATAACAAATCCGACGGGCATCGTGATAATATGGATTTTGAACAACTTAATGGTTATGCCAAGGTTGGATATAACTTAAATAGCTATTGGAGTAGTTTTACCGACCTCAATCTTTCAAAAACAAAAAGCTCAAATCCAGGCACTGTAACCGATTTAATTATAGATAATGATGCTGACATATTAAGAGGCGTAGCTTCTGCGGTAATTGAAAATGAGTATTCCAATACTTCTGGGGCTTTAAAATTTTTCTATAACTTCGGGAAACATAAGATTTATGATGGTTACGAGCTAAACTCATCGTCAAGTCCTGATTTTTGGTTTAATTCCAATGACCAAATGCTGGGCATTTCTGCCTATCAATCTTACAGTTTTTTTGAAGGAAATAAGACAACAGCAGGATTTGATTTACAACGATTCGGAGGAAAAGCATGGAACAAGTTTTCGAATGAATTGGAGAATGTAGAATTAGCAGATGTCCATATAAACAATATTGCAGGATATGTGAATATTCAACAGTCTGCTTTTAACAACAGACTCACAATGAACGCAGGAATCCGTTTAGATCATCATGAACTCAATGGGGAGGAATGGATTCCGCAGCTTGGGTTGAGCTACACCCCTACTCCATACACCTCACTAAAAACAATTGTGAGCAAAGGGTTTAGACATCCAACTATTAGAGAAATGTACATGTTCCCTCCGCAAAATCCAGAACTGGAGGCAGAACGACTGATGAATTATGAGATTTCGCTGCTTCAATCATTTCCTCATACAAGAATGAGTATGGGTATAAATCTCTTTTATATAAAAGGAGATAATATGATACAGGTCAACTTTGTAGATGGAAGACCTTTAAATGTGAACTCGGGTGAGGTTAAAAACAAAGGGTTTGAACTTACATTTAATTATCATGTAACCGAAAACCTCCGCTTGTCAGCTAACTATAGTTTGCTTGATATGGCCTACAAGATTGTGGGTGCACCTGAACATAAATTTTATGTGAGTGGGAATTACATATACGAGAAATGGAGTTTTTCCACGGGCCTGCAATATCTAGGTAATCTATATACTACGGTTAACCCTGAGCCGATAAAAGAAAATGCATTATTGTGGAATGCACGCATTAATTATAAAGTATCGGATTGGATAAATATCTTTGTGAGAGGTGAAAACCTACTCAACCAAGATTATGAAGTAAATGCCGGCTACCCAATGCCTGGTGCCACATTCTTTGGGGGCGTTGGTTTCAAATTCTGATTGAAATCGCTGCATTCTAGTTAAGCAATGAGATAAACTAAGTGATATTATGTACTTTTCAGTTATCGAATATACCGCTCGGTTTATTTAAGGGCTAATATAGAATTTACTGCAGTTCATTATGAAATTTAAACCATGTTTATTTTGTTTACAAATATATAACCCATAATTTTGTGAAAATTAGAATAAGATAATGAAGAGAATAGTAGCCAAATTTTCATTAATATTGATAATGATAACAGCAATTCAACCAGTAATTGCTATGCATTATTGTGACGATGAGTTGAGCTCTCTTCAAATATACCAGACTAATGGAATCGAGGATTTCTGCTGTGATGATACAGAGCATCGTGATGTTTTAACTTCAGGCAATCATTGTTGTGATACCGAAATATTAAAGTTATCGACTGATAAGTATCAAACAATAGTGGAGCAGTTTTTTCCTAAAATATTATCTCTTTCATCGGATGTTGCGGGATTAACTTCGATAAATCACTTGGTCACATCCAAAACAGGTTCCAGCACATTAATAACTACTTTAAAATTCCCTCCAAAGGGTCACTACCTTAAGGATGTAAGCATTCTTACTTACATCTGTATCTACCGAATTTGATTCTTATCTATTATTGTTTGCAGAATTAGTTGATATATGTATTAATACACAACGCTGTAATTAAATACACAACTCTGTAAATACATTCAGAAAACACTTTAGGCTTCACACTGTTTTACATAAATAGCCTAATCAATTACAACAAACATATTAAACTATATATTCTATGATCAAAAAAATCATAAAGTATTTCTTAAACAACAGAATAATCACTATTCTTTTGTTAGCAACTATTATCATATGGGGGATATCTACAGCTCCTTTCAACTGGTACAGTATATTGCCACGTGATCCCGTACCAGTAGATGCGATTCCGGATATTGGAGAGAACCAGCAGATAATTTCAACCGAATGGATGGGTAGATCACCCAAAGATATTCAAGAGCAGATAACCTATCCGCTAACAACATCACTACTGGGGATCCCGGGTGTGAGAACAATCCGCAGCTCGTCTATGTTCGGTATGTCTTTTATTTATGTAAT
>CAZYGE010000068.1:0-9480 GCA_964647535.1 uncultured Proteiniphilum sp.
TACAGTTACAGAAACAACCACCGGAGACTCCGGAATAGGAGTCACTGTTTTAGTAAAAGGAACAAACAACGGTACGGTAACCGATATTGATGGCAACTATACATTGAACAATGTACCATCAAACGGAACATTAGTTTTCAGCTATATCGGAATGTCAACCGTTGAAGAACCGGTAAACGGAAGAACCACTATCAATGTATCCCTTAGTGAAGACGTACAAGCTCTCGACGAAGTTGTTGTTATTGGTTATGGGTCTGCAAGAAAACGAGATCTAACAGGTTCTATTGCCAGTATCAATGCAGAAGAGATTGCAAATCGACCTTCATCCAACCTTTTGGCTTCAATTCAAGGTAAGGTTGCCGGAGTACAAGTGGTTAACACAGGTAGAGCCGGGCAAGATCCGGAAGTTAGAATTAGAGGAACTAATTCTATTAACGGATACTCTCCACTTTATGTAGTGGACGGTCTCTTTTCAGATAATATCAATTACCTTAATCCTTCTGATATAGAGTCGATGGAAATTCTTAAAGACCCATCTTCACTAGCCATATTTGGAGTAAGAGGAGCCAATGGAGTTATTATTGTAAACACTAAACGTGCAAGAAAAGGAGAAACAGTTGTAAACTTCAACAGCTCTGCAGGCTACAAAGAAGTAGCACATCGCATGAATATGACAAACGCATCACAATTTAGAGAACTATATGATGAACAGCGTGTAAATCAAGGTCTAGGTAGTTTTGATTATTCTGATTGGGGTGCTGATACAGACTGGCAGGATGCAATCTTCCAGAGAGGTTTTATGACAAACAATAACATAAGCATAACCGGATCGGGAGAAAGAAGCCGTTTTTACCTAGGTATAGGCTACACATCTGAAGAGGGAAATATCATACATGAAAATTATTCACGTGTTACACTTAATTTAAGTAGCGATTATGATGTAAGCCAATCACTTCGATTTGGCTACCAAGTGAATGCTTCACGTACAAAACCATCAGATGCCAAAGGAGTTAACGGAGCTATTAGAGCTGCACCAATTGCACCTATTTATGATGAGAGCGGAACACTTTTACACACAATGCCCGATTTCCAAAGATCACAAGTATGGAACCCATTGGTTGATGTAGTAACAAGGGCAAACCATAATATTGGAATTAATCATCGTGCAGCAGGTAACATATATGGAGAATTAGACTTTCTTGATAACTTTAGTTTCAGAACAACTCTGTCATTAGACTATGCTGTTGGAGAAAACAGAGCATATAGCCCAATAATTACAGTATTCAACCCCGATGTTGGCGGAGCAGAGGATTTAACAACAAGTGAATCAATTTCACAGACTAAATCTACCCGAACTGTTGCTCAAGGAGACTATATACTTACTTACGATAACAGTTTTGAAGGACATAACCTTACGGCAACCGCAGGTTTAACAACCAATTTTACAGAATTTTCTTCTCTTGGAGGATCTCGAAGTCAGAATATAGAAGATATCATATTCTCCATCCCCAGTAATGACATAGATAAGTGGTGGATTTCATCCATTTCAGACAAATCTACAAATAACAGCAGTAGCCAATACAAACGATTTACAATGTCGTATTTATTGCGTGCATTATACAGTTTTGAGAACAGATATCTTTTCAATGCATCATATCGTAGAGATGGAGCTTCTGTATTCCGTTCTGTTGGCAACACTTGGGATAATTTCTACTCTTTCGGAGCAGGATGGGTAGCCACAGAAGAAGACTTTATGAAAGACCAAACCCTTGTTGATTATTTAAAACTGAAAGGATCATGGGGAGTTTTGGGAAGCCAAAACACCGGCGGTTTTAATTACCCCACCTACCCACGTTTGCAAAGCTCAGGCAGCGCAGTATTTGGTGACAATATAATTACGGGTTACTCAATAAATTACCTTCCTCAGGATCTTTCGTGGGAAAAAACTTATGCATGGGAAGCAGGATTTGAAGTAAATCTATTGAACAATAGACTACGAATAGAACCAGTCTACTACAACAAAGTAACAAAAGACATTATCGTATTACTTTCCGGTTTCTCCGGTGCTAGAAATGCTCTAGAGAATTTAGGAGAAATAAAAAACCATGGTGTTGAAGTTTCTGCAACATGGAGTGACGCAATTGGAAATGACGGACTCAACTACTCTATATCTGCCAACCTTACAACTATAAATAATAAGGTGCTCTCACTCGGACGCGGGCCTGAAGATGCAATATTTGCAGCCGGAGGAATCTCAAGAACAATGGAAGGATATCCTGTAGGTCACTTCTTTGGTTATAAGGTTGCTGGTGTCTATCAAAATAGAGAAGATGTTAAAACTTACTACCCCAACAGCGTTGGAAGTGTAGCACCCGGAGATTTAAAGTTTGCAGATATAAATGGAGATGGTGAAATAACTCAGGATGACAGAACCATGATAGGTAATCCGACTCCTGATTTCACTTATGGATTCAATGTCAATCTCAACTATAAAAACTTCGATTTAGGAGTTGACATGATGGGAGTATATGGAAATGAAATTTACAGAACTTGGGATGATCCTACTTACGCACAACTAAACTATCTGGAACAAAGAATGGATAGATGGAGAGGCGAGGGCACATCTAATTGGGAGCCGATATTAAATCCATCAAGATCAATAAACCTTATTAACTCAAACTATTTTATTGAGGATGGAAGCTTTTTCAGGGTAAGAAACATTCAATTGGGATATACAGTTGATTCAAACTTCCTCGAAAGAGTATACTTGAGTTCGCTTAGAGTATATGCAAACGTGCAAAACTTAAAAACATGGACTCGAAATACCGGTTACACACCTGAAATTGGCGGTTCTGCACTTTCATTCGGAATTGATGGAGGAACATATCCACTACCAATGATATATACATTAGGGGTTAATTTAACTTTTTAAATAATTACAAAAATGAAAAATAAGATATTATATATAGGACTAATAATTGCTGCAACCCTATTATCACTTGGAAGTTGCACAGATTTACTTGACCAAAAACCTCAAGGAGAATGGGTAGAAGGAGATGATGCCGGCGGTTCATTCCAATCGGATATATTCACTCTATATGCCAGAATTAGAGGTTTTCACATAACATCAGGCACAACAGCGCTTGCTATACATAGCTTTCGATCAGAAGATGCTGAAAAGGGCAGTACCGCAGCCGATGGCGCAGCACATGGAGTAATGTTTGATGACTTTCAATACATAGCAACAAACGGTCTTATTGGTTCATATTGGACAAGCAATTATGCTATAATAAACCTTGCTAATAAAATTCTGGACGACATTGCAGAACTGGAAGCTGAAGGAGGAGAACTTACTGAAGGAGATTTAATAAATAGATCAGAGGCTCATTTTTTTCGTGCCTATTCATTTTTCAATCTTGTGCGTGCTTTTGGCGAAGTCCCTAAAATTGATTTTAGTATAGAAAGCGCGGAAGAAGCCAATATACCAAAATCTCCTGCATCAGAAATATATGCATTAATAGATGCCGATCTTGAAGTTGCAGCTCAACACTTACCAAGAGAATGGGCACCGGTTTATGTTGGCAGACTAACTTGGGGTGCTGCACGTTCATTACATGCACGCACATATATGATGAGAAATGATTGGAGTAACATGAACGCAGCAGCAACAGAAGTAATTCAATCAGGACTATACAATCTTAACACTCCGTATCAACAGATATTTCGTGAAACTGGTGAAAACAGTAGTGAGTCTGTTTTCGAATTACAAGCTACTGCAACCGCTTCTCAACCGGGCAGTAACGATATAGGTAGTCAGTTTGCACAGGTACAAGGTGTGCGTGGAGCAGGAGAATGGAACTTAGGCTGGGGTTGGCATACTCCAACAGAGCATTTGGCAGATGCTTTTGAACCAGGTGATCCACGAAAGGATGAGACATTGCTTTATTTTGTCAAAACCGGTCAAGATCCTAGCACTATACCAATTAACCAGCCATATGGAGAAAAACCGATAGCAAATGCAGATGTGGTAAATAAATACTACAATAAAAAAGCATATACAAACCCATCTTTGCGTGCAACATACACTCGCGGTGGATATTGGTTTAATATCAGAATTATTCGTTATTCGGATGTTGTTCTTATGGCAGCAGAATCGGCAAATGAACTTGGAAGAACAGAAGAAGCACTAACCTATCTTGAAATGGTTAGAGCACGTGCACGTGGCACCAACAGCTCCGTTTTGCCGGAAGTAACCACAACCGACCAAGCTGAGCTTCGCGATGCAATACGTCATGAGCGAAGAGTAGAACTGGGTATGGAATTCGACAGATTTTATGATCTCGTACGCTGGGGTATTGCCAAAGACGTACTTCATGCAGCTGGCAAAACAGGATACCAAGATAGGCATGAACTATTGCCAATCCCGCAAAATGAGATTGATAATTCTAATGGCGTTCTTATACAAAACCCAAATTACTAAACAAATAACCTAATTAATAATATGAGTGAATTCTCAACAATGAATGATCTCAGATAAATGAAGTTGAAACATGAAAAAAATAATATTTCTCTCAATAATAATATCGGGTGTAATCCTAACTTCCTGTTTTCAAGATCTGGATCAGGACCTACCTTTTGATTATCCCGAACAACCCACTCCACCTCCTATAGGTGAAGACGGACAAATGTTTTATATGTCTTTCGATGAGGACCTACAAGATTTTCAGAGCCTAATGGAAGCAACTGTAGTTGGTAGCCCAACCTTTGTGGAGGGAAAAAGCGGACTGGCATATTCAGGTGCTGCCAATAGCTACATTACATTTGATATTGCAAATCTGGCAGAACCGCTTTCAGAAGAAATGACTTTTGCTTTTTGGTATAAGGTAAATAATAATCCCGATCGGGCTGGAATTATTGTGATTGGACCACCACATGAAGGACAACCGGCCAATGCACAAAATAATAGAACTTCGGGAATAAGGATATTTCGAGAAGGGGGTCAAATACAAACAATAAAAGCCAATATTGGTAATGGAGAAACAGACATCTGGCTTGACGGAGGAGCTAATGCTCAAATAGACTCGCAAGAAGCTGATTGGATACACGTTGCATTAGTAATGACATCAAGCAAAGCAACATTATATATGGATGGTGCTGAAGTTTCAACAGCCAATTTCTCAGGAATTAGCTGGCAAGGCACTGATATAATTTCGATTGGATCGGGTGCACCACGATTTAACGAATGGGGCCATTTATCAGACAATAGCTTAATAGATGAAGTAAGGTTCTACAACAAAGCGTTACCTGCTTCAGAAATTGAAAGGCTCGCGGCACTTTAGTTCATAAAGAATCATTAACTTCAAGTTCAAACAAACAATCGTGAAGAGCTCGGCAAACATGTTAATTTATCTGATATGCTCCGTTTTATTTTGGAGCTGCAGCAAAAATAATGTTGAGCCAATACCGGAAATATTTTACTTAGAAAGTATTGAAATTGATGGCAAAACAAATCTGAATGTATTCACAGATATCAACCCGGAACTTGAAATCAATTTACAGTTTAGTGAGTCAGTAAACCCTGACTTGCTAAAGCAAAACATTATTTTAAAAAAGTCGTCAGGGGAGCAAGTTGAGCTAGTTTTTATAACAAACAACAAATCTGTACAGATCAAAACATCAACTCCCCTGACATCTTTCACAACATATCAGTTTGAAACACTCCGTGGACTCTATGCAGTCTCCGGAGCTCGCATACAGACAGGAAAAGTATATACGATAACCACCGGAATGGACCAAACAGACAAATTCCCCCGTATCTCAGACGAAGAACTACTTACATTAGTTCAACAGCAAACGTTTAAGTACTTCCACGAATTTGCACATCCTGTCAGCAAAATGGCCAGAGAGCGAACAACTTCAGGCAATACAGTAACAACAGGAGGAACGGGTTTTGGTGTAATGTCTATGATTGTGGCGGTAGAAAGAGAATTTATATCTCGTACAGAAGCGTTAAATCATATACAAACTATAGTCACTTTTCTTGAAACAAAAGCCATCAGATATCATGGTGCTTTTGCACATTGGATTCATGGGGAAACCGGAGCAACATTGCCATTTAGCAATTATGACAATGGTGCCGATTTAGTTGAAACTTCATTGCTTTTTCAAGGACTATTAGCAGCAAGACAATACTTCAAAAACACATCTCCCGAAGAGACTAAACTAAGAGACGATATAACAAAACTTTGGGAAGAAATTGAATGGGACTGGTTTCAAAAAGATAATGAAAAGGTACTTTACTGGCATTGGAGTCCAAATCACGGATGGCAGATGAACCTCAAGGTGTCGGGATGGAATGAAAGTTTGATTACATATGTATTGGCTGCTTCATCACCCACCCACCCCATCAACAAAGATGTTTATGATCAGGGTTGGGCAAGAAACGGACAAATAACAAACAATTCAACCTATTATGGACATAAACTACCATTAGGACCTGAATTAGGAGGACCTCTATTCTTTGCACATTACTCATTTCTTGGCTTAGATCCCGCCAGATTACAGGATCAATATGCAAATTATTGGGAACAAAACAGAAACCACACTCTCATAAATTATCGCTATTCTGTTGACAATCCAAAAAAATATGCCGGATATAGCGAACACAACTGGGGGTTAACAGCTAGCGATGGCAATGAAGGTTATAGTGCTCACTCTCCTACAAACGACAAAGGTGTAATTGCACCCACAGCCGCACTTTCATCAATGCCCTATACTCCCGAAGAATCTATGCGAGCATTGCACTTTTTCTATTATAAATTAGGCGACAAAATTTGGTCCGACTATGGATTTAGAGACGCATTCAATCTATCTGAAGGGTGGTTCGACAACCAACATATTGCTATCAATCAAGGACCAATAATAATCATGATAGAAAATCATAGAACCGGGCTTCTCTGGAATATATTTATGGAAATTCCTGAAATTCAGCAGGGATTAACAAAGCTCGGTTTTCAAATTCCGTAAAGATTTACTTTGGATATGAAAATTAAAAACATAGTATATTATTTATTTATAGCCACAGCATTTATGACAACCTCCTGTGAAACTTCTCAAGAGACAGTCTTTGTTATACTTCCTGATACTCAAACATATATGGAAGGTTACCCCGAAGTATTTGAATCTCAAGTCGACTGGATAATCCAAAACAAGGAAAACATTGCTGCTGTAATACATGTTGGAGATATAACTCAAGACAACCATCCATTGGAATGGGCCATGATGTCCAAACATTTTTCAGATATAGAGGAAGCCGGTGTTCCATATACATTTTCACTTGGCAATCACGATTTAGGCAGTGCGCCCGGCAAATTTGCCGATGTCCATGACACCTCTCTAGCAAACAAATACTTTCCTATTAGCAGATTAAATGACAAAAGCCACATGGGTAAAAGTCAGGATGAAAATCAGATTGATAATCATTACATTCAAATTAACTCTGGAGGCATTGATTGGCTTATACTTAGCTTAGAATTCGGGCCCTCGGATGAAACTCTACATTGGGCAAATAAAGTAATTGACGAAAACTCTGATAAAGTTGTTATAGTAAATACCCACGCTTATCTATACAGTGATAGCACCCTGCATGATGAAGGTGATTGGTGGCTGCCACAATCTTACGGAATAGGCAAAGACTCTACCAGAAACGTAAACAATGGCGGCCAGATTTGGGAAAAACTAGTCTCAAAACACCCAAATATAATAGCCGTATTTAGCGGGCATGTACTAAACAGTGGCGTAGGGACTCTGGTTAGCACGGGAGATAATGGCAATAATGTATATCAAATGCTCGCAAATTATCAAAGAGGTGTGCATGATTCTGAAAGAGGCGGAAACGGCTATCTTAGGATAGTAACATTCGATAATAAAAACAACAAAATAGATGTCAAAACCTATTCTACATGGGAAGACAAATATCACACTTCGAATGAACATAACTTTGTATTTGAAAACGTAAATCTCAATAGTTATATAAAACCTAATTGAAAAATGAAACAAAATAAACTGTTTTTAATATGTGTATTATTTGCAATAACTTCTGTAGCAATGGCTAAATATCAGGAATACGACTCACTCAACTACATATCACAAAGTGGAGACACTTTATTGTATAGGCAGCTTAATCCTATAAAGATTGAAGAAAATGAAAAGTATCCGCTGGTTCTTTTTCTTCATGGTGCCGGTGAAAGAGGATCGAACAATATTTCACAACTTACACACGGAGGGCTTATGTTTACAAACCCGGTAAACAGAGAAAAATACCCAGCGTTTGTACTTTTCCCACAATGCCCGTTAGATTTATACTGGCCTTCGCCCTTTAGACCCGATGGTTTTCAACAGGGAAATCCATTCCCTTTAGATGCTGAGATATCAACCCCATTGCGTCTTACAAAAGAGCTACTTGATAAAATTATCGAACAATACCCAATTGATAAAGACAGAATATATGTAGTTGGTTTATCTATGGGAGGTATGGGCACTTTTGATTTGGTTGCTAGATATCCTAATCTTTTTGCCGCTGCCATTCCAGTATGTGGAGGCATACATACAGAGCGCCTAAAAAATTTAAACAGTGAAACATCCTTCCGTATTATACATGGAGATGCTGATGCTGTGGTTCCCGTTCGCTTCTCTCGCGAAGCATACACAACACTAAAAGATGAGGATGCAAATGTAGAATATATTGAATTCCCGGGGGTAAACCACAACAGTTGGGATCCTGCATTTAATATGCCCGACTTCTTAGCATGGATGTTTAAACAAAGAAAAAAATAACCTTTATGATAAAAAAAACAAACATAAATATATTACTATTCACAATTATAATAAGTGGCTTTATTTTAGGCTCCTGCTATAACCCCTCAAGAGACAACCAAACTGCCGATGCAGAACAACATCGTTCAACAGACTTTGATTCCGATGATGAGTTTCTTGATTTTATTCAAAAAACTCACCTAAACTATATGTGGGAAGGTGCCGAACCAACCTCGGGTTTGGCTCCTGAGCGTATGCATATGGATGGTGTTTATCCACAGAACGATGAAGACGTTGTCACCACCGGTGGAAGCGGTTTCGGCATAGCCGGCTTAATAGTAGGTATTGAACGAGGATTTATTCCACGTGAAGAGGGAGTTGAAAGGTTACATAAAATATCAGATTATTTATCGGAAGCAGACAGGCATCATGGTGTCTGGTCGCATTGGATTCATGGTCCAAGCGGAAAAACTAAACCTTTTGGACAAAAGGATGATGGTGGTGACTTGGTAGAGAGTGCTTTCCTTATTCAGGGGCTACTTATAGCCAGAGAGTATTTTAAAGATGGCAATGATAATGAAAAAGAATTAGCAGCTAAAATAGACACACTTTGGAGAGAAATGGAATGGGACTGGTATCTTAACGGTGAAGATGTTCTTTATTGGC
>CAZYGE010000069.1:0-9092 GCA_964647535.1 uncultured Proteiniphilum sp.
CTCAAAGTGCGAGATACCTCCTGCTGTGTCACTCCATACAAGAGAAGCTTTTCTCGATTAGGTACAATTACAAACTGATCCTCAAATGGTACTCCTTCTGCTTGTTTGCCGGTCTCATCTTCAATAATTTTCTCTATTGAACGTATCGAAGCCGGAGTAGGTATGGTTTCCCTGTCTCCCGGATATAGTTCTGCAACCACCTCAGCCTCGGAAGTATCAAAAATCTTTTCGAACACATTCTCGGGCGGAGAGAAGGACAAAACGGCATCGGGATAGTTTTTTTGTGCCCATTCGCTTACACGCTTCTCAAGTAAGGGTATTTCGGAAGATTTGCTAGTTTTGAAGTAAAGCCGTGCTTCTGTTGATGTTAAGTTATTGTCTTTATCCAGTAAATATTGCCTTTGTCCCACGTAGCCTGCGCTTTCTACAACGTGCACGGTAGCAGCTTCAAGAAGATTCATAACCCTTTGAGCATTTTCATCTACATGGATGTTTTCATTCCACTCAATCATCACAATCGATTCTTCGTAATGCAGCTGTGGCATAGAGGTTTTGGGCATAGCCCCAAACAAAACAACACATAGTGGGATTGAGGCTGCAAGCAAGATAAAGTAAAAGGCCTTGTAGCGAAAAACGTGTTTAACTCCCTTGTCGTATGCCGGGAACATCACCCTATCAATCCGTTGTTGCACCAATGCGAAGAATACTGAGATGTCTTTCTTAATAAATTTAGACCCATAGACCAGCTTGTATAGCACGGGTAGTAAAATAATCCCTGTCATGTAAGAAACAAGCATACCCACTGTCACTGCAAACGCCTCTGCCGTAAAGATAGCACCTGCAATTCCGCTCATAAATACCAAGGGCACAAACACTGCAATGGTGGTTAGTGTAGAACTTAGTATAGGCACCACAACTTCTTTGGTTCCTTTTTCACAAGCCTCATCAAGCTTATATCCCATCTTTCGGTATTGAGTGATTACATCTGTCACCACGATGGAGCTATCAATCATATTTCCTAGAGCAAGAATCAACCCCGATAGGGTGATGATGTTTATAGACTGCCCAAACAGGAAGAAAAAGATAAAGGTTGTAATTAAAGCTGTGGTCATGCTTATACCAATGATAAAAGGCGATTTGGCATCTCCTAAAAAAAGCATAGCTACTACAAACACCAACAAGAAGCCAATTAATAGATTCTCTTGCAGGTTGGAAATGGTATAATCCAATAGTTCTGTCTGATTGCGATTTACGGTAAATTCTACTTCGGGATACCCGCGTTGCAAGTTATCAAGGGCGCCGTCTAACGACTTTCGCAGATGCTGCATTGTTTCGTCTGCTTGTTTAATTACCCCCAGAGTGATAGCCCTCTTTCCGTTTACCAATGACATTCCCGTCTCGGGTTGGCGCACCACTTCTATCCGCGCTAAATCTTTAAGTTGAAAAAGGCGCCCACCCTTTTCCAAAAAAATATCCCTTACATCATCGGGGGTGCGCAACAAAGAAGAGAATTTGATATTATATTCGTTATATCCGTCACGCACTACCATGCTGCCCGGCTCGATGTTGTTTGCTGCCAATACATTTTCTATATCAGCGGTGGTAATTGAAGCAGCCTCCATTACGGCAGGGTTTGGAATAATTTGAAGGTGTTTGTACATCAACCCGGTCATATCGGCCATGGCTACCTCGGGAAGTTGTTCAATACGCCTTTTTACAACGTTGTCGGCAAATTCAGATAACTCCAAGAACTTCTGTTCGTCTGAAGCGGCATGAGGCGTATCGCTTTTAAGGGTAAGATTAAGATAAAATACAGGCAGGTCTGTTGCGCTCGCTTTGATAACTCTGGGGCGGGTAGATCCTCGAGGCAAACTGTTCATGGCTGCATCAATCTTCTCATTCACCTCAATGAAGGCCAAATCGGTATTGGTACCATGATCGAATTTGAGTCTTATGATGGCCGACCCATCGCGCGTTTCGCTTTGGATATCTCTTAGTTTCCCCACTTGCATCAGCTGCCGGCGTATTGGCTTTACTACTGTGTTTTCCAACTCTCGTGCCGAAGTGTTATCGCCCGGCACCTGCACAGTTATTTCCGGAATTGCAATATCCGGAAGCAAAGATACCGGCAGCGTGTTATATGTAATGATTCCTAAGATTACACACGCCAAGAATAACATCAATACCGATACCGGTCGTTGCTGGATTGCTTTAATCATGATTATTCTTGGTTACTTGCCGAATTATCAATTACCATTACAGGCGACTCGTGAGCCAGATTTATATTTCCGCTTATAATCAACAAATCTCCTTCTTTAAGTGATTCGCTAGTCACGGTATAGTCGGTGGCGTTTTCAAGCCCGGTTTCAACATAGTTCCAGATTGCTTTGCCTTCTTCAAGTGTAAATACCACTTGACGACCCGTACGAAGCACTACGGAGCTCTTGGGTACCACCCATTGATTACCTGACAAACGGAAGATGCTCACGCGTGCGTTCATACCTTCCACCAATCGGGGGTTGTAATTCACCGAAGACTTCACGCGCACCATTCCGTTTTCGTTCACCCAGGGGTTAATTTCTGCCACCCTCCCTTCTACCGTCACATCCGGCATTGAGAAGGGACTCACTGTTACCCTGTCGCCCACTTTAATTAAACCAAGCTCGTTCTCCAACACAGTGAATTCCACCTCCAGTGTGCGGGTATCAATGATATAACAAAAAACCTCGGAGGGTGAGGAAAGCGTGTTTGGTTTTGCAAATAAGTTTGCCACCACACCATCAATTGGAGAAATTAAAGTTGCTTGTTCCCTGTCATATTCAGCCATCATGTGTTGTGTATGTGCGGAATTATATCCACTCTTTACTCTAGCCAGCTCTGTAATATCATCAGGCACTTCAGCCAGACCATCCAGTTTGTATCCTTGCCCAATTAGCACGTCTTGCAGCTCAAGTCTGCTTCTGTCCAGCGCATCCTTGGTTTGATTTAGCCGATTATCTAGAGAGCGTGTATCAAGCGTCGCAAGTCTTTGCCCTTTGCTCACTCTGTCTCCGTTTCTCACGAACACTTCGGCTATCACTTCCGTTGTCTGAAACTTTACTTCAGCTACAGACCTTGCCGTAATATTACCGTTGCTCACCAACTCGTGTTCAAAATCTTTTGTCTCAAGCTTCATTACCGTCACCTCTGCAGGTCTATCGGGAAGCAACTCTTGTATATTACTCTCTTCCGTTGTTTTATTATCGGTTTTGCATCCGGCACAAAATGCAAAAAGTAGTAATGGAATTAAAATGAAGATATGTTTCGTCATCGTTATATATTGATTGTGTTAAGAGATTTGTTTTAAACTCTGCTATCCAAATGAATATAGCACCAGACAAGGATTACTCTCTTCATCCAGACTTTCCACAACTGTTTTGAACTGTCCAAATACCTCATCTATTTTATTTTTATCTATATCATTATATAATGTAATTAAATCCATAGCTGGATAAGCACCCACAAATTCTTGTTCTGTTGAACCTACAATGTTTATCATTGGAATTTTAATAGGATATTCAGGAATTGAAGATACATAATAATTACCTTCAAAATTTTCTTTATTAGCTAAATAAAAACCTGATAAAATACCATTATGCCTATATTTTAATAAGATATGTTTATGGGTTTCAAAAATCCCTGTAAATCCGGTAAAAAAACCATCGTTACCATATTTAAATATTAGGGACGTAAAAGTTTTATTTTTTTCGGTAATATTAGTTTTAAACAACTCTTTATTTGCCATTGCATCTGGGATGTCTACAATGTATTTAGGATGATATTTTTTATTTGAATATGTAAAGATTGTATCGCATAATGGCATAATAAAAAGAATCTCTCCATCAGCATTCTCACTCATAGGATGAGCAGAAAAACTGTAAAGATATCCTCTCACCTCTATTGGCGCATAAGAATTCAAATACTCAATTTTTTTATAATTATTCCCATCTATTATGGAATTAGCAGCATTGTCATCAAAGTTAATATAATAGTTTAAAAGGATATCTCCTTCGGTTGTCATGAGGGAATTATTCACGTATTTGATCGAAGGAGTGGTATTAATAGCATTCAAGTAGTCTCCTTTTAAATCATAGTTGTATATTTTGTTCTTTACATCATCGATTATTGAGATACATTGGTCTTTCTTATTTATAAAGAAAGCACTTAACTTAAGATATTCATCAGGTCCGTTTCCTTTCGTTCCTATATGATTAATATATTTACCATCCGAATCAAAAGCAAAAAGCTTGCCTTCACTATCTAAAACATAAAAGTATGACATATATGGTCGTACTTCTACTACGTCACCTAATAAACTCTCATCCTTCGTTTCCAACGAAATAATTTTAAATGATTTAAAATCAATATCCTCTAATGGGATATTTTCTGTGTTTTCAAAAGTCAAATGTTCTAGATCCGATCGACTTTCTTCTGTTTCACATGATGTTATTAACATCAAGAGAGGAAGAATTATTACAAGAATGTAATATGCAGTAAATTTGTCTGTCATGACATATGTTTATTTTAATTCATAATAAAACAACAAGGGATTAGAATCTTCAGATAGTCCTTGCAAATAATTCTCGTGTTGCTGTTTAAAATCGAAGTTTAAATTATCGGCATGGAACTGATTCGTGAAAAATGGAACATCATCAACCGCAATATACGCATACACACCTTCTTTGTCAGAACACGCAAAATAATGAGGCACTGACTCATTTACATTTTTGTAAATGTAATCATCATAAAGCATATCATACAACCATGCATTTTTTGATTTCTTACAGTAGAACAATAAATCTAAGCCTAGACCAGCCGAATATTCACAAATAATATAATTTCCTATCTCAATAAAGTTCACTATGGATTTTATTTTGTTTATTCGATTTATTTCTGTGATTACGTTCGGGTTTGAAAGGTCTAATTCTTGAATATCTTCTTTTTTTATTAAATGGTTACTTTTAATTTCAAAATAGGGTTTAACTTCTTCATTTAAAGAATACACTACATTCGAATATATGGGAGAGTAATGAGGTGACACTGAATTTTTTGAATAAAAAAAACTACCATCCTTTAAAGTAACTAAGTTAAAGCCCAGGTTATACCTGTCAGCAGGAAGGTGCTTATCTATGATGTTACCAGATTCCTTATCAAGTTTTATTAGTAAAGGGTTATTATTTTTTATTTTATTTCTATCATCTTGAAAATCAAGATACAAATAATCCTCTACTGCTTGAATGTGACCAACATTACCTCGTATGTTTTTCAAATTTATTGAATTGATATATTCTCCTGTTATCGTGTAAGTATTTATTTTATACCCGTGCCGATCTAGAATGTATATAATATTTTCATCATCAATTGCAAAATCTGAAATGCTGTTGAAGTCTTCAGGACCTGTACCCACATTACCGATTCTCCTGATAAATTCACCCTTTTTGTTAAAACAATAAAGCCTTTTGTATGAGCGATCTAAAATGAAAATGTAATCATCAGTTACTTGAACTGCATCAACTACTCTTATTAGATTATCTTCATTAGTCTCAAGAGCGATAATTTTTGCAGTTTTAAAATAAGATGACAAAGGTACTATACCTTGATTGTGCAAGGAATCTAAAAAAACTTCATGTTCTGCACCTATGGAGTCAGTAGTATCATTCGTACTACAAGCCACAAATATGAATAATACAGAAAAAAAATAATAAAGGTTTTTCATTGTTACTAATATAGCTTAAAGTTCAACTCACTGCAATAAAAAAATGCAATGGCAAACATACTCGCAAATACTTTTTTCCTCATAATTGATTTATTCTAATTGTCAAACTTATTTAAGACGAAATAAATGTCATTAACTTAACAAGAAATCACTAAATTCAATACTTTTCTTTATTGTAACGAGTACATTACTAGAAATGGATTCCCATCTTCTCTCATAGTTTTAAACTTTTCCCTTAGATTACTCACTTGTTTCGGATAGGTTTTTTCAAAATTATTGTATTCATCTTTGCCATCCCAAATTCGCTTCATGTTCCATGCATCTATGGAAGTATATAACGTTTCTTCATCCATTCCGATGATATTTCCAAAAGAGAAAAAATATTTTCCTTCATAAGGGTTTAGCGATACAATATTTGCTTCTCTACTGTTTTTATTATATACCCCTAATAAGTTTTGTCCTTTAAAAATAAAGTGTACGATTAAGTGGTTTTCTGTTTCTTGGAAATAGTGAAATCGGTGTATGTATTGATTTATTAATTCTCTGCGTTTGTTATCGTTTTTAATATCTACAGAAGAAGTATTAGGCCATTGCATCTCCCCGAGATCAAAGGAGTATTTAATTAAAACAGATTCATCCGTTATTTCGTAGATGTTATAATCCATCGGAGTAGTATAATAGTACGTGTCATTATAGTTGGAGAAAGGATATCCATCATTGTGGCTACGGCTTTTCCAATTTTCATCAATTTCGAAATGATGAGCGTTTGTTTTTAGATTCTTGTCCAAGATCCACAAGTTGGATGACTTTTGCTTGTCATGAATCCAGTTCCCCATATAACCGATGTATCCTTTGTCCATTTTTGTTATCGAAGTGAAAGGTTTGTTTGTTTTTATGATTCCTTTCAACTCTTTCCCTCGTGAATCATATTTAAATATCTTTTCATCTACTCTACTCACGATATTCAAGCTTGAATCTATTGGGTCAATAAAAATATCCGTCAATTGAATATATTCATCCGGACCGTTACCGTGTTTTGAGATGCTGTTGATATAATTGCCTTTTATATCGAACACATATATACTGTTGTTTTGTGATTTATCCAGTATATATAACATAGACTCAAATTTGATTACTTTGTCTATAGGACCAATAATTACTTCATCGCAATCCAAACTTATTACTTCCACTTCTTTTATTAAACCTATATCATGGATGTTTTTTGGATTCTCTTTAAGATTCGGTGTAACAGTGATTATCTCGTTCGAAGCCTTATCTTTGGAGTTATCTAAACAGCTAGCTAAAAAGTAGCATGCAAGAAGAATTAAAAAAAATAGTTTTTTTTTCATTTTAAACTCAAGTTTACATTATATTACATGGAAAAAGGTGGACAATAACGAGCGGTGCATTGTTCATCACCTCCTTCCTTGCAATGAGTTTTTCCACTTCCATATGTATAAGTTGCAGTGCCGTCCGCACCAATGGTTACACTTAGAGGTATACCTAAAATAGTAAAATAGACCTTGGAACCTACTTTTCCAGTAAAAGTGTACAAACAATCTTGGTCACTTCTAACCCATAAAGTTCCGACTTCATTATCTTCCCCCGAATCGGGGTTCTCAACATTCGCTAATGCCAAAACATTACTTAGTGCTAATTCATCATACAAGTAAATACTTTTTTCTTCATAATTGATTTGTTTTAATATTAAGTTTATTTTAAGACTATTTTATTTAGTGTTCTTTCCAACAAAGTAAAATAAATGTTATCAACTTAACAAGGAATTACTAAATTCAATTCTTTCACAATTCTGTTTTTAACCACGGTGTTATACACAAGATTCAATATCTTAGAAATAACGTGTGTTAATGTTTGGCAATTTAAAAACCTGCTTCCCCTCTTCCATGAGAAAAATAATTTCGTCCTTCCCCGCAGTGTGATTTTTCAAATACAACAATGCTTTTTTTGGAATACCTTCGTATTGTAATGAATCGGAGGTAGCCATACGTGTTCCCATCGATACCCATCCATCCTTTCCGCACATGAAAAGTTCATATGTATGTTCTTCTCGTATAAAATTATCACGGTTGCGTGGTGTATAGATTATCCGAGTAATTTCTCGCTTATAGCCCAAATCTAATCCTGCCCATCCGTCACTCGCTGTATTATGATCAAAAGAAGTTTCAGTGGAACCATCAAACACGTTGGTATATAAATGGTTCTTACTATTATTAAAACTCCCGGGAGTTCCGATAATATTTCCCTCTAAATAAATAGTATCGGAATAAAAAGCTACTTCTGCAACGTTACAATTGCTATTCGAAGGACCTTTGTAGCGAACGTATCTGTACTTTTCACCTTTTTCAAGATTTACTTCGTTAATTAGTCTTGTTGGCATATCTTTAATAACGTGAATCGTGTCAGCATTTGCGAAAGATATGTCATTGCTCCCTTCGAAAACACCTCCTATCATTCTTTCTTTAAACTTTGTTTCCAATGTGTATTTTGTGAATAAAACAATATCCTCGTTTTCATTACCTTTATCAGTAGTGTATTTTGTTATTTGTCTGGTTTGATAATCTATATGCAATGGATCGGTTACAAACTTGAGTTTTGCATCTTGGAAAATGGCAACTCTGAAAATACCACCGGCATTTATATTGCTGAATGTTGCATAACTATTACTCACAGAAGTCCAGTCAATAGGTACCCAGTTTAAATAAGTTGGTACACAAAAATAAACTAACCTGTTATTAATTTTCTCATAAAATAAATCACTTGACAGATGCAATTCCATAAGATAATTAGAATATAACATGGTAACATCTTTAAATCTGTAATTGCTCCAAGAAAATGTTAGGGGTACTTCCTTTTCAATTTGATACATCGCTTTGATTTCTGCTAAATTTCGAGAAAAGGTTTTTCTGTAAACTTTGCTCTTTGGTGAGGTGCTGTGTATTGTTGCATCTGAAAGAAATGCCAGAGTACCAAAAAAATCCATCGTGTAATAATGATTTTTGCTATCTTTTATAGCAACCCAAGAATGACTGGCATTACCATAACTTCTCATGGGCATATAATCAATAGTGCAAGGAATTCCTACTGACCTAAATGAAAAGACCGTAAATTGAACAATATCATCGCAAGTTCCATTGAAATATTTAGCAACATTGGCATCTACATTGGGGTATCCGTCCGGCTTGGATAGTGTAAAACGAGGAGAGCCCTTTTCTTTTAGGATAACTTCCCTTATGTATTTAGCAGCCATTACAGGGTCATTGACTTCCAGTCCGAGACTATCCAAGAAATGGTCGAGATAATACTTCGTTTGTAAGTA
>CAZYGE010000070.1:0-8347 GCA_964647535.1 uncultured Proteiniphilum sp.
GAAGAAATAATTTGATAAAAGGCTATGCTGAATCATCAGGCGTTTCGTACGCCTTTTTCTGTTTAATTTCGGCTTACCTTTCATTTTTACATTTGTGTCTATCTCTACATCCAGAGAGGAAAAGTATTTTTAACATTTAATCCTAAATCATTGAGTAACGAATTAGTCATTAATGGTACTCAAAATGGATGTCGTATAGCCCTTTTAAAAGACAAAAGCCTTGTAGAGTTTCATTATGATGAAGAAGGCACCCAATTTACTGTAGGAGACATATATCTTGGTACAGTAAAAAAGGTGGTACAGGGCCTTAATGCTGCTTTCATAGACATTGGTTATGAGAAAGACGCCTTTCTCCATTACCTAGATCTGGGGCCTCAAGTCAGGTCTTTGAACAAATTTACCAAACTAGCACTCAACAATAAGAATGCGGTAGATAAGCTTTCAAAGTTCAAGCTGGAACCAGATATCGACAAACTGGGGAAAATAAACCAAGTACTGACCAAAAACCAACAGCTGTTGGTACAGGTAGTAAAGGAGCCTATTTCTACAAAAGGGCCACGATTGTCCTGCGAGTTATCTATAGCAGGCAGGTATATTATATTAGTACCGTTTTCCAATACCGTTAATATTTCCAAAAAAATAACGGACAATACTGAGAGAAAACGATTAATGCGCCTGCTATCATCGATAAAACCAGAAAATTTTGGTATTATCATACGTACTGTAGCTGCCGGAAAAGAGGTAGCCGAGCTAGACAAAGACCTCCGAAATCTCCTACAGATATGGGAAGATGGTGTACAGAAGCTAAAGCAAGCACGTCCGAGAGAAAAGGTGATCGGGGAAATGAGCAGGGCATCATCTATCCTTAGAGACGTCCTCAACGAATCCTTCGACAACATTACAGTTGACGACAAAGAAATTTTTGAAGAGGTAAAATCCTATATTAGGTCGATAGCCCCTGAAAAAGAAAAGATCGTTAAACTCTATCATGGAAAGGCCAAGATATTTGAGCAGTTCAATATCGAGCGCCAGATGAAGTCCTTGTTTGGACAATCGGTAAGCATCCCAGGTGGTGGGTATCTCATTATAGAGCATACTGAAGCCCTTCACGTTATAGATGTGAACAGTGGCAATAAATCCAATGCTGAGAACGATCAGGAAAACACTGCCCTCAACGTGAACTTGCAGGCTGCTAAAGAAGTGGCCCGACAACTCCGGCTGCGGGACATGGGAGGTATTATTGTCGTCGACTTTATCGACTTGCGCAAAGCTGAAAACAAGCGCAAGGTTTTCGAAATGATGAAGGAGGAGATGAAAGACGACAGATCCAAATTCACTGTTTTGCCCCTTACCAAGTTTGGCCTTATGCAGATCACACGACAACGCGTAAGACCAGAACTTAATATAGTAACCAAAGAAAAATGTCCGACCTGTAATGGTACCGGCAGTATAAGTGCTTCAATTCTAGTATCCGATCAGATAGAGAAGAATCTGGACTTTATACTGTCCAATCAAAATGAAAAGGACGTAACCATAGTGCTACATCCTTACCTTTATTCATATTTTACAAAAGGTATTATATCAAGAAGGGTGAAGTGGTTCTTTAGGTATAACCGATGGATCAAAATAATACAAGATTCTTCTATGGGCATAACGGAATTTAACTTCCTGAATGGACAGGGAGCGATAATAGAATTAGTTTAAATTAGAAGGCTCATGAAACTCAGGGGCCTTCTAATTTATTAAATTCGTGGTCACACTTTATCAAATCATTAATTCCTGATAAAATTCAGTATAGAGGTTTTCTGACAAAAGCAACTCTGCTGGAGTACCTGATATTTGTATTCTTCCTTTATCTAAGAGATATATTCTATCGGCTTTATGAGCTGTCTTAATATTATGCGTTACCATTAATATAGTTATTTCACCTCTTAACTTAAGTAACGTACTAATAAGAATTTTTTCTGTTCTTCTGTCTATAGCTGCCGTAGGTTCATCTAACAATAACAATTGTGGCTTTCGGTATAGTGCCCTAGCTAAAGCTACAATTTGCTTTTGTCCTCCCGAAATATTTACACCACCTTCTCCTAATAACGTATGGTATTTTTGAGGAAAGTTCTGAAAATACTTATCAAACCCTATATCTCTACAGAAATATTCTACCTTCTCTATGTCACTCGTTTTATCACTTAATGAAACATTATGCCATAAAGGACCGTCAAAGATCTTAATATCTTGATGCACTACTCCTATAATATCTCTCCAGCTTTTAACACTAATATTTTGCCATACTTCATTATTTACCCGCAAGTCTCCCGACTCTGGCTCATAAAATCTTTGAAGAATCTGTAACAGTGTACTCTTACCACTACCGCTTTCTCCAAGTAAAACGATGAATTCTCCTCTTAGGATATTAAAAGAAATATTATCCAATAACCTTTTCCTGCCTGCAAAACGAAAACACAGATTATCAACTATTAATTTCTCAAAGTGAGTAATTAGATAGCCACTATTAAGACGTTCTTTCTCTACACTCGCAAACTCATGCATACGCTCAAATGCTACTTTCGCCTCCTGAATATGTATGTTGGAGATAACAAGTCGGTTAATGGAGGGAATAATATTACTTGCCAATGTTAAAACGGCAAACATTTCGCCTATATGTAAGTTCTCACTAATCACTAAATAAGAGGAAAAAGCAAATATTACAACCATAAAAAGAGTACCAACTATTTCTGATAGAAAGGAATATCTTATATTAAGCTCCCCTAAATTGAATACCTTTTCCTGGAAATAGCTATAAACATTAAAGGTTATGGCTGAAAAGACATTTTCACTATTTGTCGTTTTTATATCCGCTATGCCTTGAATAGTATTGATAAAGTTGCTTTCATTCAAGGCATAATTTCTCATCACTTCTTGCTGAGATTGATTTATGCCCTTACTAAATGAGGAGATAAGAAACAAATAGAACAAGAAGCATGTTAAAAACATGACTCCTATATGGACAGAGTAAATAAAAACAAACAAACTACTAATGACTATTATCAGTAAATCAATAATAGCATTTCCTATAACTACACTCACTGTGGATTGTATCCTTTGAGTGTCATTCATTCGGGCAATAAGCTCTCCCGTTTTTCTTGAATCGAAAAAAAGTTTTTGCAAGTTTAGTAATGAGCTATAAAATGAACTCATTATTCGATTACTCAATTCCTTACTTTGCCTTATGAGTAAGAAACCTCTGATATAAGTAAGCCCCGATTTAGCTAAAAGAATTAGAGCTAACAACACAATCCCTAAAATCAATGTTTCTATATTTTCCTTGGGTAAAATTTCATCAATCAATTGCTGTGAAAATATTGCTGTTGACAAGCCAAGCACGGTTATAATAACACCTAAGAATAACGCAGTCAATAAGATGCTTGTATCCTCTCTTATAAGCCTAACAAACCATTCCCATTTTGCTTTCCTCTTCACACTTTTCTTAACGAAGCCCTTATTTGGATTGATCTTGAGTAATGTCTTTGACATCCATAGCTCTTTCAACCTTTCAGGTGCATAATGCACAATCCCCTCGGCAGGATCTCCTATTATAAAGTTTGCATTCTTAATACCATAAAAAACAATGTAATGCTGTAGTTTTTGCTCTGTTATTATATGCAATATGGCTGGTTCACTTAATTCCTTTAAATTAACAATGTCTTCAGCCTCTAAACCTTCAGCATCAAACCCTAAATGGTACGCCGCTTGCAATAATCCCAGCAAAGTAGTGCCTTGTCGGCTGGTTCCACTCATTTTCCGAATATTTTCGATTTTCTCTTCTCCTCCATAGAACTGGATAAGCGAAGCGAGACAAGCTACTCCACAATCAGACATGCCTTGTTGAAGGACAAAGGTCTTCTTAATCCACTTTATATCCATCGGTAGAAAATTTAAAAAATTAACTTCTTGAAAATATTTATTCTTTTAGATGTTCTAGGATTGCCGCAACTTTAGTCTCGCCCCTGTATCTCTTTTTAAGGTTTCCCTTACTATCATAAATTAAAACAGAAGGCATAACTATATTTCCAAATATTTTGTATAAATCTCCTTCCTCAATCTTCGAGAAAAAGACATTTTGTTCGGTTGAAAGTGAATATTCGCAAGAGAACTGTTTTATTCTTTCTATAGTCTCCGCTGATATAAACAATAAGTTAATGTTTCTTAGCACATACATATTTCTCTTAATTTCCTTAGCTTCATCTTGACAAAAGCCACATTCTGTGTTAAAAAGAATTACAACAATAGGCTTGGAAGGAGTTAATGTATTTTTTTTAAAGGCAACACTATCCAAATCAACAATTGGGTACATATTAAACGAACTAAGCTTAGCTTCCATCTCACTCTTCTTCTCCAGATTATTATATATCAGTATAATCAAAAGGCATGTGGCTATAAGAGCACTGGTGATAACAAAAAAGGAAAGTGTTTTCTTTAGCCCCATTTCAACTCAGGATTATATTAATAAAAGAAACAAATAGTACCCAAAGAGTTAAGCCTACGCCATAAGATCCCATAACCACAAGCAACATTTTTAATACCTTCTCCCTCAGTATAATAGACAAACCACATGCTAGAGCAAAAAAATAACTTAGTTCGAAAATATTTATAACCTGCAAAGGGTATATGATCCAGTCATTGAGCTCCTCATAATCAAAAAAAAACAAAGCGGAAAAGGGAGAAAAGTATTTTAAATCTAAAAATGTATAATCAGATTTTAAAAACCCAAACCAAATCATCTTTATTAGGGCATATACTACAAATATAATTTCTGCTATTAGAGATATGTGAAACAATTTCCTCAAACTAATATTATAATTCCCAAGAAAAGTCCCTGTAAATAAACAAATGGATACACAAGCTATTTTTAAGAAAGAATAGAGCGGGATAATCAAATAACTCAACCAGCTCCATTTTTCTCTTGCTTCAAAAATTTTAGAAATTGTTTCGATAGAATGTTGTCTACCTAAATAATTATAATAAATCTCCTCAGTGAAAAGAAAATTATTATTAAAATAGCTTATAAGGACATAAGCAAGACAAATGAGCACATAATAAAAATATTTATTAACGTTATAGGTTTCTTTCCTAAAGAAAATTGGCAACATTGGTAATTCGTATTTAACTATTTATACTTTAATATTATTTGTATAATGCTCCATTCAAAACTTCAAATGATCTTCTAAGAAAAATTTTAGCAAACGCAAACAGGCCAATTATGCTAACTGTCACCAAACTGGCTGAGGCCAAATAAAAATAGGTGCTATCATGAAATATAAATGCATATCCCATAATCAGGCTTGCAAGTAGTAGATTACAATATGTAGAGGTGTTGCCCTTTAGCGTATGAAATGCTATTGACTTTTTTATGGTCTGAGGTCGTAAGAATGCAGCATATAAACCAATAACCAAACTTAAAAGCATACTGCACAGGTAATAGATAATAAAGTGAAAAGTTAATTTTTCGGCCAAAGCCAAATAAATAATACAGTATAAAAAGTCAACAACCATAAGCAAAACTAATAATATCAAGTACACTCGGATAGCAGCGGTATATTTTTGTTTTGAATAATAAATATTGAAATAAACCTTATCTATAAACCCCCAGATATTATTAAAGATATAGGTAAAAAGATATGCGCTTGAAAGTAAGGCATAAACAGCTATGGCCCATGAATACTCTTTACTACCCATTGATTTGACCTCCTCAAAATAGTATGGCAAGAACAATACTCGAATAAGCAGTGTACCTATAAAGAAATTAATAAGGAATTTTTTCTGCCTCCATAAAGCTATGTGATAAAACACCTTTAGCCGTCTTCCTTTTATTTGCATTGGCTTCCCTAAAGTTGAAAAATATTCCTTTACCTCTGCCTCTACGCTTTTTATATGAAGAAAAACCCCTCCTAAAATCAGAACAAGACAAGCAGTGATAGATAGAAACTGGTTTTCGATACGATAAAGCAAAACTAAATAGATAGCTATCAAAAATAGGTTGAAGCAAAGAATACTTAACTTTTTCCGCATAGGATTTTCAACAAGTACTCGAATATTTTGCTCTATAATAAAGATCAAGAAAAAGCTTACAACTAAAAACAAGCTATCCTCCAATGGGAAGCGCATCATAAAAACAATTATTAAGAGTACAATGAGGCTAAAGATATACTGAGGTACAAGAAAATTAAAAAACAACTCGATAAAAGCTTTTTGCCTTTTTTTGATAGGGTGAAAGTCTAGAAATATCTTTATTCTATTTGTATAACTAGGAAAGAAAAAGTATAGGAGGGGTGCTATAAGCATTGCGACACCAATGGTCCTCATCCAATACGATTTTTCAATAGGGTCAACAATATTTATCTCCTCCCCAAACTTCACCCCCAAATAGCAAACTCCTATCAATAGGATTATTCCACCAAGCAAATGTTTTTTTATATCACCTAACCTATTTTCTATTTTTGCCTTCAATAGGAATATCATTATGTTAGTATATCCAGCTAATTTCATGTCCCTCTTTTTTTTCGTTATCTACAGACGTTAAGAGCTCAACCAAATCACTATTGTCTATCTCACTTTTCAACTGGTCCAGAACAACTCTATGGTCTTTTAGGACACAGATACGTGTAGCTACTTTCTGCGTTAAGCCTACATCATGAGAAGATAGAATAACCACCCTGTTAAAATTTATATACTTTTGGAGAAGGCTGATAAGTTGATTTGATGTATAAAAATCCAGGTTAGCGAATGGCTCATCTAAAATAAGTACTGCGGGGCTATGTATAAAGACACTACAAAGGCTTATTTTCTTTCTCATTCCCATAGAGTAGTTTGCAATGGTTCTGCCCAACATCGAAGTATCTGTGAAAAACCAATTTACAATGTCATTGATTCTCTTACTTATTTCTTCTTTAGGAATTCCGTACAGCAGGCACGTAAATTCTAAATATTGATAACCACTTAATTGATCTATCAAGAAATCATTTTGACTAATGTATCCAATCTCCCCTTTTATACTCTCAAAATAACTCTGATCATAAATACTCCTTTTATCAAAGCAAATGTCTCCATTATCTGGTTTAATTAGATTAGCTATCAAATTCAAGAAGGTACTTTTCCCTACGCCATTTCTACCTAATAAGCAGCATATTTCTCCTCCATAGATTGATGTGGATATATTCTTCAGAACAATATTATCCCCATAAGCTTTACTAATATTTGTAATTTTTATATTCAATCTCAAACCTCCATTCATTGCAAAGATTAGGTGAAGGAGCACCCAGGTATTGGGTGCTCCTTCTTAAATTAATAGAACCCTAGGACTCTACCACATCCAACTACTACCAATGCCAACCCCAAGCCCGTCGAAGCTGTGGCTAGGCCAGCCCCACATAAAAATCCATCAAGAAAATCTCCTCCTTGGATTTGCTCCATTTTTTCTACTGTCATTTTTTTCATAGCTTTTTAGATTATATTAGTATAATAAATTAAAAAATTTTAGTTTGAAAACACCATCGATTATTCACCCTTTAATTAACGACGAGTATCTCCGGTAAGACATAAAGCTAATGCTAAGCCTATTGTAAAAGGATTGGGAGCAAAAAAGGCTAAGCCTACACCAATTCCACAGCCAGTAGCGTCTCCTCCTTGAATTCTTTCTAATTTTTCAAATGATAATTTTTTCATAATTTTAAAATTTAGATTAATGAATATTATAATTGCCACTAAACTAAAAAAGCATAGTGAAATCACATTTCACTTAAAAAAAATAGATGAAATTTTTATCGAAATTCAACAACAAATCTTCCTTCTTGTGCATAATAATAACTGGCATTAAGCTTACAATACTTTATAGGAGCACCTTGGTCTCTCATCCAATTAATATAATGATAAACCATACGTTTAGAGATACCAAGTGAGCGGGCAAGCGTCTCTGGCGAACCAGTGCCCTTTAAACGTATCAAATAATCAATTCGAGAAACTCTTTCGAGATTAACAGTAGTCATGAAAATAGCTGGTTGATATACCTAAAAATATTTAAACCACCCACGTCTGTATAAGAGGTTCAAATAGTAAACATTAAATATCAGGATATTCTCTTGTAAGATCAAGTATTTATGCGACTTCGTTGAGTGTAGAATAAAAAAAGGCCTCCACTCTTTTCAGTGAAGGCCTCTTCTTAGTACCATCAATCCTATCAGATAATCATACCGGCACCAACCGTCTCGTTGGTAAACTCGTCAATCAAAATCAAGCTACCCGTACTTCTGTTCTTCTTGTAGCTGTCATAAAAAAGAGGAGCCGTTGTCCT
>CAZYGE010000071.1:0-8245 GCA_964647535.1 uncultured Proteiniphilum sp.
AATATAGTATAGATGCAGTAGGGCTAAACCCAAATACAGTTATTACATTTAAAATATAATTACTGCATTAAAAAAAAACTCCAAACACAAGTTTTGTAAGGAGTCTTTCTACTTATTATTTATTATTTATCGAAAGGCATTCCAAGTGATTGGCGTGCCTTTTACTTTTTAAGTAAGTTACTTATAATGCTATGAACCCAATTATCTGCAACATAATAATCAACAATACCATTGCAAGAGGATAAGCCGATGCATATGTGAGGTTTGGAACATTGCTATCTGTCATAGAACCAACTGCAGCCAAACCAGGCGTACTTGTCATTCCCCCTATAATAGTACCAAGCAACTCCAATGCATTTATTTTCAGTACATATCTTCCAACAATTCCTGCCAATATCATAGGTACCAGTGAAATTACTACACCAATAAAGAAATACATCAATCCGTAAGTTTGGAATGTAGCAACAAGTGTTGCGCCGGCAGAGGTACCAACTTCTGCAAGGAATAATAATAATCCAAGTTGACGTAATAACTGGTTTGAAGTATCTGACATTGTCCACAAAACAGGACCGGTTTTACCAATCTTGCTCAATAAAAGAGCAACTATTAAAACCCCACCTGTAAGCCCTAGAGAAAAAGAAAATGAATCTGAAAATGCGATTTGAATCTGTCCAACCAAAATCCCTAATACAATTCCCATAGCAATGGGAAAAAAGTCTGTACTAGACAACTTCTTCTCATCATTACCCAACAGCATGCTCACCTCTCTCACATTATCCTGCTCGCCCACTACCACAAGCTTGTCTCCAAATTTTATTTTGATATCGGGAGTCGGAGAAAGATTAATACCACTTCTTCGTATATATGTTACATTGCAACCATAAACAGCAGTAAAGTTTAATGATCCTAACGTTTGATCAACAATCTTTTTATTCGTTACCAGCAACGACTCAGAGACCTGATTATTTTCAACCGGTAATACTACATCGGCTTGCTCACCTATTAAAAGTTCAAATTGATCTAAGGAGTTTTCAGTGCCCACCGCTTTAAGTAAATCCCCTTCACTGAGTTTGGTTCTGGCTTTGGCAATTGATATAGTACCTTCATGTGAATGTCTTGACACAACAGCTCCGGTCATTGATCGAATCTGAAGTTGTGAAAGTGTTTTTCCAAACACATTAGGATTAATTACTCTAAACACAGCACTTTTAACCTCGGGATATATTGCTTTAGCTTCATCTTCAATTTTTATTGTCTCTTTATTTAAATCAACTCTAAATATTTTCGGAAAAAGTTTTACAAATAAAATTATCCCAATAACACTAAAAGGGTAAGTTATACCATATGCGATAGAAACAATTGGTGAATCAGTAAGATCGGTTGCCGTAGCTAATGCAGGAGTGCTACTAAGAGCTCCGGAAATAAGTCCTATTACTCCTTCTATTTCCACATCAAGTAAATAACCTAGTAGCAACCCCACAGCTCCGGAGCTACCAATAATTAAGGCCGATATAATAAAAATATTCTTTCCGTTCTTCTTAAACGAATCAAAAAAACCCGGGCCCGACTGAATACCAATAGTAAAAATAAATAGAACAAGGCCGAAATTGCCAAGGGCCTTTGGAATAATTATTCCATAGTGCCCAAATAATAATGCTACAAAAAGAACGGCAGAAGAATCAAGAGAAACACCTTTTATTTTAATGTTCCCAATTAAAAAACCTAAAGCAATAATCAGAAATACTGAAAAGTAAGAATTTTGAAATAACGCTTCAATCATTTATCTATTGTCTGAATGATGTCTTACATTCTCTTTTCTTTTAAGATAAAAGATTTCACTCTCATCTTTTGAATCTCGTATTATTTCAAAAAGTTCAAATCCTTCTTTACTTAGCATATTGATGGCATCCATCATACCGTTAAAAGAAACTGATCTTCTTCTATTGTCGGTAATTTGTGGAGTTCTGCCTCCTTGCCCCCAATCAATTCTCACAGTTATTTTAGAACTTAACAATGGACCCGAATCCGACCAAATTCTAATATAATCGGCATCTATTTCACTAATAGGAGTTTCATTTACATATTGCGCATTGGCATATGAAAAAAAGCCAACTGACAATATTGACAGAAAAAATAGTTTTAGTTTCATAATCTAAGTTTTAATATAAAATAGAAGCACAATATAAAATAGAGAGCACAACTATTAATCAAGCTTAAGCACAGCTAAGAAAGCCGTTTGCGGGACTTCAACGTTACCAACCTGTTTCATACGCTTCTTTCCCTCTTTCTGCTTCTCAAGCAGTTTTCTTTTACGAGAGATATCACCACCATAACACTTTGCAGTAACATCCTTTCTTACAGCTTTAACCGTCTCACGAGCGATTATTTTAGCACCAACTGCAGCCTGAATAGCTATATCAAACTGCTGGCGTGGAATAAGCTCTTTAAGCTTTTCGCACATGCGCCTCCCAAAACTCTGAGCATTGTCAAAATGCGTAAGAGTAGACAAAGCATCAACAGGTTCACCATTCAGTAAAATATCTAGTTTAACCAGCTTCGAGGCTCTATAATCATGTAATTGATAGTCAAAAGATGCATATCCCTTAGAGATACTCTTGAGTCTATCATAAAAATCAATAACTATTTCACCAAGAGGGATATCATATATAATCTCAATTCTGTTTCCCGAGATATAGTTTTGTTTAACTAATTCGCCACGCTTTCCCAGGCAAAGGGTCATAATGGGGCCAATATAATCAGTGAAAGTAATAACAGAAGCTCGTATATACGGCTCTTCAATTCTTTCAATTAAAGTTACATCTGGTAATCCCCCGGGATTATGAACCTCCTTAACTCCCCCTTTTTTATCATATACTCTATAAGAAACGTTTGGAACAGTAGTTATTACGTCCATATTAAACTCTCGCTCAAGACGCTCTTGCACAATCTCCATATGCAATAACCCTAGAAATCCGCATCTGAAACCAAACCCAAGAGCGATAGATGATTCCGGCTGAAAAGTGAGAGAAGCATCATTTAACTGCAATTTCTCAAGCGAAGAACGCAAATCTTCAAAATCCTCACTGTCTATAGGATAAACACCGGCAAAGACCATAGGTTTAACCTCTTCAAAACCCTCAATTGCTTTAGATGCCGGACGCTTAAGATGCGTAATCGTGTCACCCACTTTAACCTCTTTAGAGGTCTTTATACCTGATATAATATAACCTACGTCACCGCACCCCACTTCTGCTCTCGGCTCCATACCAAGACGAAGTATTCCTACCTCATCAGCGTCGTACTCCTTGCCGGTATTGATAAATTTAACAGAATCACCTTTTTTTATTGAACCATTCTTTATCTTAAAATAGGCTATAATACCACGAAATGAATTGAACACAGAGTCGAAAATCAATGCTTGCAGAGGAGCATCTGGATCACCTACGGGTGCAGGTACTCTTTCGATAATAGCACTAAGAATCTTCTCAATCCCTATTCCTGTTTTTCCACTGGCACGCAATATCTCTTCTCTAGGAGTACCTAATAAGTCTACAATCTGATCTTCAACCTCCTCAGGCATTGCGCTATCCAAATCAATTTTATTAATAATCGGGATAATCTCTAAATCATGTTCAATCGCCATATAAACATTTGAAATAGTCTGCGCCTGTATTCCCTGAGCAGCATCCACGATTAGTAAAGCACCTTCACAGGCTGCAATCGAACGTGACACTTCATATGAAAAGTCTACGTGTCCCGGAGTATCAATAAGATTCAGTACATATTTTTCGCCCTTATATTCATAATCCATTTGAATGGCGTGACTCTTAATGGTTATACCACGCTCACGCTCTAAATCCATACTATCAAGTACTTGAGACTGCAGATCCTTATCATTTACAGTCTTCGTAAACTCCAGAAGCCGATCGGCCAAAGTACTCTTACCATGATCTATATGAGCTATAATACAAAAGTTTCTTATTTTATTCATTTAATAATTTTATAATCTATTTGCTGTTTATTCTGCTTCTTAAACAGTATTTAAAAATCAGCATTATTAGGTGTCCTCGGAAATGGTATAACGTCGCGTATATTTGTCATTCCTGTAACAAACAACATTAAACGCTCAAATCCGAGACCGAAACCGGCATGTGGTGCAGTACCAAACTTGCGAGTTTCAAGATACCACCAAATTGGGTCAATATTCATTTTAATGGCTTCAACATGAGCCATAATTTTATCATAATCCGATTCACGCTCAGATCCTCCAATAATCTCACCAATTTTTGGGAAGAGCACATCCATTGCTCTAACTGTTTTGCCATCCTCGTTATGCTTCATGTAAAACGACTTTATCTCTTTAGGATAATCTGTGAGAATCACAGGACGTTTAAAATGCTTTTCTACTAAATAACGCTCATGTTCAGACTGAAGATCAGCACCCCAATACACAGGAAACTCAAATTTATGCCCCGACTCTTCGAGAATTTTCACACCCTCGGTATAAGTAAGACGTACAAAATCATTTTCAACAATAAAACGGAGACGATTTACCAATTCCTCATCATACATTTTTGCTAGGAATTTAATATCATCCATACAATGCTCAAGCGCATAGCGGATAAGATATTTAAGGAAATCCTCTGCCAAATCCATATTGTCGTTATTGTCATTAAATGCGACCTCGGGTTCAATCATCCAAAACTCTGCTAGATGACGCGGAGTGTTTGAATTCTCTGCACGAAAAGTAGGTCCAAAAGTATAAATTGCTCCAAGAGACATGGCACCCAATTCACCTTCAAGCTGCCCCGACACGGTTAGATTAGTTTGTTTTCCGAAGAAATCTTCAGAAAAGTCAATTTTACCCTCTTCTGTTAAAGGAGGGTTATTTAAATCAAGAGCCGTAACCTCAAACAAAGAACCTGCACCTTCGGCATCCGAGCCAGTTATAATTGGTGTATGAAAATAGTAAAAACCTCTGTCGTTGAAATATTTATGGATTGCATAAGACATGTGATGTCTCATCCTAAAAATTGCACCAAAAGTATTTGTACGTGGTCTTAAATGGGCTATTTCACGAAGGAATTCCAAAGAATGTCCTTTTTTTTGTAAAGGATAAGTAGCTGGGTCGGCGCCGCCATAAATTTCAATCTCTGTTGCTTGTACTTCAACAGTCTGTCCTCTACCCTGCGACTCTACTAGTTTACCATTAACATTAATGCAAGCACCTGTTGTAATAGGTTTCAGGAACTCTTCACCAAACTGCGATATATCAATGACAATCTGAATATTATGAATGGTGCTTCCATCATTTAGAGCAACAAAGCCAACATTCTTATTTCCTCTTCGGGTACGCACCCACCCTTTTAAATTTATCTCCTCTCCAAAATTATTAAGCTGTAGAGCTTCCGAAATTTTAACTCTTTTAATCTGTTTCATAAGCAACACCGTTATCTCATTCTAGAGATATGGTAGTATATTATTCTTAATCTATTTATTTATTAATCAAAAGCACCCATACGAAGCATATTCACTTCTTGTTCTGACAGATAGCGCCACTTTCCTCGTGAGAGCTTTTTCTTGGTTAGCCCTGCAAAATATACTCGGTCAAGTTTTAAAACCCTATAACCCAGTTTTTCAAAAATACGTCTTACAATACGATTCTTTCCAGAATGAAGTTCAATACCCACCTGAGTTAAGTCTTCCTCTGTTACATAACTAATTGCATCAGCATGAATTTCTCCGTCCTCAAGCTCAACACCATCAGCAATAGACTGCATGTGTTCCATTGTAACAGGTTTATCCAGCCACACCTGATAAATCTTTCTCTTTTCGAATTTTGGATGTGTTAATTTAGAAGCCAAATCGCCATCATTAGTAAGTAGTAGTACTCCTGTTGTTGCTCTATCAAGTCTTCCAACAGGATAAATTCTTTCAGTGGCTGCACTTTTCACCAACTCCATAACAGTTTTTCTGTTTTCAGGATCATCTGTTGTAGTAACAAAACCTTTAGGCTTGTTTAAAAGAACATATACCTTGCTTTCGAGTTGAACCGGCTGATTGTGGAACATCACCTCATCTGCACGTGTAATCTTAGTTCCAAGTTCGGTAATCACTTCACCGTTAACTGCCACAACACCTGCTTGAATAAACTCATCTGCTTCACGACGTGAGCAAATACCTGCATTGGCAAGATATTTATTCAAACGAATTGGAGCATTAGGATCGGCATTCTCTTTGTATTTAATCTGCTTGAATGGTTTTTTCTTCTTAAGCTTTTTACCCTCACCTTGTGCAGGTTTGTAATTTCTATTACCGTAGCCACTGCCGGGGCCACGTTGTGGCGAATGCGGACGTTCGCCAACTCTTGGACGTCTTTTTCTTGGTCCACCCTCACTGCTACCGGATGAATCGCCTTGAGGCCTATCCGATCTATAAGACCTATCCGAATTGTAGGATTTGTCGGAGTTATACTGCCTGTCGGAGTTATAACCATCTCGTTGTGTTCTTGAAGGGTGTTTCTCATTACCTGCGCTATAAAAACTTCTTTTAGGGCGCGAATCTTCGTTGTTTGTTGTCATTGTTGTATTTACTTTTTGTTTTAATAATCAAACCTCACGGTTTTTTAATTGTTCTAAAACATAATCGTTTCTAAAATAAATATTTAAATTCCTGTATAAGTTTGGGGTGTTATTGCTTTCAACTCAATTTTCACCTTCTTGCTCACTGTCAATCCGTCAATAAATTCGGCGATACTTTCTTTTGTGATGTGCTTATTAGTGCGAGTCAAATCTTTTAAAGCTTCGTATGGTTTTGGATAACCCTCCCGTCTTAATATAGTCTGAATACCCTCAGCAACCACTGCCCAGTTATTTTCAAGATCTTCATCTATCGCCTCTGAATTTAATAACAATTTATGTAGCCCTTTTGTTGTGCTTTTAATTGCAATTAAACCATGAGCTGCAGGAACGCCAATATTTCTTATTACTGTAGAATCAGTTAAATCTCTTTGTAACCTCGAAATCGGCAATTTTGACGAAAGATGTTCTAATAGTGCATTTGCTATACCCAAGTTACCTTCGGCATTCTCAAAGTCTATAGGGTTCACTTTATGAGGCATGGCCGAAGAACCAATTTCACCCTCTTTAATTTTCTGTTTAAAATATTCCATTGAAATATATTGCCAAATATCTCGACAGAAATCAATAAGAATATTATTTATACGCTTTAAAGCATCGAAAGAAGCAGCAAAAGCATCATAATTAGAAATTTGCGTAGTATACTCTTCTCGCACAAGGTTTAGGTTATTTAGTAAGAAGCTATCACCAAACTTTTTCCAATCCACATTAGGGTACGCAACCTTATGCGCATTAAAATTACCGGTAGCTCCACCAAATTTAGCTTTAACCGGTATACTTTTCAGCGCCTCAATTTGTGTTTTCAATCTATAAGTAAAAACTCTTAACTCTTTCCCAAGTCGTGTAGGTGAAGCCGGTTGCCCATGCGTACGTGCCAACATTGGAACATTATCCCATTCATCTGCCCGTTCATCAATTAAAGAAATCAAACTCTCAAGCTCGGGAATATGAACTTTATCCATAGCATCACGCCACATCATAGGTGTTGCAGTGTTATTAATATCCTGTGATGTTAGACCAAAATGTATAAACTCTTTATACTCCGAGAGGTTAAGTGCATCAAATTTCTCTTTCAAAAAGTATTCAACTGCCTTCACATCATGATTGGTGATTTTTTCTATTTCTTTTATATCTTGAGCATCATCCTCATCAAATCCGGTATAAACACCCTTTAACCTGTTTAATTTATTATCATCAATCGATTGCAATGAAACAATATCAGCTTCATTACAAAGTGCTATAAAATATTCAATCTCTACTTGCACACGGTATTTTATTAGTGCATACTCAGAAAAAAATGGAAACAGCTCTGTGGTTTTATCTCTGTAGCGCCCATCAATGGGAGATACCGCTGTGAGTTGGTTTAAGTTCATTATAATTGTGATAAATGTCTACTCTTATTAAAGTGCAAAAATAGTGATAATAATAGAGTCATAAAAATTTTGATAAAAATAATTGAAAATATTTTGTTTCGTATCAAAAAGAATCTATCTTTGCATCGCTTTTGAAGAAAACAACATCTCAAAAGGGCGATTAGCTCAGCTGGTTCAGAGCGTCTGCCTTACAAGCAGAATGTCGGCGGTTCGAATCCGTCATCGCCCACAAAA
>CAZYGE010000072.1:0-7657 GCA_964647535.1 uncultured Proteiniphilum sp.
CAGTATGCAAAAAGTATTATATACATCCCGAAATCTTATCTCAATATGAATCGGGAGCAATTCAGAAGTACTTTGATCAGCTTGATGCAATTGAAGAAAATGACAATAATGCAGAACTTACAAAAGAAGAGAAAATTGTACTTTCAATATTAGAAAAGGCAGTTTAAAATATTACTCGTTTCTATATATAAAACAACCCGGCTCCGAAGGATGATCTTGCACAAAGACATTCATGCTTTCTTTCCGTAATATCCATACCACATAAAAATCGCCTGTTGCAGCACTTATAAAAATCACACCCAAAACAAGCAACATTAAACTCCCATTAAAAATAGAAACAGTTGCAGGTAAAAATCCTAGTATAAGTGCAGGCATCAAAGCACCAAAAATGTAATACTTTAGCTTTATAGGCTCATTACAATGACAATAAGGAGTAAGATACTCCCATAGTACTCCAAAACGTATGCTTTTAAAACCACTCTTTGCAAACAGACCAAAAACTAATCCGTGAATCAATTCATGAACTACAACACCTATTATAAATAGTACGCAAAAAATTATAATGCTTTGCCAAGAAAAAGCCAAAACAGGCTTCCATATTAGATAAAATGGTAAACCAAAAAGGAGAGCAAAACCCACAAACAGTAGTAATGATAGTTTACTGGCTTTATAGATATCAATTATTTTCTTTTCCATAATTATTGGCACAAAGTTAGTTCTTTCTTTAAGAACAGAATTATTAACGCAAATTCCCAACTAATCCTTTGTCTATTATGTTCTATAAATAAGAGCATAAAGCATTTTAAACACCCCCATAAAAAAACGATAGTATGAAGAAGAAGTTTTTTAATGCGAAAATCTATCGCAACGACTCCGCAACTGAGTTTATAGTTAAAAATGGTAAAATATCAGAGATTGGCACCAACCTACCTAGCTGTGAGGATGAAATTGATCTGCAAGGCAAACTAATTATGCCCCCATATGTAGATCCACATTTGCATCTCGATTATGTTTATACCGGTAGAATGGACGGAGGTAATGTTAAATCGGGAACCCTTTTTGAAGGAATTGAACGTTGGCATCATATTAAAAAAACGCAAGGTATAGGTGATGCTAAAGAACGTGCACTTGCCGGAATACGTGAGGAGATGTCGCACGGAATTCAATATATACGTACTCATATTGATGTTACAGACCCTAATCTTACTGGACTAAAAGCTATGCTTGAACTTCGTGAGGAACTAAAGGACAAAGTTACAATTCAAATAGTTTCTTTCCCTCAAGAGGGTATGTATGCATATAAAAATGGCTTTGAACTGGTAGAAGAGGGACTTAAACTAGGTGCCGATTGTGTAGGTGGCATTCCTCATTTTGAATGGGCAAGAGAAATTGGCGAGAAATCTGTTCATAGCACTGTTGAACTTGCAGTGAAGTATGGCAAGATGATTGATGTTCATTGCGACGAAACAGACGACGTAATGGCACGGTTTCTTGAGCTACTCAATGCATTAGTAATGGTAGAAGGCATTGGCGAGATGACAGCCGCTAGCCACGCTTGTTCATTTGGAAGCGCTGATAATGCGTATGCCAACCGTATGATGGGTCTATTTAAAAAGAGTAAAATCAATTTTATTACTCCTCCAACAGAAAATGCATATCTGCAAGGACGAATGGACAAATACCCAAAACGCCGTGGGCTTAACCGTGTGAAAGAACTCCTTGAAGAAGGTATCAACATTTGCTTTGCACAGGACTCAATTAATGATCCATGGTATCCCCTTGGCAATGGAAATATGATGAATATTTTGGACAACGGCATTCATTTAACTCATCTTGCTTCATACGAAGAGATAGAGAAATCATTCGACTTAATTACTTACAACGGTGCAAAAACAATGATGATTGAAGATTATGGCTTGGAGGTTGGCAAATCTGCCAATTTCATTGTACTCAATGAATCTGATGAATTTGAAGCAATAAGAAAAAGAGTTGGGGTCTTAGCTTCAGTTCGCAATGGAGAATATCTTTTCAAACGTTCAGAACCAAAATATGATATTCCTTTAAATGTATAATCAAAAAACAGTAATATAAAATTAATTGAGAGTAGAATATTAAAGTTCTACCCTCAATTATTTAACCTGTTATTTAAAACCTTACTTCAGTGTTCTCTTTGCCAAAAACGAAATAATTATCCCCGGTATCGCAAGCATTATAGCTAAGACAGGTAGACTTAATGCAGAAAAATTAATAAGAGCAACTCCACCAAGTGAAGTGGCAATCATAATTGCAAAGTTGAATGTACTAGATTGCACTGATGTTGCTACGTCCTTTGCCCTATCAACCTGCCTGCCTACAGCTGCCTGAAAGAGAGTTACAAGCGGACCAAATGACAATCCCCACAGGAAGAAAGCAAAATGAGAAACTCCCGGCATGCCTTTAAAAATCAGAAACAATGCCATAGATAATGCGAGTAAGATAAACATTAATACTGTAAGCTGTTGCAAATATTTATCAGTATACTTCACTGCCAATAATACGGATATCAATGACCCTATTCCAAACATAATAAGAGCAGCTTCAATACCGCCAACCAACTCAACATCAAAAACAAGGTTGGTGATATAGATATAAACTCCGTAATGAGCACATACACCTAGTAATGTTAACAATAATATCATTAGCACACCTTTATTTTTAAGTACTGCAAAAGGAGAGGTGCTGCTTGTTAGCTTCTCACCCGGTGTGGACGGTAGCATAAACAGACTAAATACTCCTATAACTGCTATTACTACTCCTAGAATTATAAATTCATTTCTCCAACCAAATGTATTACCTAAATATGTCATTACAGGCATCCCCAAGCTGATCCCTAACGTATTACCTGCCATGATTACTGCAACAGCTTTTCCATGATTATTAGGTTCAACCAATCGCATACCAAAAGCAGCAATCATTGGCCACATAACCCCAGCGCAAATACCACCAATAAGCCTCATCCCAATAATAAGGTAGTAGTTATGCACCAATCCCGCTATAATATTTGATATTGAGAATCCTACAAGCAATATTAGCAACAATGTCTTACGATTAAACCGAATTGTAGCAGCTATAAGTGGAATTGCAAAGATTGCAGATGCAATAGCATAATATCCAACAAGATTACCGCCTTGTATTTCATTAATTCCCAAATCAGCCATAATTTGAGGAAGTACACCCGAGGGCATAAGTTCAGATAAGATACCTACAAACGTCACAGATGACATTAGTATCATAATAACCCATGGAAAATAACCAAATGCAGTTTTATTACTATTTGTAGTCATACTCATCATTTATAAATTTACTTTCTAACTGCAAATAACGAATTATATTTCTATATAAATACTATTCAAGGTGTTATAAAGATAAAAAAGGGTGTAAATGATATCTATATATAACCAATGTTTTCCAATATTCAACACTATAGCTAGTCTGCACAAGAACCACACTAACTACCTAGCAAGTCCGTACCAACTCCTAATCAACACTGTATATATACGGAGTTGATTAGGAGTTGGTACGAGCTAAGCAAGAGTTAAATTGGGTGAGATACCAATTGATTTACAATTGAAGTTTAGGATACTGCCAACTAGATAGTTTAAAAAATTAAAGTTATTATAATTTATCTATGATATATAGGTTTTATCGATTATAAATCTTAGGTTTGTGAAGTTGATAAAAAAACATAAAAACATGAAATAGAAGACGTCATAATCTGATTTTAAAACACAAAATAAACTTTATTTTGAAAACCAAACTACTCTTTCTCTTCTTATTAACAACTATTGCACTCCCAATATCTTCCCAAGTAAAAGGTTTGATTATTGATAATATCGGCAACCCAGTTGAATATGTAAACGTTGCATTATATTCATTGCCCGACACAACGCTTATTGGCGGGTCGGTCACAGACAGTTTAGGCAGTTTCAAGATATCTTCAAATGAGATAGAAAACACTTTTTTGCAAATTTCAATGTTGGGATATGAAACACAACGTATGAGAACACAAGCTTTACACAATATTGTTTTACAACCTTCATCGGAGTACCTTGATGAAGTTGTTATTAAGGGCGAACGTCCGCCCCTAAAAGTGGATAAGGGCAAACTTATCTATTATGTGCCGTCATTGCTGAAGAACAAGCCCGTAACCAATGCTTATGATGCATTGAAAGAAATTCCAGGAATATTTGAACAAGGTGAAAAGCTTACGCTTATTGGTGCTAGTGGGATGACAGTATTGCTCAATGGGCAGAAAACATCAATGACCTACGAGCAGTTGATGAATTTGCTAAAAAGTACACCCATCTCACGTATCGAAGATGTAGAAATAATGTATAGTGCTCCGCCACAATACAATATTAGGGGCGCTGCCATAAATGTTGTACTGAAACAAACAACTGATGAAGCTGCCGAGAATGTGTGGCAAGGAGAAGTTGCTGGAGAATATCAACAGCGTACTTATGCAAGCGGAAATGGGCGCGTTAGTTTGTTGTACTTAGGAAGGAATATCACATTTGATGCGCTTTATTCCGATAGATATAATAAAATAGAAAACCGCGAAGAAAAGACAAATGACCATACCGTAAATAACAAACTTCATTATATCACGGAGCAAAACAAGGGCATTATAATGAACAATTCACACAATGTGCGCACAGCATTAGGTGCTACGCTCGCCAATAAAGACAAAATAGAGTTGGCATATACGGGTATGTTTGATAATCCCAAGGGACATCGCACGGCTGAGATAGCTATCGACGAAAATAATATCCATAGTGATACACATACTAAGGGACCTTCGAGGTTAAATAACCTGAAAGCTGATTACAGATCGCATTTTGGACTATCGGCAGGAATGGATTTTACCAACTACGATGATAAGTCGCAACAACATCTAGTCAACAAACCATTTTTGGAGACAGAATCGCAGGAAATATATACATCAGATTCGCATCAACAAATCAACAAAGTGTTTGTGTATGCCAATCAAAAACACTCAATGCCAAACAACTTGGATATCAATTATGGGATAAACTATTCGTATGCTGCTTCTAAAAACCTTTCTGAAGCTTATATAAATGATGAGTTGTATGAACCATCCACGTTCCAAAACCTTCAGTATGAAAACATCTGGAATCTGTATGCAGGTTTCTCAAAATCTTTTTCTCAACAATTCTCTATGCAAGCATCAGTGGCTGCAGAGCATTACAAAACAGAAGAAGAATCGGACAATAAGCTAGAAACTCTATGGAAAGGCACTGCCTTTTTTCCCACATTGAGTGCAACTTATATGCCCTCAATGAAGCATATATTTCAATTCTCTCTTTCATCTGACAAACAATATCCGCCCTATTGGGCATTAAATTCAAGAGTGTCCCCTCTCAATGCATATAGTGAACATCATGGTAATCCACAATTGAAACCTTCGCGTAATTACAACACCCGACTTAACTACATTTTTAAACGTAAATATGTACTTATGGCATATGTAAATCATTTGCCATATTATTTTACACAAATCATTTATCAGCGACCCGACGAATTGAAATCGGTCATAAAACACCAGAATATGAATTACCAACGAATGATAGGTATGGCCGCAATTATACCTGTTAAGGTAGGAAAGGCGGTGGACTCTAAATTTACCATAAACGGAATACGAATGACACAAAAAATGGATGATTTTTATGACATTCCATTTGACCGAAGCATTTGGTTTGGACAGTTTAAACTGGACAATGATTTTATATTGTCGGCAAAGCCTGATATAAGATTCAATCTTTCGGGAACATATACCACACCCGCCATTCAAGGCATTATGGATTTAAGCAACTCATACATTGTTTCGGGTGGACTCACGTGGTCATTCGATCATGATCGCGCCAAGCTGATAGTGAAAGCAACTGATATTTTTGAATCGCGTTTACCATTTGTAACAATTGATTATAAAGGACAGAAAGGCACGATGGATACATTTCAGGATACAAGAATGGTTTCTATTTCTTTTGTTTATCGCTTTGGAGGTTTTAAGGAGAAAGAGAGAAAAGAGGTGGATACATCGCGGTATGGGGTGGAGTAAGATCGGTTGGTGAGATATGTAATATGTTAATTAAAAACTTCTAAATATGAGATTTTTCCAGAAAACAAACAAAAATATAATGCGATTAGGGCAAGTTCCCATCTTAACGGTTTTGATGATATTTACGTCTTGTGCGATATTAAAAAAGCCGAGTAACAATTACACCGAAAATGTTTTAAACATAAATATTGAAATGGTGGAGGTTAAAGGTGGAAATTTCAAAATGGGTTGTGATGAACAAAGGAGAGAATGTGAAGAAGAAGATTTACCAATGCATAGCGTGCATTTGAATGATTTTTATATTGGTAAATATGAGATAACTTTTGAGGAATATGATTTGTTTTGTAAAAGTACAGGACGAGAAAAACCAAATGATAATAATTGGGGTCGTAAAAACAGACCTGTTATTAATGTAAACTGGTTCGATGCAACAGCGTTCTGCGAATGGCTATCAAAGGAGTCTGGCAAGAACTACAGACTACCAACTGAAGCTGAATGGGAATATGCAGCCAAAGGAGGTGTAAAAAGCAGAGATTTTTTATATTCAGGGAGTAATGATATTGAAAAAGTTGGCTGGTGTTCGCCTGATAGCAGTAAGCAAGTAAATCATTTAATACATTATAATAAAACCCAGGAGGTAGGTTCTAAAAAGCCGAATGAATTAAATGTTTTTGATATGAGTGGTAATGTTTGGGAGTGGTGCGATGATGGCTACGACAAAGATTTATACAAGCACTCTCCCATATTTAACCCAAAAGGAAAAGGTGTAGCAGCTGTTGCCCGTGGTGGCAGTTGGCGTAATCCTGCTATTTATTGTATAATCACAAACAGAGATTATGACTCACGGAATGTAAAAGATAACGATTTGGGATTTCGTGTTGTATGTAGTGATAAATAAAAACATTTACCCTCCAATATTTTCACACACTTTTGTTTTTAACAAACAATTGATTGACAATAAATTTAATGTAACATTAAACCTTTCTTTCCAATGAAACTTCTTAATACATTTCTCATTACATTCATTTTAACACAATCTCTTTCTGCAAAATAAATCACAGGCATAGTCTTGGATCAAACGAAGCAACCCGTAGAATTTGCCAATGTTACACTTTATTCTTTACCTGACTCGGTATTATTAACCGGTACAGTAACAGATGAAAACGGAGAGTTTTCAGTAAATACTAAAGAATACACAGGAGATTCTTATCTACAAATCTCGTTTTTGGGCTACAAGACAAGTACTGTAGACACAAAGCAACATCAAATAACCACACTGATGCCTGACAATACACAGTTGGGAGAATTAGTTGTAAGTGCCAGTCGTAAGCTTTATAAGCTAGAAAATGGCAGTATTGTGGCTAATGTTAAAAACACTGTCTTAGAAACACTCACCACTGCAAATGAAGTAATTGAACAGTTACCATTTCTCAGTGGAAAAGATGGAGATTTTACTGTATTTGGCAGAGGAACACCTACTATCTACATCAACAACCGTTTAGTGAGAGACACTAAAGAACTTGAACAGCTTTCACCTTC
>CAZYGE010000073.1:0-7550 GCA_964647535.1 uncultured Proteiniphilum sp.
ACAATAAGAGCAACTGAAAATATATTTTGAGTTGAAAACATATGGGTTGTTTTAATGAATCAGAGCAAAAAAAGTATTACCGATGAAGTACTCTAATAAATTATTAATCTAAGAGATCATTCATTTCTAAAAAACCAAATTGAATAATGTCTTCGAAATTAAATATAATTCTGTCATAATTTTGATCATAACAAAAATCTGAAATTCTGTAACCAATGTCTAATGTTTTTATATAATCACCTCTAATGTTGAAAATCAACAATTTATCTGGATAGTATTCTTCGGAACGCAAGTCTCCGCCCGAATATGATGCAATTATTTTATCTTCTCGGAAAAGGATTTTACCAAAATGTCGGAACTGTGAAGCATTCCTACTATTCCAGTTACTTCCATAAACATTATATTTAAGGTTCCCATCCAAATCCATGATCGTCATAAGATCATGATTTTGATAACACTCTACCAATATTTCATTATCTATGGATACCGCTAAATCGATACGTTTCTTTTCTGTTTTGGGATGAGAATACTTCATTTTTGTTATTTCTCCTGTTTTCATATTCCATTTGGCTGCTGCTTCATTATGACCAACATTGCCAGAGGGTTCTATAATTCTTGCAAAACAAAGAGTATCATTAATGAATTCATAACTACTAGGAAATTGCACATTGTTAATCTCTTTTTTTAAAGACGGCACATAATAAGGGTTAATGAGAATACTATCTAATGAATAACTAAATATTTTTAGTTTTCCATGATCTGAAACAAAAAACTCTTGAGTAATCTCATTAATTCCTATATGACCCATATTAGCAACTTCGCCCGGACCTTGCCCTTTGGGAACGGTGCTTGTAACGTATTCATAATTATTCCTACTGAATAAGTGGATAAGCATATGATCAGATTTGGGGTCTTGAATAATCAAATAATCATTGATTAAATGTAGTCTTGCTATAGAACCGATTATAGCCTCTTCGAAAAAAATTTCTACAACTTTATTTTTTACATTAACAAAGTTAGATCGATTGTTCTGATATTTCTCAGTACTTCGGTTTTTCGTACACGTTGAAAAGCATATGCAGAAAAACAATATAATTATAATCAACATCTTGTTCATTGTTTCTTCGATTTTTTAATGAAACACTTTCTTCACTTATCCTTTTCCATTGTCCCAACATCCATTTGGACACAGATCATTTTCACTCTGAGCTAGTGCTTCCACATTCATTATTGCCAAATCAGATAACTCAGCATCACTTTGCATACTTTTGTCTAATCCATTATGTTAAATCTCCACACAGCTTGCAGCTACAAAACAACCTTAATATTTGGATTACACCAATTTTTATTTCTCTTTTATTTCTCTTTTTTATCATACGATTGATATTGAGCTAGTTGCACTTTACATACCATAAGTATTTATGGATAAAAAAACCAGCTTCAAAGAAGCAAGCTAACATCTTCAAATAAATCGTAGAAAGTTTAAAACCACTGGATTTCATTATCACTGTAAATAAATGGTCTTGAACCGGGTCTGTTGTTTCTATCGGGATGGTATAAAATGAATAATGCGTTTTGTGGAACATCTTTAAAAACAAGGTGTTTATTTGAACCTTGCAGTTTCCCAAGTGATTCCCATCCGTTGTTCCAGTAAAATAATTCAAATTCTAAATTTTCTTTTAAACCTGCTTCTAAATAAGGTGTGAAACTTATGTCAGATATAAGATATTCATCTCCCAAATCTATGTCAATGTATTCAGCATTAATCTCTTTTTTGAACCCGGTAGTTTTATAATTATCAAAGATATATGAAGGGTTTTCGCCATTTTCGGATTTCTCGAATTCCTTCATGAAATTAACTCCCATTATTTTTTCACTTTTTTTGTCCTCATTTTTATAAAACGATAAATCACTATATGCTATTTTGTTATAAGGCAAAGAAGCCCGAATGTAACGTACTGGTTTAGATAATGAGATGGGAATATTTTTGCCATAGATCTCTATTGAATCAGGGAAAACACAAAGGGTGTCACTATTTTCAAAATTTGATTTTAAACTTCCTATAACTACAGTATTACTAATGCTTATATTGTTCCATTTATTACCATAGTGAAGCGGAGCACCGGCATAATGTTTAATATATAAATCTTCTTTATTATTTATATTAGAATCGAAATACTCAATACTGCCTTTTTGATTTAGAAGAAAAGGTTTTCCGGCATAAGTTAAGTTCCCATTTGTATAATAGCATGGTAAATAAACCACATCTTTACCCATACCTTCAAAAACCACCTTGTTATTTTTTATTTTTCCCCATTGCACCGGTTGCCAATTTTGAAAGTTCCATACACATAAATATGCATACCGGGTGTTTTTGGGTGTTTCCGTCAGACTAACAGTTACATTAACTGTATCAAAATACTCATGTGAAACATCCTTTTTTTTGATGTTCCTAAAGAGTTGGGGAATATTCTCATAGTGTTCTTTTTTATCGGTAATTGGACCTACTGGAAAGTTTTTAAATGATTGGCGATAAACCTTTGCCAGTCTGAAACGCCCCCAGTCGTAATCAAATGTTTTGTTATTATATATACGCTTATATTTCCATCGGTCTTCATCCCAAAATGCTTCAAATGCATAAGATATTCCATCTTTGATTATAACATTCCAAGTATGGTTGTTGTTTCTGTTTCCCCAAGCCGGTACAAAGTCCACTGCTGCGGCCATACCCAGTGATGAAAACAGCATGGAGTTGTACCAACAACGGTGTTCACACAAACCATGTTGGAGATGTTCGAAAGTGGACGCGGTGAGAACGGGAATTTGTGTTCCCCAAAATTGAGAGTGTGTAAGGTGCCGATATTCATAGAGCAACGAGTCGGCTTCAACAATCATGTCTTTACCGGATTCAGTAAAATATTGATCTTTGTGTCTATCATAAAAGTTTGCTCTTGCGTTATCAATTATCAATCCGTTCGACCGTCTGTAGGGAAGGATATATTCACAGAATTCATCAAAGCTGCAATCCTTGGTGTATACATTATCTTGCCATGCACTAAAAGCCAAGTCAATCTCGGATATTAGTTGTTGGGCAGTAATGGTTTCTAAATCTAATTGAAAAGGTAGGCTGCGCAATTGTGGATGCCGATAAGAAAAAGTGTTCCAAAGGCTATCGATTTTATTTCCTCTATCGGCGTTCATAATAAAATTGTATTCCTCGCCTAACTCGTTGTATTTATCATAAAATGGAGCACATTGATTTAATATCTCCATATTTTGAGAAAAAGAGCCGGGCATGTTAGTTATTAAAAATATGGCTGCTTTAAGTTTTAAAGTATCATTCTTATAATGGTTAATTACTTTTTCCAATTCAGGGCGATTGCTTCCGGAAAGACCAAGGGCGTGTTCTACTGCTTTTTCCTTTTGGGAAGAGCAATTCCAACATAAGCCGGAAATTAATAAAAAGACACCGACAATTTGAAGTATCTGTAATTTGAATGTTTTTGCTGCCACCATATTTTTGGTTATAATTCCTCCTTCCAGTCTCCATAAGATTTCACCTCAAGAGGTTATCAGAAAAACTCTAATATGTAAGGATTATCATCTATACTGTATTGTATTTCTTTCATATACTCGACAAATAATTCGTCTTCGCACTCTAGTATTTCTTCCGAATGTGCATATAATAAAAGGCTGTCATCACTTTCTCCTACTCCAAATGAAGATAAAAAGGAACTATTTGTTATTTCAGATGACACCATTTCGCCCTTTAAGCTTTTAACAATATATCTTTTTCTATTGTTGTTTATTAAAAGCCATATATTATCTTTATTCCTAACCATAGAGTTGATATAAACACCTTCATTTGCTTTTCTAATAAAATCAGTGCCAAAGCTTTCAAAGTAATCTAATAGCTCGTTCTTAGTAAGAAAGTCTTTTTTATTTGAAAAAACCCCTTCTTGAAAATTATTTGTGTCAGAGTCAAACATAACATATGCATTGGCAATTCCTAGTTGAAAAATATAGTTTGATTCATACGAAATGAACTGTACCGGTCTGAACATTATAAAAGGTATCTTTTTTTCTAAGTATTCAGAAATAATATTCCCATGTTCATCTGTAAGGGTCAAGATGTTCTCATTCATTCCGGTGACTAATAAAATACGCGAATTATCAATTCTTTTAAATTTGTGTATCATATAAGGGAATGATATCGTGTACTTAAATGAAAATGTGAATGCATCAAATATTTTTAAATTATGATTGTCGGATACCCAAACTTCTATTTCTCCATTTACTTCACATACATCAAAATCCTCAATCTGGAGATATTCCTCGGGACCCGCCCCCAGACTGTTCAGAGATGAAACAAATTTGCCTTTGCTATCGAAACGATGAATGACCTGTCTGTTTGACGAACAAATATAATAGTCTCCTTTAAATTTCTTTATCTTATCTATCCTGCCAATAAGAGATTCATCACTTGTCTCTAGCGGTGTAATTACAAGGTTGTTTGTAAATAAAGTGCTTAACTGAGTGTTACCCGTTCGGGGCACCTTTAATCCCTCTATTAGGACATTAGAATCATTCTCTTCGGTATTTGAGCATGACACAAAGAGGCTAATAACGAGTATAAAAGTAAATAATTGTTTCTTCATAGCATTTCTACTTTATTTTAATATTAATCAAAACCCATGAATTACTTTCTTCCGACATTTCAGATACCTCTTCTTGAAAAGAGGAGTAAGATGATTCTTTATTTCTGTAGAACGAAGCAAGTGATCCCTCCTTTGTTACCATTAGTATATCTTCGCCATTGGTTCCCAAAAAAGAGTCTCTTGAAGTATATCCGTCAAATAAAGTATCGAAGTATTTTAAAGAATTGTTTGTCAGATCGATCATGTGATAGTTATTGCGTTTTCCTGAAACTGAAAAGAAAAGCTTATTTGATGCTTTATTAAAATTTCCATGGGTGTATATATACTTTTTTTCTGTAATTATGTCGGACATTTCTTTATCAGTGAAGTATCTATCTTTTGGAATCATTTTTTCAGTAAGAAATTCTCCGTGAAAATCTAGATGGTAAAGAGGCTGCATCATTTTTTCTTTAGTATTATAATTGTATATAGTATCTATCATTTTCGGAAATGCATATACGTCATCATTACCAATGCCTGAAGTGAAAACACTTCGCAAAAAACTGTTGAGCATGTTTTTATTTTTTCTCAGAAAAAACTTTTCGACAAATTCTAAATTTGTAAGAGCAATATTATGTTCCCAATCCTTATTGAACCCTCCATCATAAACTAAAAAATTTTGATCATTCAACTCTGCTATATCAACACAAAATATAGGCAGACTTGTTTTTTCTAAGAATGTACCATCTAATTTGTATTTATATAGCGAGTTTTGTTCACATATTACCCATAGTTGATTTTCTTTAGAATGTATGAACATAGTATTAATAAAATAATGCAGACCTTTGAAGGCTATTTGATTCACAAGCCCTCCAGCATCATCAAAAATTAATACTTCATATCCAGTCCTGTTACGTACTAATAAATAATTGTAGCTGTTGTTTTGTATTATCTTATGACAGTGTTCAAAGACAGGAATGCCTTCATGCTTAAGCTCTATAGATGAAACAGACTTTATTAAACTGTTAAAGTCGACTTTCTCGTATTGATTCATCTCAATAGATATAAGGTCTTTCTTTGTTTCAGTTGGTCCCTTACATCCTAAATAAATAATAACGAGAGAACTTAAAAATAGTATGTATATTGATTTCATTTTCCATTTATGTAGTCAGTACGCCATTTACATGGATATCCAATCTCCTCGTTGGCCAATGCCTCAACATTTGCCAATTTGCAATTATTCGCCTCATATTTATGATTGTCTAATATTTATTCTAGCTTGAATTTAATTAATTGCTCCATTTCATTGCTATAAGCATAAATAACTCGATCATTTTCATCTATGGTAATATTACTTACTTCAGTATCTAAATTTAATATTTTAATAGGATTACCATCCCAATCGAAGACAATAATTTTATTGGCTAGATATGCATCATATATGTTACTGCCTATCACTTTGTTAGAATATAGAAGGTATATATAATCCTGAGTACCATATGTATCAAGTCAGGCATCTTCAAACAAACCCGTAGCTATTAAATATGGTCCCTGATAATTAGTGACAAACAGTCTTTGGTCATATTTAATTTCTTCTATTTCTTTCAATATCAATACTGTATCGGATGATATGTCAATCTGATTCATTTTTTTTCTTTAATTGAAAGCCCATTACGGCTATAATTACTTAAAATAGTACTTAATAAGAACCGGATTATCGTCTTCACCTCGCATGTTTTTGATAATGAGGTTATCTTTGTCCAATATTTCATTAGGAATAGTTTCTTCTATTTTTCCCCACTCGTCACTATAATATCCAATTACATAATCTTCATTCCATGTTAAAGGATGGAAAGTAGCATTCTCTAGCGTTTTCTCAAAGACATAATTTTTATTATTTTTTTTATTATGAAAAATATTGATATGTTTCCCTTTCCTCCAAATTTGGATAAATAGGTAATTTGAATTGCCACCATGTAATATTGGCACATGATTTATTATTTCTGAATTTATAAGCTTATGGAAATGGTCTGCAAATTCATTAAAAGGAATCTTCTTAATATTATTAAGTTGTTTTTTAGTATTGTTGAATACTCCAAAATCCCATATATAACCTTGGATAATACTACCATCAATGTCGAACATGTACAGAGTATTGGAAGATGAGCGGAAGAAATAATTTAGATATGGGAATTCATAATAACTGAAATTATTTAGCAAGTTTTCTTCTTCTGGAAATATTTCTTTGATTATCTTATTTTCTTTTTTTGAATACAGTTTAATTCGATTGCTTAAATCAAAAGAAAAATATACTGTAGTATCTTTATTCAATGACAGAAAGCTCTTGTATGCTCCTGGGGTTTCGGGTAATTTATATGTTCTAATAAAATCACCTTTTAAATCATACTCATATTTACTATAATTTACTGGAGATAAGAAAACTATTTTGTTTTCACCAAAATCTATTTCAAAATCACTAATATTTATATATTCTTCGGGACCTACTCCCTTATCGCTTATCTTGTGTAAGAATTTTCCTTGAGAATTAAAGATTAATATTTCGGCATTTCTATAATCCAAAACATAATAATTGTCATTATAATCAATTACTTTCATGATATTTTTCATCAATGATAATTCAGTTGTTTCTAAAGGAATCAATTCAATTTTTGTAAATATGTCCCATATTGATACATTACTACTTTCGTTTAAATCAACAGAGATAGTGTACACCTTTTCTGGATCGTCTGTATTACAGTTATATAACAGTAGTGATCCTAACAAAAATGCTATGTATTTCTTTTTCACTTTCTCTAAATTCCAAAAGGGTTCCAAACGCAATAATGTGTTTGAACTCCAGTAAAAAAACAGTCAAAATATAAGCCCGATGGTGTAGAAAGACCATACCAACAT
>CAZYGE010000074.1:0-7528 GCA_964647535.1 uncultured Proteiniphilum sp.
GCAGAGAAAGTGCTGATTAATTTGCTTAATGTTATCGATAGAGAAAAGTTTGAGATAGATCTGTGTGTGGTGAAAAAGACAGGGGTGTATCTAGAGCAAGTGCCGGCTGATATCAATGTGATTATTTTAGTTAGATTTTTGTTTCTGGGAAGAGTGTTTACTTATCTTCAGAAGAGGTTTAATATTCAGTTTTTCTATCGTTCTCTTGTAAACATGAGGTTGAAGAAGCAGTATGATGTGGCCGTTTCTTATTCCGATAGTTCCTATACTGAGCTTCTTACATATTTGCCGAAAAAGCCAAATAGGTTGATATGCTGGGTGCATGCGAGCTATGCCTCATATTCTAATTATATGAAATATTATACTCCTAAGTATGTTTCGAAAGTTATAAAAAACAGGTATTCTAAAATGGATACAATAGTGTTTGCATCTCGGGATGCGGAGAAAGATTTTGTTTCAATCTTCGGGAAATTCAAATCTACGCGCGTGATTTATAATGTGCTTGATGTGAATAGTGTAATTGGGAAGAGCAAAGATGTTAAAGCAATTGTGCCCTGGGTTGCAAAAAAGGATGTTGTAAGCGTTGTGGCTATGGGTAGCTTGTTTCCGGTGAAAGGGTATGATATGCTTATTAAGGCTTGTAGAACTTTGAAGAGCCAAGGTTTGAAATTCCATTTGACAATTTTGGGTGATGGCTATTTGAGACAAGATCTGGAGCGTTTGGTAACAGAAAGTGATCTTGGTGATACCGTAGCTTTAGCCGGGTTCGTAAAGAATCCTTATGCAAGCGTTGCTGCTGCTGATATTTATGTAATGTCGTCGCATTCCGAAGCTTTGCCCACTGCTCTGTGCGAAGCGATGATATTGGGTAAGCCTGTGGTTGCAACAGATTGCAACGGGTGTAATGAGATTATTAAAAAAGGGATGTATGGTGTGCAGGTTAAGAGAAATAGTGAGTCTATTTCCGCCGGTTTGCGATATCTGATTAAAGATGAGAATCAAAGAAGGAGATACTCTATGCTGTCTCTCGAAAGAGCAAAGGATTTCAGAGATGATGAAGTGTTGAAAAAGATTGAAGATTTGTTGTATGGTGATGTGCAAACAGAAGAGAGTAAATTGTTGATGCTTAATGCATTTTCAAGTATAAAGAGTAACGGCAAAATTGCAGAAAAGTCATGATGAACAGGAGGTTATCTATATATAAAAGGTTCTTTAAAAGGTTCTTAGACCTCATTTTATCTTTGTTGGGATTGTTGGTGGTTAGTCCTGTTTTTCTCCTTCTTTGGTTGTGTTTAGCTATTGCAAATAAGGGTGCCGGCGCTTTCTATTTTCACGATCGACCGGGTATGAATGAAAAGATATTTAGAGTGATAAAGTTTAAAACGATGACTGACGAAAAAGATGCTTCCGGGAAGTTGTTGCCCGATGCGGAGCGCATTACACGAATTGGAAGTATAGTTAGATCGTTGTCACTTGATGAGATTCCGCAACTATTGAATGTGATAAAGGGAGATATGTCTTTAATTGGTCCAAGACCATTGCTAATAAGATATCTCCCACTGTACGACGATTTTCAGAGACGCAGGCACGAGGTTCGCCCCGGTATCACGGGATGGGCGCAGGTAAATGGTAGAAACTCCATCTCATGGAAACTCAAGTTTGAGTATGATGTGGAGTATGTGGATAATGTGAGTTTAATTCTTGATATTAAAATTATTTTTCTGACAATATTGAAAGTTCTTAAAAAAGAAGGGATAAACCAGTCGTCACTGACTCCCATGCTTCCATTTAGGGGAGAGGAATAGGTTTACGCAATTAAGGTGTTTTTAAGGTATTAATTAAGGTGTCATTTTTGTTTTTCTAGACCATCAATTCAGCTTTTGGATAAAGCTCTACAATTAAGGTGTCATTATTCTTGATGGTCGCACTCGATTTGATGTATTGAATTAGATCCTCCCCCCAATACGGGGGGCAGAGGTAAGGGATTAAAACAAATTAAATTAAAAAAAACGATGGTAAAACGTATACACTTGTCGCTCGCAAGAATGGGCGGCTACGAACAAGCTTATATTCAGGAGGCGTTTGATACCAATTGGATTGCTCCTTTGGGTCCGAATATTACCGGATTTGAAAAAGATTTAGAGCAATATCTAGGTGAAGGAAGTCATGTTGTAACATTGGTAAATGGTACGGCTGCAATTCACCTTGGATTACTGCAGCTAGGAGTTAGCAGTGATGATGAGGTGATTTGTCAGAGCTTTACTTTTTCTGCTACAGCAAATCCTATCACATATCAGAAAGGGAAACCGGTTTTTGTTGACAGTGATCCGGATTCATGGAATATGTCTCCTAAATATTTGAGGATAGCTATTGAAGATAGATTATTCAAAACAGGCAAAAAGCCAAAAGCAATAATAATTGTAGATCTCTATGGCATGCCAGCAAAGATGGATGAGATTTTGACAATAGCGAATGAGTACAGTATTCCGGTTTTGGAAGATTCGGCAGAGGCATTAGGTTCTGTTTATAAAGGACAAAAGTGCGGTACATTTGGGCACTTTTCTGTGATTTCTTTCAACGGAAATAAGATAATTACTACATCAGGTGGTGGAGCTTTGGTGTGCAAAACTGCAATTGAGGCAGAACAGACATATTTCTATGCTACACAGGCTAGGGATAATGCTCCCTATTATCAGCATTCAAAAATAGGATATAACTACAGGATGAGCAATGTTTCTGCCGGTATTGGCAGAGGTCAGATGAGGGTGCTGAATAAATTTGTATCACGAAGAAGGGAAATTAATCAGATATACAGAGAGTTTTTGAGTGATATACCGGGGATTACATTCCATACGAATCCTTCAGACGATTTCAATTCGAACTATTGGCTTACAAGTATTTTGATTGATCCGGTTATGGCCGGTTTTACGAATAAAGACCTGATATACAATCTGGAACAAGAAAATATCGAGAGTCGTAGACTTTGGAAACCGCTTCATTTGCAACCAGTTTTTATAGATAACCCTTTTTATGGTAATGGCGTAAGCGAAAGCTTCTTTGAAAGAGGTGTCTGTTTGCCATCGGGTGCATCTCTTACAGATGAAGATATTGAGAGGGTTGCAACAATTATAAGAAGCCATTATGTAAAAAGAACTATTGATACATATAAAGATATGAGAATAGCGAGATAAGATGTGCGATTATTTAAAGAATAAAAAACAATTAAAAAATTATTGAGTATGAAAAATCAAGTGATGTTATTTTTAGTGATTGTAGCTGTTATTACTGTTTCCAGCTGCGCCTCGTCTGAGAAAGTAGCTTATATACAAGGTTCAGAAAGATTTACCGAGCAGCAATATGAGGCTCATAGCAGTGAATTGTATGATGCCAAAATTCTACCAAAGGACATTTTGACAATTACGGTAAATACTACCGACCCCGAAGCAGCACAACCATTCAATCTTACGGTGCCAAGTTTATCAACCGGCACAAATACATATTCGCAGCCCTCGCTGCAGGCGTATTTGGTTGATAACAAAGGTGAAGTCAATTTTCCTGTACTTGGAATGATTTCTTTAGTGGGTCTTACAAAACGTGAGGCAGAGCAAAAGATTGCCGGTTTACTTAATGAGTATCTAAAAGAGGTGCCTGTTGTAACGGTGAAGTTTGTGAACTATAAGATTTCGGTTATTGGTGAAGTTCTAAGACCTAACTCTTTTACGATTAGTAACGAAAAGGTGAATATTTTTGAAGCTTTGGCCATGGCAGGTGATCTGACTATCTGGGGTAAGAGAGATAACGTGAAGATTATTAGAGAGGATGCCGAAGGTAATAAACGTGTTATTCCCATGAACTTAAATGACAGGAATATAATCTTTTCTCCCAATTTCTATCTTCAGCAGAATGATGTGGTTTATGTAGAACCAAACGAAGTGAAAGCGAGAAATTCAGAAATAGGTTCGGCTACAGGTATATGGCTGTCGGCTACATCTATTGTGATTTCTGTAGCTACTCTAGTAATAAATGTTTTGAAATAAAATTATGAGTAATTATAACGGATATAAACCCCCAATTGAGGTTCAACCCGAGGAACAGACCCAAAGTTTGCCCATTAAAGATCAGTTGAGAATCTTTAGGAAAAACTGGGTATGGATTTTACTGGGATTGGTTGCGGCTCTTGTATTGGCATATTTTTATATGAAATTTACAGTGCCAAAGTATGATGTAACATCTAGCATTTTGCTATCTGTAACTGATGAGAAAAAGGGCAGAAAAGAAGATGCCCTTGATCAACTGGAGATGTTTGGAACGGTGAGTAATGTTGAAAATGAGACATATCTCATTGGCTCTGACAACATAGTGCACTCTGTTATAAACAGACTTAATTTGCAAACCTCATATTATGTGGAGGATACAATATTGGATACCGATTTATATGACAAGAGCCCAATTATCGTAGATATGGATAAGGGCGACTTGGAGAAGTTGGAGGATAATATTGTTTTCAATACGCAGATGCTTTCTAACGAAAGTTTGAGGGTGACAGGCAGTATCGGAGATTATGATGTAGATACTGTATTCAGCAAAACACCTGCACTTTTGCCAAGCAGGTTTGGTAATATTAGCTTCACTCGCAGACCGGGTACGCCTTTAAATTATAGTTTGTTGAGAGTTGTAATTCAGCACCCCAAAGCAGTTTTGAGGATGTACAGCAAAAATCTGAAAGTGGTGCCATCATCTAGTACTGCTTCGGTTCTTGAACTCACCTTCAAGACTCCTTATCCTGAAAAGGGAATGGATTTTCTTAACACTCTTGTGGAGGTCTATAACTATGAAGCAATAGTTGACAAGAACCAAGAGGCAAGAAATACTCAGGATTTCATTGAGGAGCGAATTGCTATTATCAATCAGGAGCTTAGTGTTGCAGAAGCAAGTGTGGAGACATATAAACAGAACGAGAATCTGACAGATATGCAGACCGACCTTCAGCGAGATATGCAAATGGGAAGTATTTATGAGCAGCAGCTTGTGGATACTGAAACTCAGCTTAATGTTGTAAATTCTTTAAATGATTATGTGAATAATCCTGAGAATGACAACAAGACTATTCCTACTAATGTTGGGATTCAGGATCCAACTTTGGCTGCAACCACGAGTGAGTATAATAGGTTGCTTCTCGAGCGTGAAAGATTGAGCCAGAGTATGACGGAGACTAACCCTGCACTTGTGAGGTTAAATGATCAGATTAATGGATTGCGGCAAAACATTAACTCATCGGTTCAGAGTGTTCAGCAGGGTTTGCAAATACAGCGTAGGGATGTTCGTAATCAGGCAAATATATTTGGCGGTAGAATTAGAAACAGACCAACTCAAGAGCGTGAGTTTATGGAATTGGCGCGTGAACAGCAAATCAAATCCAGCTTGTTTTTAATGCTTCTTGAGAAACGTGAAGAAAATGCGCTTGCATTGGCAGCTTATGCAAATAAGGCTAAGGTTCTTAAATTCGCATCGCTGGATCAAAAGGTTTCTCCAAATTTACCTACTGTAATACTTGTAGCACTTTTTCTGGGCATATTTATTCCGATACTATTTATTTATCTAATCGATGTTATGCAGTATAGAATACGCACACGAACAGATGTAGACAGATTTAGTAGAGTACCGGTTCTTGCAGAGGTTCCAAAAAACCCTAAAATGAAGAAAGAGGATAAATCCAACATTGTGGTAAGGGAAAATGAGAATAACGCTATAAATGAAGCCTTTAGGATAGCTCGCACGAATCTTTTGATGTCATTAGGCAAGCAACGTAAGGTTGTGTTATTTACTTCTACAATTGAGGGAGAAGGTAAATCATTTGTAGCATTAAATACGGCAATAAGTATAGCGCTGCTTAATAAGAGAGTGCTGCTTGTAGGGCTCGATATGCGCTTACCTACCGTAAAGAAGTCTTTGAATTTGAATGTCAAAGATGGTATAACCACATATCTGTCAGGTTTTGAAGAAGATATAAGCACTCTTATAGTACCATCGGGGGTTTCGGATAATTTATTTGTATTACCGTCGGGTCCTATTCCGCCAAATCCATCGGAGCTGCTTGCACAGGATACTCTAGATAAAGCTTTTGACGCTTTGAGAGATATGTTCGATTATATAATTATTGATACTCCTCCCGCAAGCCGAGTAACTGATACAATATTGATAAATAGGGTAGCCGATACAACTTTGTATGTGTGCAGGTCTAACTACACCAGTAAAAGCAATTTGCAGTTTGCAAATCAATTGATGCAGCAGCAAAAACTAAAGAATATGCTTTTGGTGGTTAATTCAGTGGATAAGTTTCACAGTCCGTACGGATACGGATATGGTGATAAAAAGAAAAAGAAAAAGAAAAAGGTGTATAGCTATGCTTAAAGGATCATTGAAGTCTGCGATACAGGTGAACCTGAGTAACATCCCCGGATGGCGAACAGAGAGGAATATAGTTGTCATTGAAAGTGACGATTGGGGATCTGTTTATATGCCAGACCGGAAAGCCTTTGATGCACTTACGAATGAGGGTGTGCCACTATCATCTCACTATTTGAATAACGATACGCTTGAGTCTAACAAAGATATGGAGATGCTTTTTAATCTCTTGAGCAAGTATAAAGACAGTACAGGCAGGAGTGTTGTTATGACGGGAGTGAATGTTGTGGCTAATCCCGATTTCGAAAAGATAAAAGCAAACGGATTCAATAAATATGAGTATGAGTTATTTCCCGAAACAGCCAAAAGATATCCCGCAAGTAACAATATTTATAATTTGTGGAAACAGGGTATAAATGAAAGGTTGATAGTTCCTGTTTTTCATGGAAGGGAGCACATCAATGTGCAAAGATGGATGAAACTGCTTCAGGAAGGCAATGAAACGGTGAAGCTTGCTTTTAACTATGGAGTAGCTACTCTGGATGAAGATAAGGAAGGCAACAGACTTCCTGATACACGTGCCGCTTTTGATATTGATGCTTTGGATGATTTACCATATTTAAGTGAGGTTATAAAAACAGGAATGGATGAATTTGAAAAGCTTTTCGGATATAAATCTACATTTTTTATTCCCACAAACGGGCCATTTAATAACTCGCTAGAAGAGGATACTGCACGTGAAGGGATAAAATATATAGGCACAGGAAAGATTCAGCATGAGCCAATGGGAAATGGCTCCTACAAGAAAAATGTGCGCTATTTGGGTAAACGAAATCAGCATGGCCAGATTTATCTAACACGTAACTGCTTTTTTGAACCTTGCAGTTGGGAAATGCATCACAAAAGAGACTGGGTTTCATATTGTATGAGAGAGATTGCTATTGCTTTCAAATGGAAGAAGCCCGCAGTGATAAGTTCGCACCGAGTGAATTACATGGGAACTCTTAATCCTGATAACAGGAAAGAAGGACTAAAAGAACTTGGTGTTCTATTAAGTAGTATACTGAAGAAATGGCCAAAGACGGAGTTTATGACTTCTATGGAATTGGGTGATTTGATTACC
>CAZYGE010000075.1:0-7424 GCA_964647535.1 uncultured Proteiniphilum sp.
GTTGGTGTAGTTATAGAATTACTTTAGAGCCAACAAAGAAAGTTCGAGGCATTCCGGGTCCATAAATATAATTGTTTGCACGGCCTGGTCCGGTATCAAAATCATTCTGATAGGAGTTGAATATATTCTGAATACCGGCATTCAACTCAAGCTGTGTGTCATTGTATATATCTATTACATATGCAACTTTAGTGTTAAGTTCAAAAAATGATGGTGATTCTTTTGTGATATTTACCGGAGAGAATCTATCAACTCCTTCAATGCCAAAACCTGCGTCATGAGGCACAAGCATGCTTCCGGTGTAGTTTCCAGAAAGAGATGCGGAGAGTTTTGCTGTTGGTGTATAGGTTGCAACTAGGTAAGCATAAGTATTAGGCGTTCGCATCATCTTTTTTGTTGGTGTAACCTCGTCCAATGCTTCTTCTTCGGGTGTTTCGGGCTCCCACCACTTCCTTTCTTCTTCATATACACTTCGCTGGATTGTGGCACCTGCTTGCAAATCAAACTTGTTGTTCAAGACAGCCCTGCTTTCGAGGTTTAGTCCATATACCATTGCGCCAAACTTGGCGTTTTCGATGTTTATTTCATGACCACGCCTTACTCCGGTGAAGGGGTTGTTTAGCTTCGTATAGAAACCTTCGATAAGCAAATTGAGGAGTTGGTTGTTGCTCATTTGATGGTAGAGATCTACTGATCCGCTTATGCTTCTCGAGCGTTCTTCTTTGAGGTCTTCGGATAGTACTCTTATTATCTGCTCACCCCCGGCAATATCAACGTGCAGGTCTTCGTCGAAGACTTGCGGTGCACGGAATCCCTCACTGTATGTTAGTCTGAAGTTAACATTTTCAGTGGGATTGTATCTCATATTTAGTCTGGGGCTGAAAATTGCATTTTTTACGAGATTGTGCTTGTCCAATCTTCCGCCAACTAAGAAGCTCCACTTGTCGGTTTTCCATTCGTTTTGAAGGAATCCGCTTACTGTGTGAGTGTTTTGGAGGATGCTTTTTGTACGGTAGCCGCTAATGTCCTCAAGTTCGCTGCCTAGGTATTCTCCTCCAAGGGTGAGATCTGCGGGCATAAACCATAGGTCGTTGAATGAGTATATGTAGTGTCCGCCAATTTGATAGGTGAGCTCAGATGTAGTGCCAAACGAGTTTATACGGGTTTGGTTGTTTCCTATAATTTCGTTGATGTCATCAATTTCATCTTGCGGCATGCCCGTCTCAGTCTCAGGAACGTTTTTATTGTAGGGATCGCCTGCTCCGTAATAGCTTCCACGATCTGTGTGACTGGCAGCGGCATATAAATTTACCTTACTTTTTTGATTGGGGGAATATTTGTCAAAACTGATTGATCCACTGTTTATGTAGTGCTCTACCTGCTCGGTGATATAGCTTTCGTAAGGTTGAAGATCTAACCTATCGCCTCCACGACGAAATTCGTGTATGTTTCTGTATTCTAATGTTAGTCTTGAGTATACGCCGGTTTTGACAAATGATCGGAATCCGAGTGATCGGTTCTTGAGTACCGGTAGTTCGGAGAATCCATCGCCATCCATATCAAAAGGGTCTCTCAATCTATGCTGACCATATACCATTATTCCTGCATTTCGTGTGTCGTTTACAAGCGAGGCGTTGAATGTGGTGTTGTTCTCTAATGCGCCTGTGCCGTTTATGCTTGATAGGGTGTGAGAGAATTCACCGCTGTTTCGTATTGGTTCTCTTGTGATGATATTGATTGTTCCACCAATAGCATTGGCTCCGAATAGGGCAGAACCGCCTCCGCGTACTACTTCGATACGTTCTATCATATTGGCTGGAATTTGCTCCAGTCCGTAAACTCCAGCTAGCGCACCAATCATTGGGCGTGAGTCTATAAGAATTTGCGAGTAGGACCCTTCCATTCCGTTTATTCTTACTTGTGTAGTTCCGCAGTTCTGGCAGTTATTTTCAACTCTTAGTCCGGGTTGAAATTTGAGACCGTCGGACAAAGTTTTAGAGTTTGTTACATCAAGTGTTTGCATATCGAGTACGCTCACAAGTGAGGGTGCGGTTCTTCTTGTTGTTTCGTTTCTGTTTGCAGAGACTACAACTTCGTTAAGTGTTTGTGCAGATTCTTCGAGTTCGAAATCGATTTCGATACTTCTTCCCGCTTCTATGTCAACTTTTTGAGTAACGGTTTTGAATCCTATCATTGAGACTTCGAGTGTGAAGTTTCCTATCGGCAGGTTTCTGAGGAAGTAATGCCCTGTTGCATCGGTGGTTATTCCTACCGTTGTTCCTTGTAGTTTTATTGTTACAAACGGTAGGTGTTCTTTTGTTTTTTTGTCTAGCACATGACCAAATATATGGGCATCTGTTTGATTAGGGCTATTGCTGTCTGCGTTTAAATTTGTTGTTAATGCAGCTATAAAAAGGGCAAACGTTAATGATATAATTTTATTCATTCTAATTTACATGTTTTGTTTGTAAAGTGTTTCTCTACAATTGTGTTTTATAAAAATTTACGGTTGTTTACATTTAGCAAAGATGCAAGATGTAAACAATTTTAAGAAAAATGTATTTAGAATGTGGGGGGTGCCCTTAACTGTAAAGAAATTGCCGCTCCTATTTGATGGGAGTGTCGATAAAGGTTTGTATAAACTAGCCTTGTTTCGGGTGTATTGCCCGATAGATCTATTTGAGGTAATATGTCGGTTGTTAATGATGTGTTGAATATCTGATCTAGAAGTTCAAGCTCATTATCTGTATGTTTATGTTTACTTTGCTCTCCAAAATCAAAAGGGTGGGAGTGAACATACCTTGTGTTGTTTACGATGTGAGAGTGCGTAAAGAAAGAGAAGCTGATTACATATAGTGTAAACAGGACCGGGTAAAGAATCTTTAGTTTATTCGATACGCTTTTTGTCATAACTATTTGCAAATATATATCAATAATGATACCTGACGTGTGATTTGTGTTATATTAACTATTGGTTTTTTTAATGATGTATATGAAATAATTTTTTATAGTAACTTTGCTTTTTGGAAAGCCAAATACTTTATGGATCCGAATTCGATAATAAAAAAGTACTACACGGAGGGAACTAAGCTTTATGATATTTATATGTCTCATTGTACTGATGTGACAAATAAAGCATTGAAAATTGTTAGCAAACACCCTGAGCTAGCAGTTAATATTAGGTTCATCGAAGAGGCCGGGATGTTGCATGATATCGGGATTTTTAAAACTAAAGCACCACAAATTTCCTGCGAAGGGGATAAGCCATATATTTGCCATGGTTACTTAGGCCACGATTTACTAGTTGGCGAAGGATTCCCGAAGCATGCGCTGGTATGTGAAAGGCATACAGGAACCGGCTTAAGCTTGGAAAGCATCATTAAACGTGAGCTTCCTATTCCACATAGAGATATGCGTCCTCAGAGTTTAGAAGAAAAAATTATTTGTTTTGCAGATAAGTTTTATTCTAAGTCAAAGCTTGGGAAAGAAAAGTCTGTGAAGAGGGTACGACAAAGTCTAAAAAGACACGGTTGGCATCAGGCTAAAGTGTTTGATGAGTGGTGCGAACTGTTTCTGTGAATTTGTGGCAAACTATTTGCAGTGTATAGTTGTGTTTGATGAAAAATAATAAAATTATATATGAAACGTAATATAAATCAGGATAAGGCAGAGAATGAGCCTAATATTGATGATATCCTCAATGAGGACAGTTTGACAGACAATGAGAGCAATGTTGAAGAAATTGATTCCGAAACAGAGAATAGTGATGATCAACTAAGTGAGCTTGATAAACTGCAGCAGAAGTATGATGATCTGAATGATAGCTTCCTCCGTCTTAATGCAGAGTTTGATAACTTTCGCAAACGCACAGTTAAAGAGAAAGTAGAGATTATTAAAAGTGGTGGAGAGCGAGTTCTACAAGGCATCATTACATTGGTGGACGATTTTGAGCGTGGTTTGTCCGTCTTAGATGAAGCTGAGGATAAGAGTTCCATGGTAGAAGGGATGGAGCTAATTTATAATAAATTTATCAATTTCCTGAAACAAAATGGAGTTGAAGAGATAGAAGCGATTGGTAAACCATTTGATGCCGATACTTTTGAAGCTGTTACTACAATCCCTGCACAGGATGATTCTCAGAAGGGTATGGTAATAGATTGTATTCAGAAGGGGTATAGACTAAATGATAAAATTATACGCTTCCCAAAAGTTGTTGTAGGAGAATAATATGTCAACAAAAAGAGATTATTACGAAATATTAGACGTAAGTAAGAATGCTTCGGCGGAAGAAATAAAGAAGGCTTATAGAAAAAAGGCTATCCAGTATCACCCCGATAAGAATCCGGGTGATAAGACGGCCGAAGATAAGTTTAAAGAAGCCGCAGAAGCTTACGAAGTGCTGAGGGACGATAATAAACGTGCCAGATACGATCAGTTTGGTCATGCAGGAGTAAGTGGTTCTGCAGGCGGCGGTGGTTTTGGTGGCGGCATGTCTATGGATGATATTTTCTCTCAATTTGGAGATATTTTTGGTGGACAATTTGGCGGTTTTGGTGGTTTCGGTGGCTTTGGTGGTTCTCAGCGAAGTAGAAGAGCCAACCGTGGATCAGACCTACGTGTGAAAGTAAAGCTTAATCTTAAAGAAATACTCAATGGTGTTGAGAAAAAGATTAAGGTGAAGAAATACGTGAGCTGTTCTCATTGTGATGGTAACGGTTCAGAAAATGGAACATCGGTTTCAACCTGTTCAACCTGTAATGGGTCGGGTATGGTTACACGTGTTGCAAACACTATACTTGGGCAGATGCAAACATCTTCAACATGTCCTACATGTAATGGTGACGGAAAGTCGATTAACAAGAAATGTACTCATTGTAATGGTGAGGGTGTAATGCGAGAAGATGAGGTTATATCTATAAGAATTCCGGCCGGCGTTGCAGAAGGTATGCAACTTTCTATGTCAGGCAAAGGTAATGCCGCTCGAAGAGGTGGTGTGAACGGTGATCTCTTAATTGTTATTGAGGAGGAAGAGGATCCAAACTTAATAAGGGATGAAAATGATATCATTTATAACCTTTTTCTTAGTTTCCCAACTGCTGTTTTGGGTGGTTCTGTTGAGGTGCCAACAATTGATGGTGTAGCAAAAGTTAAGATTGAACCGGGTACACAACCGGGTAAGGTGCTACGTTTACGTAATAAAGGGCTGCCATCTGTAAATGGTTATGGTAAAGGTGATCAGTTAATTCACGTGAATGTATATGTGCCAGAAAATATTTCTACTAAGGAACGCAAAGCAGTCGAGGAGATGAATAAATCGGAAAATTTCGCCCCATCTGCAACAGCTAGAAAAACTGTATTTAATAAGTTTAAGCAAATGTTCGATTAATATATACACAATCTTTATAGAACATTCTAAAAGTAGCGACAGGGTTTGAATTCTGGTCGCTACTTTTTTTATATAAACTTTTTAGCCTCGTCATATGTTCAAATTAAACCTGTGTTAAAATTACACCGTTAATGTAAAGAACAAATAAATCCGGTTTAACAATGAGCGACTATTCAATTAATTCATTAGAACAGTATTTTAAAGTTTACAGAAAATCAATTAGAAAGCCCAAGAAATTTTGGGGTGATATTGCAGAAAATAATTTCACGTGGTACCAGAAATGGGATAAGGTGTTGGAATTTGATATGCAGAAAGCAGAGTTTACATGGTATAAGAATGCCAAGCTGAATATTACCAAGAATTGCATTGATAGGCATTTGGCAAATAAGGGTGATAAAACTGCAATCATTTTTGAGCCAAATAATCCCGACGAACCTTCGAAATCTATTACTTATAATGAGCTTTATAAGGAGGTTTCTGCAATGGCTAATGTCCTGAGAGAACAAGGAGTGAAAAAAGGTGATAGGGTTTGTATTTATCTGCCCATGATTCCTGAGCTGGCTTACAGTATGCTTGCATGCGCACGTATTGGTGCAATTCATTCTGTAGTGTTTGCCGGTTTTTCTTCTAATGCACTTTCTACAAGAATTAATGATTGCGGATGTAATTTTGTTATTACAGCCGACGGTGGTTATAGAGGTGCAAAAACTATCGCTTTGAAGAAAATAGTTGATGAGGCACTTACTAAAACTTCAACTGTGGAGAAGGTGTTGGTTGTGAAACGCACCGGCGAGGATATTGATATGATAGAAGGGCGTGATTTATGGCTACAACCCCTTGTTGATGCTGCTGAAAAGACTAATGTAGCAGAGATTATGGACGCAGAAGATCCGTTGTTTATTCTTTATACATCCGGTTCTACAGGTAAACCAAAAGGTATGGTTCACACTACGGCCGGTTATATGGTTTATACGGCGTATACTTTTAAAAATGTTTTTAATTACAACAATGATGATGTATATTGGTGTACCGCCGATATTGGTTGGGTAACAGGGCACTCTTATATTTTATACGGACCGTTGTTAAACGGAGCAACTACAGTTATTTTTGAAGGCACTCCGGCTTATCCTACATTTAGTAGATTCTGGGAAGTGATTCAAAAGCATAAGGTGAATCAGTTTTATACTGCTCCCACAGCTATAAGGTCATTGGCTAAGGAAAGGATAGAGTATGTTCAGAGCTTTGAGCTTGATACCTTGAAAGTGATTGGTTCAGTGGGTGAGCCTATAAATGAAGAGGCGTGGCGCTGGTATAACGATCATGTGGGTAATAAGCGATGTCCGCTTGTAGACACTTGGTGGCAAACAGAGACTGGGGGGATTGTGATTTCGGCAATTCCGTTTGTAACTCCCACCAAGCCTACTTATGCGTCATTACCGTTTCCCGGAATTAAACCGGTATTAATGGATGAGCTTAGGAATGAGATTGAAATTAACCAGAAGACGGGCAGTTTGTGTATTGCGTACCCCTGGCCGGCTATTGCAAGAACTATTTGGGGTGATCATCAACGTTTTATTGATACATATTTTACTAAGTTCCCGGGCAAATACTTCTCCGGTGATGGCGCTCTGCGTGATGAAGTGGGGTATTACAGAATTACCGGTAGGGTTGATGATGTTATTATTGTATCCGGACATAACTTGGGTACTGCGCCAATAGAAGATGCGATTAATGAGCATCATACTGTTGCAGAGAGCGCTGTAGTTAGCTTTCCGCATGACATTAAGGGTAATGCCCTCTATGGCTACGTAGTGTTGAAGGAGGTAGGTTTATGGAGAGATCGAAATAATCTTGTGAAGGAAATAAATCAACTTATTTCGGATCAGATAGGACCTATTGCCAAGCTTGACAAGATTCAGTTTGTGACCGGCCTGCCCAAAACACGCTCAGGAAAAATTATGCGACGCATATTGAGAAAAATAGCTGAAGGTGAGAAAAATGATTTTGGAGATATTACTACTTTAGTGAATCCTGAGAT
>CAZYGE010000076.1:0-6874 GCA_964647535.1 uncultured Proteiniphilum sp.
CTGAATTGGTTCTGTTAGCCGATGTTGTACAAGAAGCAGTCATTACCAACAAAATTAATAAAGTAGTAAAAATATTTGATTTCATATTCATCTTTAAGTATTTAGCTTTTCATTTAACTCTATATATAATCAACAATAACCTAATTAACAATAAGTGGAGCAATAAGGGAATACCCTGTATCATTAGGGTGCAAGCCATCAGTAAATAAATACTCATCAATTTTTCCATCAATCATAAGCCTGTCACTAACATCTAAAAAATTCCAACTATTACCTTCGGTCATCTCTGAAATTAATACATTCAGCTTTTTAACCTCTTCCTCTTTATTTCTCCTTGGCAAAATACCAACAACTTTAATTTCGGCACTGGGTTGCCTTATTTCAATTTGCTTTAAAAGTAATTGAAGACCTTCCAAAATCTCCTCGTTGCTATTCAACCCGATATTATTAGTCCCAATCATTAGCACTACTTCTTCAGCTTCATATCCATCAAGTTCACCATGATACACTCGCCACAAGACATTTTCAATTCTATCCCAACCGAAGCCTAAATTAAAAAACCCTTGTGGCTCCATATACTTCTGCCAACTTTCTGCACCATTCTCTCTACCTTTCTCTCCACTCCAATAATGAGTAATAGAATTGCCAATTATTACCTTCTTAGGAGTACTATCTTTAATGAATTCGAGCTTTTGCCGGTGCCTATCTTTCCACTCATATATATCTGGTTCTCTACGCTGACTCACAGGCTTTGAAGTACTTAAATTTCCTATCGGCATATTAAGAATATCTCTTACCATTATTTCATACGCATTCGCATAAACCTGCATACCCATATCGTTTGGATGAATATAATCCACAGCACCATCAGCAGGAAAATCTATACTATCCTTATGCAGATAATAAATATTTGTAACACCTGCCAACTTCATTGAGTCATACACCTCACGCGAAGCATTATTCAATCTTACAGAGATTTCTTTCCTCCCTGCTATCATATCATCATTCAAGTAACCGATATGATCAGTAATAAGAATAGGAACATCACTATTCTCTCTTATTCTTGAAACACCGTAAGCTGTTCTTTTCTTCACCTCATCATCTGTGAGACTGCCCATATTTGGTAAACAATCGTAAATTATCATTGAAGCATCCAGCTCACTAATCAGATCGACCTTCTCTTTTTCTAGTGGTCCATTACCTGAATAAGCAAGATTGATAACAGGTAAATCTAGCTTACGCGATAAAATGTTAGTCCAAGCCATTCCAGGACGAGATGCACAAGCACCCTGAGCAATAGAAGTACCATATACAACAATTGGCTTCTCTTCAAGCAACGGAACAAATGAAAACTCTGCTGTCTCTGGAACTCCAATCTCCATCCAAGTTACAGTGTTGTATAACGGCAGAAACAACCTATACTCATAGCCACGTTTATGATACTTACTATCAATGATATCATTATAAGTAAAACTAACTGTATCACTAAAATTATACTTGTCTGTGAGCAAGTTCCACTTGCCATCCGGGTCAATTGCATACAGATCCACTCCCGACCTGCCAGTTGCAGGCATATGAGGCATAGCATGACTACCACTAACACCATACCTCACCTCAATATTTTCAGCATTAGTATAAAAATGAATTGCGAGTCCTGCCGAATTCTTCGACAAGTTCCATACTCTGTCTCTCACATTATCTTTTGCCCTGTCGGGTAGTCGCTGATAATTATTTTCAATCTCATCCCCCCACCCTCTATTCTGAATAACAGGAAACTCAGCTTCCAAAGGATTATACCATTTTGTCTGGCTCATCGAGCTCAGAGCAAACAAAACCATTAAGGTATTTACAAAAAACTTTTTCATGATTTTTATTTATTAAATAACTCACCTTACTACTATTGCATTAGCAACGCCTCTCTCCCCTTTATTATCAAAAAGCTTATTGTCTGAAGGATGATTCACAACACCTTCTTCATTCACCCATGCAGTTGAAGAACCCCCACCATCAAGGTTCATAGCATCAACACAATCTAAAGCATTCATCACTTCCGCAAGTTCGGCAATAGACATACCGTAAGACTCTGAAGATCTGCCATCAACTACAAGCAATATTAAATGATTATCTCTAGTAATACCTGCAGCAGTACGTGGATGTCGGTTATTATTAAAAGGATTATCCTCTTGACTTAGTTGAATATCTTCATAAATCAGTAAAGGACCCGAAGTAAGCAAATGCTCAGCTTCAACAGATTTCCATCCACCATCTTCCTCAGATGGTCTGCTTACTATTGACACATTCCCGGCCTCACCAACAACAAAACCTGCATTCTCTCTAAATGGATTAAACCCATCTCTGGATAAATTAACTACTTCACCATCTTTCCTAAAGAATACTGTTGAGCCACCAACTTTCGTATCAAAGAAACTTCCGTTTACCGCTGCAAGAGCATCAATATTATTAGCCATTTCGCTTGTTTTTCCAAATCCTTCCGTTACAAAAGGAATATCAATTTTTACATTTCCATTTAGATTTACTTCAATAAAAGTAACAAACTGTTTGGCATCAAAAAGTGAATCAAAATGGAAATATCTCCATGATACATCTTCAGATAATTCTATCACATTCCATTCTGCTGTAACTATCTGATGTTCAACCGGAGTCAAAGATTCTAAATCTACAGGAGAGTTATTTTCGTAGTTGCGGGATTCAGAATCACCGGAGTTTACACAACTTAAAGTAAAGGAACTAAGTAAAATTGAAGCTACAAGTGAATAATAAGTTTTCGTCATTTCTATATATTTTCAAAATGAAAAGGTAAGCTGCGCAAAAAGAATTTTGAAACAACTTTTAATACTGTTTCCAAAGGTAAACTTTATTCAAAAAGAACTCAAATAATTTATTAACGAATTTATAAATTAATAGGCAAACATCATCTTTTTACTTAAAACTGAAAGCAAACGGAAAGCAAATGGAACATAAATGAAAGTTTATGAAATAATATTTGCGGAAAAGAGAACAGATACGTATTTTTGTTGAAACTTAATAAAAATATCAAAAACCAGAATGTGAGTTTATCTATATCCAATGTAAATAAAGCCTTGAAAACGGCAGATGAAACCAAATCATTAATGATTGGGAGCAACATATTGTATAAATTGCCCCAATTATTCAAAGATCAGTTTCATGAAAGCGAAGCAATAGTTATCGCAGATAGAACAACCTATAAAATAGCCGGCAAGAAATTAGAGAAATTACTCAAACACAACGGTGTTAAATTGCTAAAAAGCTTTATCTTCACAGATTCAAAGTTATATGCTGAATATCGGTTTGTAAAGCAACTGGTTAATTATTTAAAAAACAACAAGGCCATACCCATTGCTGTAGGTTCCGGAACAATAAACGATATAACTAAATTGGCATCACACGAAACAAATAGAAGGTACATATGCGTGGCAACAGCCGCCTCAATGGATGGGTACACGGCATTCGGTGCTTCTATCACATATAACGGTGCCAAACAGACATTCAATTGTCCTGCTCCTATAGCATGCATTTCAGATTTAAACATTATCCGTGATGCACCTCCCGAAATGACAGCAGCAGGATATGCCGACCTATTTGCCAAGGTGACTGCAGGAGCAGACTGGATATTATCTGACGCTTTGGGAGTTGAAAAAATCGATCCACGTTCTTGGAGTATTGTTCAAGATGGGCTGCACGAAGCACTATCTGATCCCGAAGGAATAAAAGAAAAGAAAGAAGACTCAATTAAAAAATTGATTGAAGGATTAATGCTGGGAGGATTTGCTATGCAAACACATAAAACAAGCCGTCCCGCATCGGGTGCAGAGCACCAATTTAGTCATTTGTGGAGTATGGAACATCACACCAATTACGGTAAAGATGTATCCCACGGATTTCAAGTAGCTATTGGCACACTGGCAATAACTGCTCTTTACGAACAATTCTTGGAATCACCTATCCAAAACTTAGATGTTGCAGCTTGCTCTAATGCTTGGCCAACTTTGGAAGAATTAGAAAATGATGCTAGGGAACGATTCCGAGATACTGACTTTCCGGAAATTGGAGTAATTGAAACAAAAGAAAAATATATATCAAAAAAAGAACTATCCACGCAACTGCAAATCTTAAAAGACAACTGGACAGAAATCAAATTGAGATTGGAAAAACAGCTTATCCCCTATGCTGAAGTAAAGCGATGTCTATCACTAGTGGGTGCACCGGTTCATCCTGAAGATATAGGCATTTCACAAGAATACTTGAAACGAACATTCCTTCGTGCCTATTATATACGTCGCCGATTTACAATTCTCGACATAGCGGTTAGAACCAACCTACTGGATGAATGGCTAGAAAATCTATTTGGAGAAAATGGGCATTGGAAAGAAAACCAACTCTGAAAAGAAAACGAACCTTAGAAAAATTAAACAAATCAATTATTGAAAAATATGCAAGTAAACACTGCGAAAAAATTTAAATACTGGCAAACTCGAACAATTGTAGCCACCATGATTGGCTATGCATTCTTTTATTTTGTCCGCAAAAACTTCTCCTTTGCCATGCCGGGCTTAAGCGCCGAATATGGAATTACAAACACTAGCTTTGGAATCATATTAACGCTGGTTACGATTGTATACGGTCTTTCCCGATTTCTCAACGGCGTTATAGCAGACCGTATGAATGCTAGATATCACATGTCGATAGGATTGTTACTATGTGCAGTAGCAAATATAGCATTTGGTTTTGGAGTAGATATAAGTGCAATATTTACAGGGCAGACAGATGGTCCAATGTTTATCAACACATTGGTATTGGTGCTAGGAATAATACTGATACTCAACAATTTGATACAAGGAAGTGGATTTCCCCCTGTAGCTCGCCTGCTCACACATTGGATTCCTCCACGAGAATTGGCAACCAAAATGTCAATATGGAATACTTCACACTCAATTGGTGCTGCCCTAATTGCTATTTTATGTGGTTATATTATGGGTACACTAGGAACAAACATGAGCAACAACCCTGAAGTTGTTGCTCAAATAGCAGCCAACCTCAACGTGGATATGACCGATACAGAAAGGATGCAAACTGTAATCGAAGCAGCCACTCATTACGGTGCCTGGAAATGGTGTTTCTGGATTCCGGGATTTATAGCTCTAGCCGGATCCATAGGCTTATTTGCGACCCTAAGAGACACTCCCTCATCTGTTGGACTTCCCGAGTTACACAAAATAAATAAAAAAGGTAAAGACTCTTCAGCTGAGTACAAAGCCTTTGTTCGTAAATATGTATACCGCAATAAATGGATTTGGATCCTTGGTGTCGCAAACTTTCTTGTATACATCGTAAGGTTTGCTGTATTAGACTGGGGACCCATGTTTCTCAGAGAAGCACATGCCATGCCTATAGCTCATGCAGGATGGGCAATAGCTGTTTTTGAAATATTCGGAATACTGGGGATGTTAATAGCCGGTTGGTTTACAGATAGATTCATGAAAGGAAGAGCCCACAGAACCTGTGTTTATTGTATGATAGGAGTTGCAATCTCTATGACAATCTTCATATTACTACCATCAACTGCGGCATCTTGGATTATGATATTTACGCTAGCCATGTCGGGATTCTTCATATACGGCCCTCAAGCCCTTATAGGAATTGCAGCAGCCAACCAAGCCACCAACCGTGCAGCGGCCACAGCAAATGGCGTAACCGGACTGTTTGGTTATGCCAGTGGATTTGTTTCGGGAGTTGGAATAGGCTTTTTAGTAGACACAGTAAATAAAATTAATCCCGAAAAAAGCTGGGAGTACGTTTTTATGAGCATGGTAGGCATCGCTATCTTGTGTACCTTCGTCTTTCTTCTAATGTGGAAAGCAAAAGCAGATGGATATGGTAATGAAGAAGAAAATTTAGAAAGTAAAACTATTTAAAGTTAACATTTGCAATGTTCGTACTATTTGTAATGTCTGCATTATTTTCAAAACCTTTTAATTAACGTTCAAAATGTTCAAATATATCGATAAGATGGGATTAGACACACCCAAACAACTAAAAGAGTGTCTAAAGCAAGTCAAGCATTTTGCTTTGGATATGGATGGCACAATATACAATGGAGGAACTCTTTTCCCCTTCACCATACCTTTCCTTGAATTCTTAAAAGAAAATGGCATAGGCTACTCTTTTTTAACAAACAATCCATCAAAAAGCACTTCAGACTACTTGGTTCACCTAAAAAACATTGGAATAAAAAGCAGAAAAGAAGAGATATACACATCAGCTCAAGCCACTATAGACTACATCAAGCATAACCATCCAACTGCCAAACGACTGTTTATACTGGGAACTCCAAGCATGATTGAAGAATTTGAAGCAGCGGGCTTCATCTCTACTGCCGATGATGCAAATGACATCCCCGATATGCTCGTCGTTGGTTTTGATATGTCATTAACATACAGCCGTCTGTGTAGAGCAGCTTGGTGGGCTAGCCAAAACACACCCTATATAGCCACCAACCCAGACTGGGTTTGTCCTACAGATCAGCCAACTATACTTGTTGATTGCGGCTCTATCTGTGCCGGCATAGAAGCCGCCACCGGCAGAAAACCCGATCTCGTAATAGGAAAACCCAACCCTCGAATGCTAAGTGGCATCTTAGATAGATATGGACTCAAACCGCAAGAAGTAGCAATGGTAGGCGACCGTATTTATACCGATGTTAGAATGGCTCACAATGCAGGAGCAGTGGGCATTCTCGTTATGTCGGGAGAAACCACTATGGATATAGTTGCAAAATCAGATCTGAAACCGGATATCATTGCTGAAAATCTTGAGGAAATTATGGAGATGTTGA
>CAZYGE010000077.1:0-6295 GCA_964647535.1 uncultured Proteiniphilum sp.
GGGGGACAACCACAAAAGTGATTATCCCCCTTTACAATATATATATTATTTCGTTTTTAAATGGTTGAATACATATTCTTAGTTCTGTTTTTCAAAATCCTGCATACATTTAACAAGTGCTTCAACAGCTTCACGTGGGCATGCATTATAGATTGATGCGCGGAACCCTCCAACTGAACGATGACCTTTTATTCCAATCATGCCTTTATCTGTTGCAAACTTCAAGAACTCTGCCTCTTTGTCTTTGTACTCTTCGTTCATTACAAAGCAGACATTCATAATTGAGCGATCCTCTTTAGCTGCTGTTCCAACAAACATTTTGTTACGGTCTATTTCATTGTATAGTATTGCAGCTTTTTCTTTATTGAACTTATACATTGCTTCAAGACCACCCTGTTCTTTTACCCACTTCAGTGTTTCGTGCATAACAAATATTGAGAACACGGGTGGAGTATTGAACATTGATCGGTTTCTTTCGGAATCGCTTATATGAGTGCGGTAGTCTACTATTGTTTGAATGGGTCTGTCAGTTTGTCCCAAAAGATCTTCACGCACTATAACAAATGCTACACCAGCAGGTCCAACATTTTTTTGTGCCCCGCCATAAATTACCGCATATTTGGAGATATCAACAGGGCGACTCAATATATCAGATGACATATCCGCAACCAATGGAATTGGGCTATAAATATCTTCATGGATTTCAGTTCCATATATTGTATTGTTACTTGTAATATGGAAATAATCGGCATCGGCCGGAATTGTGTAATCTTTGGGGATATAAGAATAATTCTTATCCTCTGAAGATGCTATGACATCTACTTCTCCATAAAACTTTGCCTCTTTTATAGCTTTTTTCGCCCATGAGCCGGTTTGTAGATATGCGGCTTTTTTCTTCATTAAATTGGCAGGCAGAGTGAAAAACTGAGTGCTGGCTCCTCCTCCTAGAAATAGTACATGATAACCATCGGGTATATTTAGAAGTTCTTTCCACAGATCTCTTGTTTCCTGCATTATGCGTTCCCATCCGGGAGTACGATGCGATATTTCAAGAATACCTATGCCGGTATTATCAAAATTGCGTATTGCATCGATAGCTGAATCTATTGCCGATTTTGGAAGGACACATGGTCCGGCATTAAAATTGTACTTTTCCATTATTAATATGTTTTAAATATTATCTGTTTACTCTGAATTTGTCATCACCATCTTTAAAGAATGATACTATTTGATGTGCCGCTGCAATACCAGCATTCCTGTTTGCTTCTCGAGTTTGTGCCCCAGTTTTCTTTGGAGTAGAGAAGTAACGTTTAGGAAATTTGGCAAGAAACTCTTCGTGTCTATCAGGCTGAATATCGGTAGCGTATTGAAACTCAGGTCTCTCTTCCATTATTCTTATAAGGTCTCCCTCAGCAATTAACTCTTTCCTTGCAGTGTTAATAAGCAAACCATCCTGTGGCATATATGCCAAAAGATTGTAATTTACTATTTGATACGTATCTTCTAATAAAGGCATATGTAGAGATACGATGTCACTATTTTCAAAAAGTTCTCTGTTGGTGTATGCCGTAATAACACCGTATTCGCCCTCTTTTCTAAGATCATCATGAGTTAGAGTTGGAGAGAATGCATATATTGCCATATTAAATCCGCGTGCTATTCTGGCAACTTTCTTGGCAACATTCCCAAATGCGTACAATCCTAGCCTTCTGTTCTTTAGTTCACGTCCTACAGAGCCATCAAATTGATTTCTCTGTATATATATCATCATACCGTACACAAGTTCAGCTACTGCATTTGCATTCTGCCCAGGTGTGTTCATTACACAAATATCTCTATCTTTTGCCGCTAAGACATTAATATTATCATAGCCTGCCCCGGCTCTGATTATAATTTTTAGATTGGGAGCGTTGTCGATAATATCGGTATCAACAATATCACTTCTAACTATTAATGCGTTCACATCTTCTAGGGCATCAAGCAATTGCGACTTTTCGCTGTATTTTTCTAATTTCTCAAACTTATATCCTGCAGTCTCTATGACATTTTGAATACCGTTTACAGCTTGTGATGCAAAAGGCTTACTTGTTGCCAAAAGTACTTTCATATCCTGATTTATTTAATAAAAATTGTTGGAATTATTGGTTCTGAATTATAATAATAAAGTTACAAATTTACTAACTTATACGATACAAAAAACGAAATCGAAAGAAAAAAACAGACAAAGTGTTGAAATCACACATAATTAAAAGAAATTTGTTCAGAAAAGCTAATCGTACTATCTTTGTGAAAGCACATGAATATCATTACTCTATATGAATAGTAATTACCCATCAACACTTCTTGAAAATGCTGTAAATGAATTTGCAAAACTCCCGGGTATAGGGAAGAAATCTGCATTAAGATTAGTCCTACACTTGCTCAAACAAGAAGAAAGTAAAGTAGAGGATTTTGCAGAAGCAATTGTTAAACTAAAACGTGAAATTAAATACTGCAAAGTATGTTATAATATTTCTGATACGGATGTATGTGAGATATGTTCTGACAGTTCTCGAAACAGATCTATTGTTTGCGTAGTTGAAAACATTAAGGAGGTAATGGCAATTGAAAAAACTGGACAGTATAAAGGGCTGTATCATGTACTTGGTGGCATCATTTCGCCAATAGATGGAATAGGTCCGTCAGATTTGGAAATTGCAAGTCTTGAAGAAAGAGTTAAACATGGAGAAGTTGACGAACTGGTATTTGCATTGAGTGCAACTATGGAAGGAGATACAACAAATTTTTATATCTTTCGCAAGCTGCAACCATTTAAAGTGAAAGTAAGTATAATTGCACGTGGAGTTTCAATTGGTGATGAAATTGAATATGCAGATGAGGTTACGCTTGGACGCTCAATTCTAAACAGGACTTCTTTTGACGAGTCGTATAAACTTACCTCCAAATGACAGATATAAATAGCAGAATAGATGCCACAATTATGTTATTAAAAAAGCACTATCGCATATATATATATATATTGGTCGTTTTGTTTTTTCTTGCAATGTTTCAGGTATTACCATTTTTTCATGACAAACGACCGGTAAGTATTATTCTTGATAGATATATTATTGTAATTACTATTATCGTAATTCCTTCGGCTCTGAAGTTATTTTCTAATATGCTTAAAAAGATTGAGCCCGGGAAAGGGATTGATTATACAATTGAAAAATATAAGAATGCAACGTATATTCGCCTCTATAGCTTGAGTGCATTATCTTTAGTACACATAATGCTATATCACTATTCGGGAAATATGAATTTTTTCTGGTTTACAGTGGTTCTATTAATTGTTTTTATTTACTGCAAACCATCATTTCCTGAGTTAGCAAGACTTATAGAAGATAAGGAAGTGGAAATTGAGGAAGAATAAAATGAATTGGACTATGAACAAGCTTCTTGATAACAACCATATACATTTAAGAGCTCCTGAGCCCGAAGATCTAGATATATTATATAGGTGGGAAAATGATACATCTCTATGGGAGTATGGAGCATCTATAACACCTTATTCCAGATTTGCACTTAAACAGTATTTAATCGACACTAAAAATGATATTTACAGCGATAGACAACTACGTTTAATGGTCGTTAATAATATGGATGGTACAGTGATAGGATCTGTGGATCTTTATAATTTCGATCCATTTCACCGCAGAGCAGGTGTAGGTATTTTAATTGATTGTAAATATAGAAAGCAAGGCTTCGGTTTAATGACATTGGAATTACTAGAAGAGTATGCATTTGAATTCTTGAATTTAAAACAGCTGCATGCCTTGATACCTGAAAATAATATTGGAAGCGTGGAATTATTTGCTAAGGCTAATTATACTACTGCAGGCAAATTGAAGGAATGGTTATCGAAAGAAAATGTATTTGAGAATGTTTTGTTAGTGCAAAAAATAAATTTAAACTTATAGTTATGCAAGACGATATAAGAAAGGCAATTGAGGTGTTAAAAGCTGGAGGTATTATTCTTTATCCCACTGATACTATCTGGGGTATTGGCTGTGACGCTACTAATGAAGCGGCTGTAAAAAAAGTATACGATCTGAAACAGCGTGAAGAAAGCAAATCAATGCTAATACTTCTTGACAATCCTGCCAAACTGCAAACTTATGTACAGGATGTTCCAGATATTGCATGGGACCTGATTGACCTGACAGAGACCCCTCTTACGATAATTTTTGATGGGGCTAAAAATCTTGCTACCAATCTTATTGCCGATGATGGAACAATTGGCATTAGAATTACTGATGAACTTTTCTCGAGAGACCTGTGTAAGCAGTTTCGCAGACCAATAGTCTCTACTTCCGCAAATATAAGCGGTGATAAGCCTCCCAGAAACTTCTCTAATATTTCACCGGAAATTAAAAACAATGTAGATTACGTAGTTAAGTATAGACAGAAGGAGAACATAGCAGTTAAGCCTTCTAGCATTCTGAAACTGGGTAAGAACGGTACAATTAAGATAATTAGAAAATAGTGAGATGCAGTTAAAAGATATTCACAACAATTTTTTATTATGGCGCGATACGCACATTAAGGAAAGACATTTTTTGCTGATTGTGTGCTTCTTAGTGGGAATACTAACAGCTGTTGCCGCCTATTTTCTAAAGTTTGCAATTAATTTCTTCCATGTATTTTTTACTGAAAATTTCAGTCAGACAAACCTAAACTTCTCCTATTTGCTATTGCCAATTGGGGGAATACTCATTGCAGGTTTGTATGTTAAATATATTGTAAAAGATGACATTAGTCATGGTGTTACGAAAATTTTATTTTCGATTTCACAACGAAAGAGCAGGATTAAACCACACAATATGCATTCATCTCTTGTTGCCAGTTCTGTTACAATTGGTTTTGGAGGGTCCGTGGGAGCAGAGGCTCCAATAGTGCTTACAGGTTCCGCCATCGGTTCAAATTTGGGAAGATATTTTAAACTCGAACAGCATAGTTTGATGATTTTGGTAGGATGTGGAGCCGCGGGTGCTATTGCAGGTATCTTTAAAGCTCCAATTGCTGGAATTCTATTTGTTATTGAAGTTCTACTCTTGGATTTAACAATGTCTTCCATATTACCACTTTTGGTTACTGCCGTTACAGCAACAGTTGTTTCTTATATTCTCACCGGTCAGGATGCTATGTTCGCATTTACAGTTGTTGAGCAATTTACATTAGATAGAATACCTTTTGTAATTCTACTTGGTATTGTATGCGGAATACTTTCGCTTTATGTTATCAGATGCATGAGTTGGCTAGAAAATATCTTTCATAGTCTACCTCACTGGAAAAGGTTTGTATTGGGAGGAGTAATGTTAAGTGTTTTAATATTTTTCTTCCCTCCATTATTTGGGGAGGGTTATAATACGATAAATATTTTGCTTGAAGGTGGTGAGTCTTTTAGGAATCTTACAAATGAAAGTTTTTTCTACAATCTTAAAAGTAGTTGGGCCATTATTGTTTTTCTAGTACTTGTGGTTCTTTTTAAGGTTTTTGCAACCAGTGCCACAAATGGAGGAGGTGGAACCGGAGGGATTTTTGCACCTACGCTATTTCTTGGATGTATTGCCGGGTTTGTTTTTTCATTCACCTTGAATCAACTTGGATTTACACTATATCTGCCACAGGAGAATTTTGCACTTATGGGTATGTCGGGAGTAATGGCTGGCGTTATGCATGCTCCTCTCACAGCCATGTTCTTAATTGTTGAGCTTACCGGTGGTTACGATATGTTTTTACCTTTGATGATTGTATCTCTGGTTTCTTATACAACTATAATGATTTTTGAAAAGCACAGCATATATGCGATTAGGCTCGCAAAAAGGGGAGAATTGATTACACACCATAAAGATAAAGCCGTACTAACTTTCCTTAAAGTTGAAGATTTACTCGAAAAGAATATTCCTACTGTTACTCCCGATATGACACTGGGTGAAATGGTTAAAGTGATTTCAAACTCTAATAGAAATATTTTTCCTGTTGTAGACAATGAAAACAAACTACTTGGTTTGGTTTTGATGAATGATATTCGCAATATTATGTTTCGACCGGAATTATATGAGAAGTTTACTGTTGAGAAATTTATGGTTGGCTCTCCGGCTAAAATAGATATTAGCCAAAGTATGGAGGAAGTAATGGACACCTTTGAATCGACTAAAGCGTGGAATTTACCTGCCGTTGATGAAGACGGTAAATACATGGGTCTGTTGTCTCAATCAACTGTATTTAATTCTTACCGCGAAGTACTTGTAGA
>CAZYGE010000078.1:0-6024 GCA_964647535.1 uncultured Proteiniphilum sp.
AAACTCAGCTGTCCAAAAGCCATTGCCGCAAATGTGTATGAGAAAATATTGTATGGCTCCATCAAAGGTTTGCCATCTTGTGTAAGGGAGAAATACCAATTATAGTTGCCGTCATGACCATATTTCTTCAGAAACTCTGCTCCCTGAATAGCGCAATCTAGCCATTCCTGCCTTTTCTCAACCTTGTTGTAAAGCATTGAAAAAAGCCAGACCTGTCTGCCTTGTAACCATATAAATTTGTCAGTGTCATAAACATTCCCTTGGCGGTCTAAACAAGAAAAGTAACCACCATATTTTTCATCTTGTGATTTGGTTAGCCAAAATGGAACTACATTTTCAAGCAATTCCTTTTTGTAAAGTTCTATAAGTGTTTCGGAGCCTATCATTAGTTGTGCTTATTATTTAATATGCCGATTAGCTATTATTAAGATAATTATTTACAATATTTATTTAGTGCAAATTAAAAACAATATTTGCAATAAAACAAGCACATATGCAAATAAATTAATAAGTAGACTGTATTTAACTAAAGCTATTGCAATTTGCGAGGTGGGTGCGATAGTATTTAAATAAATGTATTAAGGATAAAATGTAGTTTAAGTATACATCAATGAGTTATAAATAAATATGGCTAGTGTTTTGAGCATACGGTCATAAATCTCTCAGCCTTCTCCAAACTTTCCATTTTTCCTACATCAATCATCTCGACATTTTCAGGGGTGTAACCAGTTATTTCTTCAAGGTTAGATATATTTATGTAAAAATCTATAATCGAAAATTTGTCGGAGAAAGACTCCATGTATTTGAAAATAGAAGGATTCAAAACATGTATTCCGGTAAAAGCGAGTTTTTTATATTCTCCCTCTAAAAATCCGGGAATAGAAGATCTAAATTTACCTGTTTCTTCATTAATCCTTCCTTTCAGATGATTGTCTAGGTTAAATAATAAATAACGTGATGTCTTCCGATCGGAACAGGCAAGAGTAGCAATCGCATTAGTGTTTATGTTATGTGTATAAAGATCCATTAGATCTATGTTTGATAGTATGTCAACATTGTGAATAAGAAATGGCTTGTCATCATTAAAGAAATGAGATGCCTTTTTTATACCTCCACCCGTGTCCAACAACATGTCTCTCTCATCTGAGAATTCAATTCTGATATCAAAAGAGTTTTTCGAGCTAATAAAATCGATAATCTGATCGGCAAAATGATGAATATTGATAATTATTTCATCAAATCCAGATTTCTTTAGCTTCTCAATCGTATGCTGCAATAATGGTTTTCCACCAACCGGAACCATTGCTTTAGGCATATTATTAGTCAGAGGTTTAAATCGCGTGCCAAGTCCGGCTGCAAAAATCATTGCTTTCATTTAAATTCCTGTTCAAGATTCTGTTCCCGATGCATCAACGAAACCTTTACTCCAAACTCCTTATGAATATGTTCAGAAACTCGTTGAGCTGCGTATACAGATCTATGCTGACCTCCGGTGCATCCAAAAGAGATCATTAAATCTGTAAAACCTCTGTCAATATATCGCTTTATATGCATATCCACCAAAGGATAAATATTTTTTAAATAATCTACAATTTCTCCTTCATCTTCCAGAAACTTTATAGTAGGTTCATCTAAACCGGTTACATTATTATACCTTTCAAATTTACCGGGATTATTTATTGCACGACAATCAAAAACATAACCTCCACCGTTACCGGAAATATCATCGGGGATACCCTTTTTATATGCAAAACTGTAAACACGAACCGTAAGACTTCGTTTTTGTGTATCTGCAAACTGTTTTAAATCTACCATTTCCCTGAGCATGCTATCTAAATAAGGATATTCTTCAAAACCGTCTTCCAGTAGTTCTCTCAAATTGTTAAGAGCAAATGGCACGCTTTGTATAAAATGAGGTTTTTTCTCAAAATAGCCCCTGAACCCGTATGCTCCAAGAACCTGTAAGGTTCTAAACAGAACGAACTGGCGCATGTATTCCATAAACTTATCAACATCAACACTTCTGAATCTTTTCAACGAAGTTATATATGTCTCTATCAACTCATTCCTCAGTTCCGAAGATAAATTTGCTTTGGCCTGCCAGAGAAAAGACGCCACATCATAATAAACCGGTCCTTTACGTCCACCCTGAAAATCTATGAAATATGGCTCATCATCAACCAACATAACGTTTCTTGACTGAAAATCGCGATACATAAATGCATCAGAAGTATCCTTAAGTAATACTGACGATAACTTCTCAAAATCATTCTCCAGCATATCTTCACTAAATTCCATCCCGGTAGTTTTTAGGAAGTTATACTTGAAATAATTCAAATCCCACATAACAGAGCGGTGATTAAATTCCGCTAGAGGATAGCAAACATCAAAATTTAATTCGTCAGCTCCTAAAATCTGAAACTCTGCCAGCTTGTAAATCGTCTTATGCAGCAATTCCTTTTCTTCATGATCAAACACTCCTGTGAGCCTCCCACCTTTAATTGAATCAAATAGTACGGTATCTCCCAAATCCTGTTGCAAATAAAAATACTTATCATCAGAAACTGCAACAACCTCAGGAACATTTAATCCCTTATCCTTAAAATGATTGGCGAGGCAGATAAAAGCATTATTCTCTTCAACAGACTCACCATGAACGCCAATAAGTGATATTTCGTCTTTTTGTATTCTGTAATATTTTCTATTTGAACCTGAAGAGGGTAGGGCCTCAATCTGTGAATCTGGTTTACCGGTAAACTCACTAAACAGGGTAGTTAATCTGTGCATATAATATAGATTAATTGATTACAGGTTAATTGATTTTATTTAATTGCTCAAGCCAAACATTTGCAACTGCATCGCTAGGCATACGCCATGTGCCGCGTGGCGACATATTCACAGTTCCAACTTTAGGTCCGTCCGGCATGGCAGATCTCTTGAACTGCTGAGAAAAAAATCTCCTATAAAAAACCTTAAGCCATTTCAGTATATCACCATCAGAATATTTTCCGGAAAATGCATGCTTAGCCATAAACATAATTTTTATAGGCCTGTCGCCATGCCTCATCATACGATGCAAAAAGAAGTCGGTAAGTTCGTAAGGACCAACAAAATCCTCTGTTTTCTGAGCAATCTTCCCATCATCACCGGCAGGCAAAAGTTCAGGGCTGAAAGGAGTATCTAAAATATCAAGTACCGTTTTCTTCGATACTTCATCAAGATGAGAATTTGCAATCCATCGCGTAAGAGTTGCAACAAGCGTTTTGGGAATTCCCGTATTCACGGCATACATAGACATATGGTCACCATTATAAGTAGTCCATCCGAGTGCCAGCTCAGACATGTTTCCTGTTCCAACTACCAAGCCTCCGATCATATTGGCGTAGTCCATCAATATCTGAGTTCGCTCTCTCGCCTGGCTGTTTTCATAAGTTACATCATGTTTATTTTCATCATGCCCAATGTCTCGGAAGTGCTGCTCAACAGATTTCACAATAGAAATATCTTTTATTGTAATACCAAATGGTTCCATAAGATCTTTTGCATTTGAATAAGTACGATCTGTAGTGCCCATGCCCGGCATTGTAATGCCATGTATATTTTCTCTTGAAAACCCCATTAAATCAAATGCTTTGGTTGTAACAAGCAGTGCAAGTGTAGAGTCAAGACCTCCCGAAACACCAATAACCACTTTGCCCGAACCTGTGTGCGATAGACGCTTCGCAAGACCATGTGCCTGAATGTTATAAACATCAGACAGCTCTTCATCTCTAACATCAATTGCGGGAATAAAAGGATAAGGATTAATGTCTCTGAATAATTTATCCGAAGAGATTTTAGAAATATCACAATTGATTTCCAAAATATTACCTGAATCTGACTGTAATGAATTATTTCTCACCAATTTGTTGTGACGTATTTCACTAACATCAATATCTGCAATAATAAGTTCGTTTTTAAGAGAAAATCTTTCAGCTTCGGCTAGTAATGTCCCATTTTCTGCGATAAGGGCAGCACCAGACATAACCACATCGGTAGTAGACTCCCCAACCCCGGCAGATGCATAAACATATGCACAATTTGTACGCGCCGACTGTTGCAAGATTAACGATTTTCTGTATCTGTTTTTCCCTACCAACTCGTTGCTGGCAGAGAGATTAAACATTATATCTGCATCCTGCATCTCCGGTTCTGAAGATGGAGGTATTGGCACCCACACATCTTCGCATATTTCTATTCCAAAATGTCCGTAAGGTGTACAGAAAATGGTGCTCCCTGATGAAATCGGAATATCCTCACCATTTATATTAACAGAATAATCCGATAATTCAGATTTTGGTGCAAACCACCTCTTCTCCTGATACTCGTTACTATTTGCCAAATATGACTTGGGCACAAATCCTATAATACCTTCTCCTGAAAGCACAGCAGCCATATTATAGAGATTGTTTTTTATACGTAGTGGTAATCCAACAATAACAACAATGCTCTTTTTATCTTTTACGAACTCCGCAAGATCGATAAGTGAAGCTACTGCCTTCATATGCAGCTCTTCCTGAAAAAAAAGGTCGCCGCAACTATATGAAGTAATACTTAACTCCGGAAAACAAAGAATCTGAACATGATCTTTGAATGCCTGCTCAATCACAGACTTCATCTCCGAAACATTGTAGTCACAATCTGCTACTTTAATCTTAGGAACAGATGCACCAACACGTATAAAACCCAATTCATTTAAATTCATGCATTTAGTTTTTATATTATTAATCGAGATTAATTTCAGCTGTTTTTTTAAGAATGTCAGGCAATAATTGATTTAACTCCGTCATTGAATGGAGTATAACAGAAGCACCTGCTTCTTTGAGATAATTATCCGGAAGCGGACCGGTATTTACTGCAATTGTAAAAATTCCCGCACCCACCGCTGCCTTAACGCCCAAAGGTGCGTTTTCGATTACTATAGCCTGGTTGGGTGATAGTTTACCTCCTTTTTGAAGCCCCAATAAAAAAGGCTCGGGGTTTGGCTTACCATTAGTTACATCAAAAGCAGTAACCATTGTTTTTGGTGTGAAGATATCTGGGAAATGCTGTCCGAGACGATCAAGAAGTGATGGTTGCCCTGAACCCGTAACCAGTACCGGAATCAACCCTTTCCCTTTTACATATTTCAATGCCTCACCTGCACCGGGCAATGTTTCACCATTGTTGTATTGCGTAAATAACTCAGATTTGCGTTCATAAATTCTTTGCTTTTCTTCCTCTGTGGAATCGCGTTTTAAGTTACGTTGAAAAATCTCATTGATAGTAGCCGATCCTAATTTTCCTTCTTGAAGATAAAACTCATTGGGCACATGTTCAAGGTTGAATTCTTCAACAGTTTCACGCCAAGATTTATCATGAGCCGGCATGGAGTCATAAAGTACACCATCCATATCAAATATTACTGACTTCAAATCAAAGCTTGTAAAGCCATTACTCTTTAGATACTCTTCAAGCTTCAACTCGATATTATTTACTTTTTCTAATTTTTTCTCTTGTTCCATAATTGTTTTCATAACACTATCAAAAATAAGCATTTTTATCGCATAAAACAACTGGCTTTAAATATGTCTTTATTAAACGTTTTTCTTTTTCTAGATTATTAATGTTTTTCACGGCTGTGATAATTCTATCACCCGCTTGCTGCTCAAGAGCTATTTGATTTGAACTCGCTTCGCTCAGACAGCAAATCAAACTTAACGCTCTTTTCACAGATCGGGTCCCCGATAGAATTATCTTAGACCTTATAAAAACATTAATAATCCTTGACGAAAAAGAAAAACTTACAGCGTACTTTTGATTAAATGCTTTTATGATAAACGCTGTTTGACAGCAATAACAAGTAAAAGGCAGAGTTTATTCTAGGCTTTAGAAACGCTTTACCAACTCCTTAACAACACTGTAGTTAATGGGAGTTGGTAAGGCGTTGGTAGGGCTTTGGTAGGGAGGTGGTCTTATTTTAGTATGTCTAGTCCTGAAATAGGT
>CAZYGE010000079.1:0-5984 GCA_964647535.1 uncultured Proteiniphilum sp.
CGGCGCGGTAGTTCAATGGATAGAATAGAAGTTTCCTAAACTTTAGATCAGGGTTCGATTCCCTGCCGTGCTACTATTAATCCTTAAAATTAATCATCTCTGACTTTATACCCTTTTCTGAGATGTACTCATTAATAACACCGAGAAATTCGGCACCAAACCGTTCTACTTTCTTTTTACCAAAACCATATATTTTAAGCAGCTCTTTTTCTGTTTGAGGCATATAGTCTGCCATCTGAACAAGCGTTTTTGTGGCTGCCACTATATACGGTGGTAAATTCTCATTCTCACTCATGTAATTACGAATTTGCACTAACTCGTTTAGCAGCTCAGGGTGGTTAGATTTTAACTCAACTGTGGTCTTTTTGCGGCTATAAGATGTAATGTCAAATGAAGGCTTACTAAATTTATTGCGTGAAGAGAAATATTCTTCAACACTGTAACTTGAAGCTGTGTTGGTTATGAGATGTTTTTTCAATGCAACTTCTGTGAAAATAGATGAGATAAATTCATCATACTCTTTTGCGCTCTTTTTGTTGTCGGTTGTAGTAGTTGATTTCTTCAATGTTTGAATTAAATCCTCTAATTTGTCGGTAAAGTAGATGGAAGAGGATTTTAATCGTTCAGCAAGAAAATCGGAGTCTAATGGAGTTTGAGAACATATTTTCCTTAACTGAGATCTAAATTTCTCCGCTATATTTTCAATCTCATACAATTGTTTGCTTATGCCATCTACATAGTCTGCCGCTTCATCATTAAAAGCTGTCCCATCTTCTTTTGTCTTAAAGTACCACGAGCGTGCACTCTTTTGAAGAGGACCAAAATCATACAAACGAAGAAGTATTGTAGTTTTAAATTCCTCTTTGGCTAGCTCCAGTTCAGATGCAACAACTGCATCATCAGGTTTGATTGATGAAAATTGTACTACTTGTTGGTCAACTTCTATGCTAAGGTTATTGATAGGACTTTTTAAAACTATGCCTTCTAGTGATCTACACCTGCTCAGGGCTACATAAACCTGACCGGGAGAAAAGGCCTTGCCCGCATCAATTACAGCCTTGTCAAATGTGAGACCCTGACTTTTATGGATGGTGATAGCCCAAGCAAGACGTAATGGAACTTGTTCGTATGTTCCCACCACTTCCTCCTCTACTGTATTTGTTTCGGGGTCTGTTTTATATCGTATATTCTCCCAAGTCATGGGTGATACAGTTATTTCATTTGCGTCGCCCGGGCATTGTACAGTGATTGTTTTGTCAAAGATTTTTGTAACTGTTCCTATCTTTCCATTAAAATAACGTCGAGGCGATTCAGTGTCATTTTTTACAAACATCACCTTTGCTCCTTCTTTAAGCTCAAGTGTTTCTTCAACAGGCAGAGCATTCTCGGGGAAGTCTCCGGTGATAATTGCATTGAACTTTTTTGTTGGAGAATCAATTTTGTTGAGCTCCGTTCTGTTTAATGAATCGGCACTATAATTATGAGTTGTAAGTGTGATATAATTATCGTCGGGTGAAGGGCTGAAACTTGGATTGTATCTTCTTTGTAGCAAATTGAAGCCGTCTTGCGAAAGTGAATCGTTTCTAACTTCATTTAGTATCTGAATGAATAAATTATCGGTCTGACGAAAGACTTTATTGAATTCTACATAAACCGGTGGAAACTCCTGTATTACATGACTATGGAAAAAATAAACGCTTTTGTAATATTCAGAAACTAGTTGCCACTCATGCGCTTTCGCAACAGGTGATAACTGATACATGTCCCCTATAAAAATCATCTGCACACCTCCAAAAGGTTCCGATTGGCGATGACGGACTCTCCTTAGTACAGTGTCTATGGCATCAAGTAAGTCGGCGCGCACCATGCTAATTTCATCAATAACAAGCAACTCGAGCTCACGTATAACACGGCGTCGAGAGTTATTCATTTTCATGCGTGACATTAACGAGCTGCTTCCCGAAGGGGTGGGTGTGAAAGGGTTAAAAGGAAGCTGAAAAAACGAATGTATAGTTGTGCCACCTGCATTCACTGCCGCTACACCGGTTGGTGCAACAACTGCCATTTGCTTAGTTGTTTCATCCCTAAGTTTGCGAAGGAAGGTTGTTTTGCCGGTACCGGCTTTACCGGTTATGAAAATGTTTCTATCGGTGCCCATGGCAAATTCCTTTGCGCACTCATAAGGATCTGAACTATACATATTATTTTGCAGGTTGTTAAATTTAGGGCAACAAATTTACAAAAATTGTACAACAGAGACAATTAAAATCAACTACATGTTTGATTTTATCTATTTAAACCTGTAATATCTTCCTATTCTATTTAAGGATCAGACTATTAACTATGTTTATTTCATCTTCAGAGATAGTGTGTCCTCTGTCGGGATATACTTTTATTGCAACATCGGCATTCATTTCGCTTGTTATGTTTACAGATGCATGCACTCTTTCAACCGGCACATGAAAATCAGGGTCACTTGTACCGAAGAAGATAGGGGTCTGTGCGAAATCACCACTATAATTGCTTCTATTGATCATCTTCCCAATTAGACCACCGGTTAAAACAGCTATACCACCGTATCTCTGTGCATTTCTTGCAGCGTATTCAATAGCAAGGCAAGCGCCTTGAGAAAATCCGAAGAAATATATATCCCTAGCATCAATTCCTGCTTTAAGCACTTTGTCAACGGTTTGCTTAATTACATCAATTGCAGAGCTAAGCCATGGCTCATTGTCCTCTGCAACTGCCATAAAAGAGTGAGGGTACCAAGTGCTGTTTGTTGCTTGAGGTGCCAGCAGTGCGTAACCACTAACATTAAGATGGTCGGCCATAGTTAATATACTCTCGGCCGAAGCTCCCCTTCCATGTAGCATTATTAAAGCCTTTTGAGCTGAATCCAAAGGCTCCCCTGCGTATTTAATATTTAATACGTGACTCATTATTTTGCTTGCTTATATTTATATTCATAGTTCTGGTAACACGGATTCTATTTGTTCTCTCATATTCTCATATTGACTTGGTAACTTTAGTTTGGTGCCAAGCTCATCAAGTGGCTCATCAATGGTGAATCCCGGATTGTCTGTTGCGAGTTCAAAAAGCACCCCACCCGGCTCGCGGAAATATAGCGAGAAGAAGTAATCTCTATCAATTTTAGGCGTAATACTTAATCCGGCAGCTACAACCTTCTCTCGTATCTGCATCAAGATATCATCATCTTTTACTCTAAATGCAATGTGGTGGTTTGTGCCGGCTGAGTTATCTCCATAAGGTGCATTGGGGCTCTCAACTATATCTATGATGTTGGCTGTACTAATTGTGTCAATTACGAATCGATATCGATTTCCCTCTTGCTTTGCTAATGTGTAACCGAGAATATCTGTTAGAACTTTAGAAGTTGCATCTGCCGAGCGGAGTGTGAGTGTAACATTGTGAAACCCTCTTATAGCAACATCGCTTGAGATTTCATCAGTTGTCCATGGTTCGCGTGAATCTTTTTTGTTTGGAACGATAAGTTGCAGTTGCATTCCATCAGGATCGTTAAAAGAGAGAACTTTCTCTCCAACTATTTCGCTTTCACCTGTTGATATTCCATGCTTCTTTAAACGCTCTTTCCAAAATGAAAAACTTCCTTCGGGTACTGAATATCCTGTGTGAGTTGCCATACCCGCTCCGTTTCTTCCTTTTCCAATTCCTTCCCACGGAAAGAAAGTGATAATTGTTCCCGGAGTTCCTTGTTCGTCACCAAAATAGAAATGGTATGTGCCGGGGTCATCAAAATTAACGGTCTTTTTTACCATTCTCAATCCCAATACATTTGTATAGAAGTGGTGGTTTTGTTTTGCATTATTTGATATTGCCGTGATATGGTGTAACCCTAAAATTTGCTTGTCCATAATAAATTGTGTTTATATTGTCTGTTTTGTTATAGGTTTATAACAAGCAAATTAACAATTTGTTCTACATGCAATCTACATCCGGTCTGGAACCTCTATACCATACAAAGACATACCTTTTTTTATTGTAAGTGCCACATTCTTAGAAAGCAGTAATCTGATATCGCGTAAGTCGCTGTTCTCCTCCCTTAGTATTGTATAGTCGTGATAAAACTGATTGTACTCTTTTGCAAGGTCGTAAATATAGTTTGCAATGAGCGAAACGTTGTACTCCTCGCCGGCTTGATTAATAATTGCTTTGAATTCAGAAAGCAACTGAATCAATCCTTCCTCTTTTTCAGATAGTGCTATTGAATTGTTGAGAGTTTCAGGAATTCCTATTTTCTGATCTTCTGCTTTGCGAAGTACAGACTGTATTCGGGCATGAGTATATTGAATAAAAGGACCTGTGTTTCCGTTGAAATCGATAGACTCTTTGGGATTGAAGGTCATGTTTTTCTTTGGATCAACCTTTAAGATGAAATATTTAAGTGCACCAAGTCCAACCATGCTGCTTATAGCTTCAGCTTCCTGAGGTGTTGAAACATCAAGCTTACCAAGCTCCTGTGAAGTTTCATGAGCAGTGTTTACCATCTCTTCCATTAAATCATCAGCATCCACAACCGTGCCTTCTCGAGACTTCATTTTTCCTTCGGGAAGCTCCACCATACCATATGAAAAGTGAACCAATCCTTTACCAAATTCAAAGCCCAGCATATCAAGAAGAATAGATAATACCTGAAAATGATAATTCTGCTCATTACCCACAACGTATATCATACGGTTTATATTATAATCATCAAAACGGAGTTTAGCCGTCCCTATATCTTGAGTCATATAAACGGATGTGCCATCTGATCTTAAAAGCAACTTATGATCCAGTCCATGTGATGTAAGATCTGCCCAAACAGAGCCATCTTCTTTCTGATAAAAAATGCCCTCTTTCAATCCTCTTAGCACTTCATCTCTACCTGCTAGGTATGTTTGAGACTCATAGTATATTTTATCGAATGTAACCCCCATTTTTTTGTATGTATCGTCGAAACCGTCGTACACCCAGTTATTCATCATTTTCCAAAGGTTTACCGTTTCAGCATCATTGTCTTCCCATTTGCGAAGCATCTCACGTACTTCTGCCATCAATTCTGACTTTTCTTCAGCCTCCTCAACTGTAAGTCCTTGCTCCTGAAGTTCGGCCAACTCTTTTTTGTAGCTTTGATCAAAAAGTACGTAATAATCTCCAATAAGGTGATCACCTTTCTTGCCCGAAGATTCCGGAGATTCCTCATTTCCCCATTTCTTCCATGCAAGCATCGATTTGCATATATGAATGCCTCGGTCATTTACAATATTGGTTTTAACCACCTTTTTGCCATTAACTTTCAGCACTTCGCTAAGAGCGTGCCCCAAAAGGTTGTTTCTTACGTGCCCAAGGTGAAGCGGCTTGTTTGTGTTGGGAGATGAGTATTCTACCATAAATAGCGGTGCATCATCTTCCGCCTGTGTGAAACCATACTCAGGGTTGTCGTTAATTGATTTAAGTAAATTAACCCACATTTCGGGTGCAATTGTGAGATTTAGGAATCCCTTTATTACATTGTATTGGGTGATAACATCTGAGTTTTGCGATAGGTATGAACCAATCTCTTCGGCAGTTTGCTCGGGGTTTTTGCGGGAGATTTTCAGCAGTGGGAAGGTTACTAAGGTGTAATGTCCTTTAAATTCTTTTTTTGTTTTCTGCAATGTGATTTGCGATGTTTCGACATTTGAGCCATAGAGTTCGCTTATGGCATTTATGATTGCTTGCTGTACGATGTTTTCGATGTTCATACCTTTATATGTTAATCCTTTGTGTGATACAAAAGTAGTAAAAAATAAATTGATTCAGGTTCTTTGATATTTGGGGGATTTATCTTTCTATATTTAATGGAGTCTTTAATGAGGGTGATTTCAAACTCGCTTCGCTCAAACATCAAATCAAATTTAACGTGAGCTTCACAGATCGGGTCCCGAGTGAATTATCTGAGGTCTGCGAATCAACATATTATATTC
>CAZYGE010000080.1:0-5843 GCA_964647535.1 uncultured Proteiniphilum sp.
TAATCACCACACTAGTCCTACCACCACTCACTTTAGGATTAAACCCCACATTCATCAAAAACTCTCCCGAATAAACACTTTCATGATTGATAGACGATTTTTGTCCGTCATAAAGATTTATTTCAGTCAGTCTGTAAGTTTTATCTTTGTCCAAACCCTGCAATTTTATCGGACGCATAGAGGTCTCGGCCAGATACCTCCAGTTTGTAAGGTAATTAAACATAACTCCCTCAGTTTTCTCTTCATTAACATACATAAGAGAAGCCATATCATTTTGATAGGGATCTAAAAGTCGATACATATCACCGTGCCAGATAATCTCCTTATAATCATCATAATTCTTGATTGTCTGCTTGGCAAATTCCATGTCGGTCTTGCTCAACTCATTGGCACGAATATCAAAACCAAGCTTACCCATAGACGCCACATCTATTCTGAATTTAAGAGATTTATCACTACTCCAATCTGTAACATGGTTTGCGGTTGCAATAGATGGATAATAGTATGAGTAGTTCCACTGCATAAACACACGCTCCAGAGGATCTGTGTTGTCGCTCATCCAAAACTCAGTGAAATACTTCAATAGATTATAGTCAGATCTGCCTCCTCCACCGGAACATAGCATCATATGCACATCGGGATATTTTGTACGAATCCTTTTCAGCACCTTTTCCAAACCTTTGGAATATTCTACATACAGGTGAGATTGAGGAATATTATGTGACTCCAGATATTTAGAATGACCATTGAAAATAGGAGCATTACAATCCCATTTCATATAAGCCAAAGTTGGGTTCTCTACCAACAAACCATCCACAATGCCAAAAACAAAATCTTGTACCTCAGGATTGCTTAAATCAAGCACTAACTGATTCCTGAAATAAATCTCAGGTCTCTCATCTTGCCTAATCACCCAATCTGGATTATTTTCATACAGCTCACTTTCGGGATTAACCATCTCCGGCTCAATCCATATACCAAACTTAACACCCTCTTTTTCAGCCTCACGCACAAGAAATGGAACACCGTCGGGAAGTTTATCTCTATTCACCTCCCAATCGCCTAACCCTGCAGTATCATCATTCCTGGGATATTTATTTGCAAACCAACCATCATCCAGCAAAAAAAGATCTACCCCAAGCTCTCTTGCACCACCGAAAAGGCTCACCAGCTTATCCTGATCGAAATCAAAATATGTAGCTTCCCAATTATTGAGCAGCGTCAAACGATCGCCCTCTCCATCCATAAGCACGTGGCTTCGCAGCCAGCTTTGCAAATTGCGGCTACCTTTTCCTTTACCCTCGAAAGACATCGTATAAATAAAACGTGGTGTTTCAAAAGGAGTATTCGGTTTCAGATGATATGCAGATTGATAAGGGTTAATCCCTGCAACAATATGCAAATTCTTAAATACATCCGTTTCGAACTGCATGGCAAAATTACCATCCCAAGCTATTTGACCAAGCATCACAGTGCCTGTTGTTTCGGCAGACTTACCATCTAGCGATAGCATAAAGTTGGGTGAAGTTAACAAGTTGGCTCTGGTACCCAAGCGGGTCTCAATAGTATGCATACCTTGGCGTAAATGTGTCTCCACCGGTTGCATCTCCTTAGCCCAAGCACCATTGTAGCTCGTCAAATAATAATCTTTATTATTCAGATAAAGATTTGCCGAAGCATATTTATTTAGCAACACCTCACCATTTTCGGTATGCCTAATCACACTCCACTGTTCTACAACATCGTGATCATTCCAAGCCTTATACTTTAAATCAACAAAAAATGGATAAACGGGATCTCTAAGCGTAACCGTAGTTAACTTAGCTCCATCATCCGTTTTAGAACTGGTATGACTTTCATACAACAAATCCAACGAATTATTACCATCCACATGAACCACTGCAATTGCAGGTTCAACAAAGTTATTATTTATACCCGCAACGGTAAATGCGCTATTATTGGAGTCGGCACCTTCGGAATCAAAATTAAAAACCTCCCCTGCACTCTCATATTCAGCTACATTAGTTAATGACTTACCAAAGTATATAATCTTCAAACGATTGTTATCATCGGTTTGCAAAACGGTAGCTACATTCTCCGTAACTATAGGAATAGTAACATTTTGACCGTTGGCAACTGCTGCTGAAAATAAAACAAAAAATATAATAGCTAGTAAACTGAGAATTCTCATAATTCAACCCCACTTCTTTTTAATAATGCATCAATTGAAGCATCTCTGCCTCTAAATCTTCTGTAAAGCACCTCCGGCTCTTCCGTATTGCCTCGTTCTAAAATATTTCTTCTGAAAGAATCGGCGGTCTCCTTATCAAATATACCATTTTCTTTGAAAAGAGAGAATGCATCGGCCTCCATCACTTCCGACCATTTGTAGCTGTAATAACCTGCGGCGTAACCACCCGAAAATATATGACCAAATGAAGTTGACATACTTGCTTCCGGCACATCGGGCAACAACTGAACTCGTGCCATTGCATCTTTTTCAAAACTGCGTACCGATGTCGCATCAGTATCAACTTCAAAAGGTTTTTCTAGTGAGTGCCAAGCCATATCAAGATAACCAAACGAAAGCTGGCGCAGTGTTAAATAACCCGCATTGAAGTTTGAAGCATCAATAATATTCTGAAGCAGTTCTTCGGGCATCTTCTCACCGGTTTGATAATGAAATGCAAATTTATCGAGATACTCTTTTTCTGTTAACCAGTTCTCCATAAAGTGCGAAGGCAGCTCCACGAAATCGCGATATACGCTTGTACCCGAGAGCGATTGATAATTGGCTCTCGAAAGCATCCCATGCAGCGCATGACCAAACTCATGAAGGAATGTTTCAACTTCGTTGAATGTCAACAGTGCCGGTGTATTTTCTGTAGGACGAGTAAAATTCATAACAATGGTAACATGTGGTCTGCTATCCACACCATCTTTTATAAACTGACTTTTAAAAGATGACATCCATGCACCTTGGCGTTTACTTTCGCGAGGATGAAAATCTGTATAAAGAACCGAAAGGAATTCTCCATTTTCATCCAACACATCAAATGCCTCCACTTCAGGATTATAAACCTCAACATCCTCATTCTTATTAAATTGAAGACCGTAAAGGTGTGTTGCCAATCCAAACACTCCTTTTTTCACATTCTCCAATTCGAAATATGGGCGAGTCATTTCATCATTCACACCAAACTTGCTATCCTTCAGCTTATCTGAATAATAGCTCCAATCCCAGGGCTGAATTTCAATTGGCTTACCCTCCATCTCTGCGGCAAATGCCCGAACATTTTCAACTTCCTCTTGAGCTACAGACGCAAATGAGTCTGCAAGCTTGTCAAGAAGCCCAAAAACACCTTCGGCACTTTTAGCCATCCTGTTTTTAAGCACATAATCAGAATAGCTATTATAACCGAGCAGATTGGCAATAGCAAGACGTGTATTTACAATCTTCTGCACATTAGCACGATTATCAAATTGTCCTCCTTGAACATTTTTGGTATTATATGCCATGTAAAGCTTTTTGCGAAGATCACGCCTAGATGAATATTGCATAAAACCCACATAACTTGGTCCGGTAAGATCAAATACCCACCCCTCTTTATCTTTCGACTTTGCTTTTGCTGCCGCAGCATCAATAAGGCTTTGTGGTAAACCTGCTAAATCCTCTTTATCGGTAAGCAGCATCTCATAAGCATTGGTTTCACGCAGAACATTCTGCCCAAATTCTAAGGTTGCTTTACTTAGCTCCATAGATAGCTCACGATATTTTTCTTTGTCTTCTGGGGATAGATTAGCTCCACTATTCTCAAACCCTTCGTAAGATTTTTCCACCAACCTTTTCTGCTCATTTGTTAAATCCAACTCATTACGTCTGTCATAAACAGATTTAACACGGGCAAAAAGTTTGTCATTGAGGCTTATGTAGTTTGAATGCATAGATAGTTTAGGGCTTAATCTTTGGGAGATTTCCATCATTTCATCATTGCTTTCCGTGCCAAGTAGATTATAAAATATACTACTGGTACGGGTAAGCATTTCTCCCGCATATTCCATTGCCTCAATTGTGTTTGCAAATGTTGGGCTTTCTGTATTTTCTGCTATAGCATCAATTTCTATTTTATGTTCCGCAATGGCTTTATCAAAAGCGGGCTCAAAGTGCTCTATTTTGATTTTGCTGAATTGGGCGGTTCCGTGGGGTCCTTCAAATGGTTTGTAGAAGGGGTTTTCGTTTGCTGCAACTGTTGTTGTAATCATTATAAATAGTATTATTATTTCTTTTTTCATTGGGCTTTGTTTTAGGATTACAAACTTATAAAAAAAGGTTGAGAAGTTTCAGTTACTATTATAAACACTATCAGAAACTTTATTGCCTTCGGCACTTCTAAATGCTAGATAAATATGAATATCATTATTGTTCCAACTATATGGTAATTCCAGCTTAGCAGAACCAAACGATCTTTTTCCTACAGCAATGTCATAAATAGATGCACTTAAGCTGCTGTTGTAAGCAAGTAGCATAGCTTGATCACTGTTTTTTGCATTACCATCTAAAACTGAATTCCAGTATACAGTTAATTCGCCGTTTTTAAATTCTGAGATTATTATTTCAGAAGCAGTCAAATCTCCCATCGAGACAAGTACTTTTGAATAATCCAGTGAGCAGTCCAATTCTAAATTGCCTGAATCATTTGTAAAAGCATTTTTCATAATATATGAGCTGGCTGCATTTGTTGGTGTTCTTCTGTCCTCACTTGCACTTTGGTACCCTACCCTTATAAACGGTGTCATAGTTTTTAAAAATGCCATAGTAACAACAAATTTACTGCGTTGTTTTACCTGTTCTTTTGTTCTTGGATTCTTCACTATATCGGGCGCACTTTTCACATATTCCTTACCGTGCCACGATGAAATTATTACATTTCCAATTCTTCCGGAAACTCCCCCAATAAGACCATTTTTTAATCGAGCCATATCTGCTTATTTAACAATTATATTTATGATTCACAGCCCTTTGTGAGAGTTGATTTTAATCTCATTTGAGCTTTTATTTTACACTATAAAATTAACATAAAAAGCTCTCATAAACAAGGTAAAGGCAAGGTTTATTCATGGTTATATAAATATTCTATCAACCCCCTATAAATTCCTTATCAATTCCTTATCAACACTGTAATTAATGGGAGTTGGTAGGGCGTTGGTAAGGCTCTGGTAAGGAGTTGATAAGGTCTTGGTATGCTGTATATATGATTTATACCACTTGAGAACTGAGAATTATAAAACTCAAGATTATTTTAATGAGCGTTTATTTGCCGTTTATCAGAAAATAATGAATGATTTAGCACTATATGCAAATTAAATATAATTAAATGAGCTCTTTTTTAGTTAAATAAAGTTGTATGGGGTATGCCGTGGGGTACGGTTCATACCCCACGCCGTACCCCACGCTTTTTTTCACCCCTTATATTTACACCGTTGTTTCGAGTAAAAATCGAAGCAGCGGTTTTTTAATTTATGTAGAACATGAAAAAAGACAATTATGACAAAAATTAATTTAGACGGTGAAATTAAAAATAGCACCAAGCACTTTGCAAAGATGGCGCATTACCGGAGTCTTGCCATATTCGAGATTAAACGGCAAATGTTTTTACAGGAAGAGCGATATTTTGAATCTGCTCAAGGAAAATTATAACGGGGAGAAAGAGGAAGAAAGAGAGGAAGAGAAAGAAGAGAAAAAGTTTGGGAAAAGAGGAGAAGAAGAAGGGAATGAGTTTGGCAAACGAGTATATATGTATAACGGTGAGTTTTGGAAGCAGGTAAGGAAAAGAGATTTTGAG
>CAZYGE010000081.1:0-5613 GCA_964647535.1 uncultured Proteiniphilum sp.
TCAAGCACATTGCAATCCTCGTTCCTGCGGTTGCAAAGAGCTTTCACGCCAACGCACGGACAAAAAAATAAAGCACGAAAGCACAACAATGGCTATACGTAATGCGGGTGAAAGTGCTGATATGAAAGTAATTACATTTAACAAACTTTTCGATAGGCGGACTGTGAAGTGCCTTGAAATCCCGCACTACGCATAGCCGAGACCGTTAGGCGCAAGCTGAAAAAATGAAACTGAACGACTACATCATATCACTGATCTTCTTTGGAGTCTTATTGATAACTTCATTCGTTCCTTTCATTCAAGTCATTTTAATGTATTGGAACGGTGGAATATTAGCTGTTACGGAAGACATAACAGGAATTGACGGACTCGACTTAGCAATACCGCTGAATTTAATCTTGACTCTACTCTCTCTGTTTGCCTATTTTAAATCAAAACGAATAGGGTTAAATATCCTTTTCGCTATTCTGACAATGTTTTTCATTAATGGCTTAACCGTTTTTAGCTTTGAGAAAGTATTCGGCAATTCGGACGCGAGTTTTTATGCTTGGCAATTTATTGTTGGAGCAATATTGACAGGTATCGGACTATTTACAGCTGACCTATTTAGACATAAGATGAGATATGAATAAATGGAAAATTGCATTTTGGATATCGACAACTATACTGCTCATAACAGCAGGATTAGCTGCTTATGTCTTGATTGACCAATCCGTAACGATTATGTATATGAGAGACGGATATGAAGGAACGGAAAATGACTTGAAAACACTAACCGAGTTGATTAACGACACAGACTTGAGTAAAGAACAAATTGAGAATAGACTTAATGACCATAGACTAATCGAGTTTATGGACTTCAAATCTGACACAATTGGACTTGAACGAATTCAGTTGATTTTTGAAAACGGACAACTTGAACGAATTGAAAATCAATGGTAAAAAATAAAAAGCCAGCGCCTAACATCGGCTATAGCAAATGCGGGTTGAGTGCTTAAAGATGAAGATATTACAACTAAATAAAATCACGGTAGGCGGACAAGAAAGCGGTTTCAAAATCCCGCACTTGCCATAGCCAGGGCCGTTGGCACTAATTTTAAAAAGACCACCTACAAGAATGAAAACCTTTAATATATTGATTTATAGACAGAACAGAGTGCTTTTAAGTGTTCTGATTTTCATAACATTAATGTTTCCGATTTTACTACTACCTTCACATATTGACAATTCATTTTTTCAATTAACAATCACGATTAGCGGATTTATCGGATTAATTCTGTTACTGAGATATTTTACAGTTGGTAGACTTTTAGTGACTTTTGAAAATAACAAACTAAAATTTGATTGGGAAAATAAGTTGATTTTCAAATATAAAGACATCCCGACAATTGAGATTTCAGAGATAAAAAGTATTGTACTTGACAATCAAGGACAAATACTTCGTAAGATTTTAACTGATAATAATGAAATAGTATTAGGTCATGGAAATCCTAGTAAATTGTTTAAAAGTGATTCTCAAAAATTTATTAGTTTCTTGACCAGTGAGATAAAGAATTTGAAAATCAAAGACAGTTGGGATGTTTGGGCTGAGAAAGGCTATCTAATTTGGGCATTAAGAATTAATACGACAATTCTAGTATTGGGAATACTGATTATGATTGTTTTTATTGTTACGAAAGGATTTGATTCAAAACATTTATTGATGTTGATTTTTATTTTGCCTCAATTAATTCTATATCAGTTACAAATGAAGACAAAAACAAAGAAAAACTAGTGCCAACATCATGTATAAAACATTGGGGTTTAAGTTGTTACTTGAAGTGTTCTGCCCCGCATCAGCTTTTGCAACGGCAGACAGTGACGAAGCCCGCAATCCCCAACGTTTCATACATGTAACCGTTGTGCGGCATACAAGAATAGCCAACCGCACAAACAGCACATTTGGTTTTTGCCGACACGCAAAGCCAATGCTGAAAAAACCAAAAGAGCTGTTTTTAGCCAACGCTCAATTTAAAATACGATGACAGATTTCACAGAGAAGCTTAAAAAATATTGGAAATCAGAATCACTGTCTTTTATCGCAATCTTTTCAAGGTTCAAGATAAAGGAAGGATTCTTCAATGATTTTGTAAATCCTGTTAGTCTTAAAACTCTTTTTTATCCTGAATTTGATGGGATCAATATTGAAAACAAAAAGGTATCATTTTACGTACCTAATGCCCAAAAACTAAAAGATGGCTCTTACTATAAAGTAGATTTGGTCTATTCTGAGAAAGCTATCAGGAAAAACAACCCCTACTCATTAATTATAAAAGACACAACTATACTCGACCAAGAAGCCATTAAAAATCACATTTACGGCTCAATTAATGAAGACATTCTTAAAAATGTTTTCAAAATAAAAAGCATTCAAAATAAAGATGCTGCCAAAAAACATATTCAACTGCGATTTGAGCGACTCAACAATCCAGAAGCAAATAAAATTATCGCCAATCTCATGCGTGAGATAGGAAAAGGAATGTACTCCTCTAAACAGAGAATGATTTTTGAACTCCTGCAAAATGCTGATGATGCACCTGGCAAAGAAAAAGTAGAATTTCATATTGATGTAAACGGTGACTATTTCTTTGTAATGCATGATGGTGCTCCCTTTAGTAAAGATGATGTTGAAGCAATAACGAGTGCAGCGGAAAGCACAAAAAGAAAGGACAAGAAAAAAACGGGCTATAAAGGGATTGGATTTAAATCCGTATTCACAGATAGTGAAGAAGTGTGGCTCAAATCAGGTGGCTATCAATTCGCATTCATTAGGAATAGCGAACTTTTCAAAGATTTTGAATCATTCTACTTCAGTTCGTCAGACTATCAAGAGTTTCCTCAATTAAAAGAAAAACATATGTTGAAATATCAAAAAGATATTTCAACATATAATAGTCTTACCGATATTCCATGGCAGGTTATACCTATATGGCAAGACTATTTACCTAAGGAATTTGACGATAGCAATTTCAGTGACTTTGACAACCCTGTCCAGTTTGCTTTAAAAGTTGGTTCTTCGAATATTTATTCTGAAGATGGTTACTTAAATGCGATTGAGAACATTGTTAAAAAACCTGAGTTCCTCCTTTTTCTTAGAAACACTTCAAAGTTTAGGTCTCCAAAGAATAGAGTTACAGTAATCAGGTATGATGATGGCCAAAAAATCAGGATCGAAAAAACCCGTGTTGAATATGTTGGTAAACAGGCTGTTCAAAACTCTTCTAGCAAGGAGTACTTAAAGGAAATATACTCAGGCATCCCTGTAGATAATGAAGCCTTTACAGAATTAAATATTGGTCTGAAGAAAATTATTGAGAAAAATGACCTTAATGAATACACCTTTCATTTCATTGATGCGGATGGTAATAAAATAGAGACTATACCACCCAAACTAGCTGCAGCAACTGAAACCGAAATTTCATTCGGTTTATCCTTGATTGACGGCAAAATAGCACCTGAGCAAGAGTACAAAGATGAGTTACCCAAATATTCGAGTCTATTCACGTACCTTCCAATGGAAGACACTCGTTTTCAGCTTCCTTTTTTGGTCAATGCAGATTTTGTTCCATCTTCTGATAGGCAAAGAATCCAGGGTGATAACCTTTGGAATAAGTACATAATGATTAAAGTCGCTGAAAAGCATGTAGAGACTTTAGCACTATTAGCCTCTCGGTTTCAGAAACAACCCGAACAAAATGAAACATACTTATCCATTTTACTGAAGACCCCACTACCTGATGATGACACAGCTCAGCACATTATAGACAGTTACAACAAACGATACGAAGAATGTTTAAGCAACACCAATATTGTTGTGAATGATAAAAATGAGCTGCAATTACTTTCAGAAACAATTTTGGACACATCTGGCCTGACCGAGCTTTTCGGCAATGAGTTTTTCTATCAAATACTTTCTACTGAAAAGCGGCTAACTCACTCTAATCTAGAAAACAAATACCTCATTGATTATAGCTATTTGAATGTAGAATCGATTGACTTGGAAGAACTAGCAGGATCATTTACCGCTGAGGTATGTGAGTTACTAGGAAATGCAATAGCAAGTCAAAAATTATACGAAGATTCCAGATTAATGAAATGGTTAAATAAGCTCGTAAAATACATTCCTAGCTTATTTAGTAAGATACCCTTCATTGTACACAATAATTCGCTTTTTTCAATTGAGCGCTTAATAGAAGAAACTGACGCATGGATAATAAATGATCACACCAAAGATTATGAGAAATTATTCAATGCATTAGGCTATCATTCCATAAACCTTGACTTAGATAAGTATCCTAACATTAAAGACCACTTACATAAGCTCAATGGATATTTGAACGATAGGCATTTAGCATACGAGCGCATTGCTTCAATAAAGGCTCTTGGGCAGCTTGAAGTCAATTCTAAAATAGAGCTCATTGACTTCTTACAAAATAGCGACTTCATGCTCGGAGTAGGTGAAATGAAATACTTAGGGGAGTTAGCCCTTTTTGTTGATGAATCAGATACTGCACGTCCATTACAGCAATTATTGAGTCGCGAATCAGACATGCCTATCATTAGCTTAAAGCCTTACAGGGTTAGCCAGCAAGAATATAATGCAATGCCTTTGCATCTGAAAAATGCTCTTATTTCAAGAAAGGCGATATTCAAGTCATTTCTCCTTAACCAAACTCTATTTGCCAATTGGTCCTCGACGTATAACTCCAAAAATATTGAAAAATATGTCTCTGACCTTCAGCAGATATTCTCATGGGTAGAAGACCCAGATGCCATTTCTGCCTCAGAATGGGCTTCAATCCCCTGGCTTTATACTGATGATTCGCAAAGGTTTACCACAGCCGATCATGTTTATTGGTCCAGTTCATTCAATACACTTTCGTCAGATAAATACAATTCTATCAAAAATATCATCCACAACGCTGGGCTCAAACTATTGCCAATGCAACAATGTGGTGCTTTAATAAAAGCCTTTAAACTTAAAACTGACGATAGCTCAGACATAAATTGGCCATTGATCAAAAGCCTTCAATTGATGGAGGCAAATACCTTATTAGATTGGCTCGAAATCGATGGGGACTTTAGTGCCTTCTTTGAAAAATATACATTAACGCCTCATACTGATTCTACATATGTCATTCAAGAAATCAACAATGTTAATATTTACGACCCATCCAATTCTGATCTTGACAGCTATATCCAAAGTAATGAAGGTTTAAGAGAGCACTTTTATCAACTTGACATAAATCTTTGCAGTGACAACCGTTTCAAGATTGGGCTACTTCAGGGTGAAAGATTATTGAAATCTATAATAGATTCGGGTATTTACGATCAGTCCCTGGCTAGTCTTCTACCAACAAATATTACCATTGAACTACTTCATGCATTTGTTTCCAATTTACCAGAGTTATCACTTAAAACCGAGGTAGAATATAATAATGGTACTCCTGAACATTTCATTTTAAATAGCTTAATAAAATATGTAGACAACATAAATGAAATACCTAATGAAATAAGCCAGGTAACCGGCTGCAATTTTCGGACAGGTTGAAAGTAGATAACTTTTAACTTTAG
>CAZYGE010000082.1:0-3167 GCA_964647535.1 uncultured Proteiniphilum sp.
AACCCCCACCACTTTGGATTCGAAGTAAATATTGCCGGTCATGCCGCAGGCGGTATTAATAGTTATCTGGGAGAAGAAAATTACGGCAACAGAACCGATGGTAAACCAAATCCTATTCAGGCAGTACCCAATCTTGAGAAATATTGGGGCACTAATACTTTTGCTACAGAAGCGCTAACATTGGAAGCAATTCAGGCTTTGGAAAAAGCCAATAAGCTTGGGCAACCGTTTTATCTTTACATGTCGCATTATGCCATACATATTCCCATAGATAAAGATCAACGTTTTTACCAAAAGTATATTGATGCAGGGCTGTCGGAAAAAGAGGCTGCCTATGCTGCGCTCATCGAAGGAATGGACAAAAGCTTGGGCGATTTGATGGACTGGCTACACGAAAAAGACCTAGAAGAAAATACAATCATCATATTTATGTCAGACAACGGAGGATTCTCCACAGCCACCCGTTGGCGCGACGAACCCCTGCACACTCAAAACTACCCTCTAAATAGTGGCAAAGGCTCTGCTTACGAAGGAGGAGTACGTGTGCCCATGATTGTAAAATGGTCCGGCAAAGTTAAACCTGACACAAAAAGCAATGAGTATCTAATTATCGAAGACTTTTTCCCTACAATATTAGATATGGCTCAGGTTGAAGACAGAGAAACCAAACAGGAGATTGATGGAGTTAGTTTTATGCATTTGCTTAGCGATAATGATAATTCAAAAAGCCGCAACCTATACTGGAACTACCCCAACCTATGGGGCAATGAAGGACCTGGCATTGGACCAACTTGCACAATAAGAAGTGGCGATTGGAAATTGATATATTTCTACGAAACGGGTAAAAAAGAGTTGTATAATATCACTGAAGATATCAGCGAAACATCCAATCTTATAAATAAAAAACCAAAGCTGGTAAAACAATTATCAAAGGAGCTTGGGAAATATCTAAGAAGTGTTGATGCACAACGCCCATCTTTTAAAGCCACCGGAAAAGAGTGCCCTTGGCCTGATGAAATCTGAATTATTATATATAAATTGCATAAAATAATAAAAACAGCGATAACTAAAATAAATTGCCTGTAATTCATAACATTAAAATCACATGAAATATATTCTTGCAAACAGTGCTAAACTCCTAGGTGTTGGATCATTGGCTTTGCTGGCATCATGTCAAACACAGGAAAAAGAGCAACAAAGACCAAACATTATTTACATTATGAGCGACGACCATGCCTACCAAGCAATAAGTGCCTATGGGCATGGTTTGAATGAAACGCCAAATATCGACCGACTTGCCGATGAAGGTGCGCTGTTTTCGAGGTCTACAGTAACCAACTCCATAAGTGCGCCAAGCAGGGCAGTACTTCTTACAGGTAAACACAGCTTTGTAAATGGCAAGGTTGACAATATTGAACCATTCGATTGGGATCAACCCAACTTCCCAAAACTCCTGCAAGAAAACGGCTATCAAACTGCAATGATTGGCAAGATTCACCTTGATGGAATCCCTCAGGGTTTCGATTACTCAATGGTATTGCCCGGACAAGGTCATTACTACAATCCCGACTTTCTTATAGATGGCGAAAGAGTTAGAAAAGAAGGATACTGTACTGATATAATTACAGACGAAACCATAGACTGGATTAAAAACAAGCGCAATCCGGATAAACCATTTGCGGTTCTATATCATCAAAAAGCACCACATCGCAATTGGCTCCCTGCACCTGAATATTTAAACCTCTATGACGATATCACATTTGATCTACCTGAAACCTTCTTCGACGATTATGAAGGCAGAGGTTCAGCAGCAAAAGAGCAGAGGATGCAAATTCATGGACATGCAAGATGGGGACTCGATTTTAAGTTGAATATAGCACCAAATGGAGATAGTACAAACTTTAGTAACTGGTTGGATAGAATGACCCCTCAGCAAAGAGAAAACTGGCTAGCAGCATATAGGCCGAAAAATGAGGAGTTTAGAGCCAATTATCCAAACATGACCGAAGAAGAAATTGCACACTGGAAATATAACCGCTACATAAAAGACTACCTTCGTACAATTAAATCTGTAGACGATGGTGTTGGAGAGCTATTAGAATACCTTGAAGAATCGGGCTTGGCAGAAAACACCATTGTAGTTTACACTTCCGATCAAGGCTTCTTCCTTGGTGAACATGGCTGGTTCGACAAAAGATTTATGTATGAAGAATCGTTCAGAACACCTCTGTTGATACGATATCCAAAAGAAATTAAACCGGGTACAAAAATAGATAAACTGGTGCAGAACTTAGACTTTGCCCCCACTCTTCTGGATTATGCCGGAGTTGAAATTCCCGAAGAAATGCAAGGTGAATCTTTCCGAGACCTCGTGGCAGGCAAAACAAACGATTGGCGCGATGTAGCATATTACACATACTACGAACACCCTTCAGAACACATGGTTAAACGTCACTATGGTCTTACAACCGATAGATACAAACTCATCCACTTTTACTACGATGTTGATGAGTGGGAACTTTATGATCTAGAGACAGACCCTAATGAGATGCAAAACCAATATAACAACCCTGAATATGCAGAGGTTAAAGAAATGATGCATAGAAGACTTGATCAAACTCGTGAATACTATGGCGACAGTGATGAGCTCAACGAACATTACCTCCAAAAGGAACTTGAACGTCAAGCAAGATAATTAATAGACTCCCTATCTACTGCCTATGTTTATCGTTATAGCTTTTATGTTATTTGGAGGTATACTTGGTTTTATTTTCAGGAAAAAGAAACCAACCTATGCCTCCAAGGCAATAATGATATTAATCTGCTTGCTTCTGCTTCTTTTAGGAATTGAAGTTGGCATGAACCCTGAAATCATTTCCGGCATCACTACAATCGGGCTAGAGGCTCTTATTATAACAATTGCTGCAGTTATCGGAAGTGCTGTTATGGCACTTTTGTTATGGAGGTATATTATATACAAGAAAAAGTGAAATCATGAAAACAAGTTTCACAATAGTTTCCTTTTTCATAATCGGGATACTCCTGGGATATTTTAATATAATACCACAGGCCATTATAGACAACAACCTAAGCTTCTATGTGTTATGTGCTCTTATGCTTTGCGTTGGTATAAGTATTGGCAGCGAAACTAAAACACTTAAGAGTTT
>CAZYGE010000082.1:3267-5568 GCA_964647535.1 uncultured Proteiniphilum sp.
ATACAAAGGAGCTGAACTGGGCACAATTGCACTACTCTCTAATATAATGCGTGAAATTATAGCACTTCTGTTTGCTCCATTTTTCGTGAAGTATTTTGGAAAGCTTTCCCTAATTGCTGTTGGAGGTGCAACAACAATGGATACTACATTACCGGTAATTCTTAAATTCTCCGGTAAAGAGTTTTTAGTTGTCTCACTCTTTAGTGGTTTTGTCTTAGATATTAGCGTACCGTTTCTGGTAACATTTTTCTGTTTAATATAACTTTTTATACAATCTAAATATCTATACAAACTAATTAGGATTTTGACTAATCTATTGGAACCTCAATCGTCTTATACCGCTTATAAAGAAATAAAATAAGTGTGCCAAAAACAACCGCCATTATTACAAGAGTATGGCTTGCCAAGCCGGTTACATTAAAAGAAAGTTTTATAAGCGTGGTTGAGATTACGAAACCTGAGTTTCGGATAACTTTGGGGAAGACATCTGTTAATGCAAAAGAAAACAGTAAAACTACCACATCACTTAAAATCAACACCATAAAGAAATTTGAAAAGAAGCTTCTTGTAACCGGCTTGGCATTTTGAAGAAAATCTATAAATGTATTATTACTAGATCCCCATTCAAAGAAATTTAAAAAAGCCAGAAGAATAAACACAAGCCCTACAGTCAGAGCAAGAACCTGCTTGGCAAACAAATACTTCTTCTTCCTTTCCGGTAATCTTATCATCTTTCCTTCGGTACTATTATTTATTCGTATTCCTTTTTGATTTTGTTTGTAAAACAGGAATATAAGCAAGAAAAGTATCAGTATGGTTACCATACTATATATAAACTGCATATTGCTTTGCAGATCAGATGACAGGTTTAAGTTTGACATCTCATCAAACATATCCCTAATAGTTATCAAAGTTATGATCTCAAACTGTTTGCCAATATAAATGGTGATTGATTTTGGAAGATAATATATAAGACAATAAACCTCATAGAATAGTATAATTGAAAATGGAGTGTAAATAGCATCAATTGGATTCTGGAGTCCTATGAGTGAACCATCTACATCTAATTGACCCCATTGAACAAGCCCAATAACAAGCAGATGAATAAGAAAGCCTGCCATTGCCAATATAAAAATAACCTTTTCGAGCTTTGTCTTGGATTCTTTTGATAAAAGCTTATCAAAAACTTGTAATATTATTTTTTTCATCCTATGTTTTCTAAACAATGTATTTTAATCTTTGTTTAACAAATATAGAAACTTTAGTTTTTTAAGATATGGCAATCAGAACAAGCTTATTAAGCACGGCTCTGTCAGCATCAGTTACTTTTTTGCATGCACAGCCCCAAGTTGTTGGTCAATACACATCAAGTAACAACAGGCCCAATATAGTTTTAATTCACCTAGATGATATGGGATATGGCGACCTGTCCCTAACCGGTGCAACAGGTTTCAAAACTCCCAATATAGACAGGTTGGGCTATGAAGGTCTCTTCTTTACCCAGTACTACTCTCCACAAGCAGTTTCAACCGCTTCGCGAGCGGGGCTGCTAACAGGAAGTTATCCCAACAGAGTAGGTCTTTCGGGCGCACTTGGACCCAACACCAATATTGGTATCGCCGACGAAGAGCTCACCATCGCCGAATTACTTAAACAAAAAGGCTACGCAACTGCGGCCTACGGCAAATGGCATTTAGGCACCCAAAAGCAGTTTCTCCCACCCCAACACGGTTTCGATGAATTTTACGGAATACCCTACTCCAACGACATGTGGCCTTATCATCCAACCGGCACCTACCCCGACTTGCCATATTTCAAAAATAATGAAATCATAAACCCTGCCGTTTCACCCGAAGATCAGGAGCAGTTTACCACAGATTTCACGATGCACACAATAGATTTTATTAAACGAAATCAAAATAACCCCTTTTTCGTATATCTCGCACACCCAATGCCCCATGTTCCTCTTTATGTTTCAGACAAATTTAAAGGGAAATCGGAGCAAGGATTATATGGCGATGTGATGATGGAGATAGACTGGGGCGTAGGCGAAATTATAAAATCCCTCGAAGAGACCGGTTTGATAGAAAACACACTAGTCATTTTCACTTCCGATAATGGTCCATGGATCAATTACGGCAACCATGCCGGCAGCACAGGCGGGCTCAGAGAAGGAAAAGGCACCACATTTGAAGGAGGTCAGCGTGTACCCTGTCTTATGATGTGGAAAGGTGTTATCCAAGAAGGCAGCATTAGCAATAGCCTCGTATCTGCAATAGACATACTTCCCACTTTGGCAGA
>CAZYGE010000083.1:0-3954 GCA_964647535.1 uncultured Proteiniphilum sp.
CATTAAAATTTTTCTTTTCATAATTTGATAATTTAAAATATTAATAATTGTCTCTAGATAGAGATTCTACACGAATTATAGTGTTTACGGAGCGATCCTAGATAAATACATTTCTTTAATTCTGGGATTTTGAATAGGGTTGCCGATGTAGACAACTCGGTTGTCTTTATCAAGCAAGAAGCATTGCAAATCTTCCCGCGTAGGGAATCTGTTTAAGGTGTTCAATTTGTCGCCTTCATCTAAACAGACCGGTACACTGAGTTCATCTCGTTTCAACAAATATGTGAGTTCACGTTTATCTTTCGGATGAAAAAAAAGTAATACAGGTACTGATCCTGATGTAAGTGTAGCCACCTCTTCAATCAACCTGCCCCATTCATATAGTTGCAGCTTGCAACTTGTGCACCCAACGGAATCGACATAGAGCAGGATTTTATGATTTGACTCGGGGATATTGTAATCTACAGTATCTTTACCGAAAAGGGTAAAGACGAGATCATCAGGAAAAATTACTTCTTTACCTTGCCACTCGGTGACTATTTGAGCAATGTCCTTTTCCTGTTTGTTACTATTACAGGCAAAATAAATCGTGCTTATGAAAAGTAAAACCGATAACTGTAATGATATTTTCATAAAATGCATATTAAAGTTGATATTCTACAATTTGATTTTTACTATTAACATCCAATCCCAGAAGTTTATTATTTCTCTCATCAATATTGAAACCAGTAATATATTTGTCAAGTGTGTATTGGATAATAGGCTCGCCATTAAGACTAAAAACTTGAATGATATTTCCTCCTTCTGTTCTATTGAGAGGATCTTCATCCCTGATATTCTTAAAGGATGTGCCCCAGAAAAGAGCGTATATTTTATTATCTCCAACATATATATCGCTGTATCCCATGATTCCATTAGGAAATGCATAACCTCCTTCTTCTATAAACTTCGGTTCGCCAAATTCACCATAAAGAATATTGACGGTTTCGCACGTCTTCAAATTGTATATCTCTATTACTTGTCCTAACTGAGTGACCATTGCTAATATTCCGTTTTCTGTATTATAATCAATAAACGAACGCCATGCTTGCGCCAAAGTGATGTCGGCAAGTTTTTTATTGCTCCTTTTATTTGAAGGAATTTTAAATAATTGTTCTATTATATCACCAGTTTTGTCAACAATATTTATTCTGTATTTGCCAGAATAATCTGGAATTGCGAACATTGAATCGTTTATTAAAGTAAAATCCAAACATCGAATTAACTCCTTAGATAGATTAATGCGATTGAATAAGGTATCGCTATGATCATGATACATTCTTAACTCACCCTTGTTGGCATCTAAAAGGTAGATGTTTCCATTATTCAGTACCCGTATATTCACTACATTCAGAAACTCTGCAGGTCCGATACCTTTCCGAGCTAATGGATTAACTAACTTCATCTCAGGGTAGGTTACAGTGTAAAAAAAATACTCAGGACCGTGCAAATCTAAAATATAGATAAGTGAATCTTTATATTTTATCCTAAAAGGGTAACGAATACTAACAGACTCTAAAGCAAAAGCTTTTTGGGTTGTTAAATATTCCTCGTTATTAAATCGAAAACCGGTAGAAGTCGATTCTGAGCAACAGTTGAAAATAAACAGTAAAAAAAATAACAATAAATTTAATTGCATATTACATATAAAACAAAACTTGATGATTATTTTTTGGACAGTCAACGCTTCCGCGTCCGACACAGTTTATATTAGGATTCTCTGAAGTTGCAAGACACTCAATATTCGTTAAAATTAATTTCGTAACGTTGCTATTTTTATTTTTTAAAATTACTCCTAACATAGAGAATATGGTTATTACAAGAATTACGATTAAAGTGTACTTTTTCATCTTTTTGTTTTTTTATTAGGTTTGAAGCAAAGTTCCCGAAAACAATTGATAATAAAAAATTCCATAACGTTAAGATTCTTTCTCAATTCTGTTTTGAGTATATGTAATATTTTATTATTTTTGTGGTTGTACAAAATCATATTATTCTATAACTTTCATGTTATTTTACAGAACTACCATTTCTAATAGAAAACACTTTGTTGTAAAGATGTTGTTGTCTCTGGTATTGAGTGGCATTGTGGTAAATCAAATAGTTTGGTTGAACAACATGTATAGTCTTCTACAACGCGAATACGAAATAAACATGAATGCAGCGCTGCACGAATCGATATACACGGAACTTAATATAAGAGTTGAGAATATAGGTGGGTTTTCGTTATACTCTCCAATCCTCAATAATATAAATGATACTTCTAGGTTTTTTAAAAAAAACATTGTCACGGAAGACTCTACTTATACTTTCGTCCTTGATAAGTACGATTCAAATTCAATGTCCAAGATATCTCAATTTGTCTTGAAAAAGCATTTACCTGTTGACTTAATTCAACTGACAAATATATTTCACAAAAGTATTCCAGAGAATTATGAAATTTCATCTGCTCACTTTGATTATATTAATTTAGATCAGGACAAATTAATTGAATCGAACCGACCCGATAATTTCATATTAGATAGATATATAAGCACGGACACCTTTTCTATAGACGTAGCGAACTCCTTAGGGATTGTGGGATATACTGAACACCCTCATTGGATTATTCTTGATAAAATGAAAAATCAGCTCGGGGTGTCTGTTTTACTGATAGTTATAGCAGTGGTTTCTTTAATTTACGTTTTCCGAAGTTTTATTCTTCAATGGAATACCGAAAAGATGAGACAGGAATCCGTGAATGCAATGACGCATGAATTTAAGCGTCCTATTTCAAGTGCGGTAGCAACTGCTTCCATAATTCCAATATATTTAAAAAATAAAGAACATGGCAAGGTATTAGAATATGTTGCAAAATTGGAGACCGAGCTAAATAAACTAACATTTTACACAAAACGAATCCAACATATTAGCAATAATGATAAAAATAACTTGGATTTGGACATTAAAGAAGTTGAAATTATCCCTTTTTTCGAATCGTTAATCCAACGATATATTGTTGCTGAACAAAACAAGCGGAGAGCAACCTTAAACTTAAACATGAAAACTGCTAAAAGAATTATGCATGTGGACTTGCTTCATTTCTCTAACGTAATGGATAACCTTGTTGAAAATGCCATAAAATACACTATTGCCTCAAACACTATCGTTGAAATTGAGGTAAAAGATATTGCGGATAGTGGTATGGAAATTTCAGTACAAGATAACGGCATCGGGATATCACCCAGAGATATAAAATATGTATTTGACAAGTTTTACCGAGTAAAAAGAGAGGAATCTAAATACGAGATGGGATTTGGTCTGGGATTGACATATGTGAAATCAATTATCGACGCACACGGTGGTACAATTTCCGTATATAGCAGTTTAAACGAAGGCAGCAAATTTATTATACAATTAAAAAACTAACTGTATGAACGAATTGATACTCATGGTGGAAGATGATGACACGTTAGGTGAAATTTTAAGGGATTTCTTTAGAGACAATAATCTTAACGTTACATGGGCAAAGGATGGAAAATCGGCCATTAATTTATTAAAAAAAATGTCTTTCAGCCTAATTATTCTAGATGTTGTTCTACCAGATATAAGCGGTTTCGACATAGCTAAGGAAATAAGAAAATCAAATAGTTTCGTGCCGATTATATTTATGACCGGATCAGCTTTGAACGTAAAGGATTATGAACAAGCCTTCCGTGAATTAGGGGCAATCAATTATATTGAGAAACCTTTTATTCCTGCTAAAGCTGTAGCGCAGATTAAAAGCGTCTTACAACCCCTAAACACTTTAAACTACATTACAGATAGTTTCCAGGTTAGTATTACCGGCCAACAGCTTAAAATAAATAATAAAGCATTTACGCTTCTTGAGAAAGAGGCAGTGTTATTTTCTATTTTATTGAAAAATAAGAATTC
>CAZYGE010000083.1:4054-5360 GCA_964647535.1 uncultured Proteiniphilum sp.
CTAAACAAACTTCAAACAAACGGGCTTACTTATCAAAATATCCTGATTCGTATTAGTCAACAACCCCGTTTCAGCATCAATTTCAAACACTTGAATTTTATTATCATCTCTTCCGGCAACAAGAAGATATTTGCCGTTAGGTGAAATTACGAAGTTACGGGGATGACGAGCTGTTGGTTGATATCCAACTTTTGTTAGTGTTCCATCTTCGGAATCAATTGAAAATATTGCAATGCCGTCTGCCTCTAATCTGTTTGATGCATAAAGATAGTGTCCATTGGGTGAAACATGAATATCTGCGCTACCTCGGGCACTTACACTATCTGCAAGTACTCTTTGCTTAAGTTCTAAGCCTCCATCATCATAATCATACACAAGGACTTCGCCCGAAAGCTCTCCTAAGAGATAAAGATAACTACCTCCATTGGGATGAAAATCGAAATGACGGGGGCCTGTTCCCGGGGGTGTATCAAACTCCTTTAGACTTCTATCTACAATGGTTGGTTGTCCCGCAAATGGTGAGTTTGTTATAGACAATCTATACAGTTTATCGCTTCCTAAGTCGGCAGCAAAAAGGTAGTCTTCATCTGGTGAATACATTACACTATGGACGTGAGATCTTTGTTGACGAGTTGAATCTGGACCGGAGCCTTCGAATGCTAAAACGGATTGTACCGTTGTGAGACTTCCATCACTATTTACCTGAAATGATGATATGCTGCCTCCGCCATAATTTGCAGTATGTACGTTTCGACCGTTTTGATCTATTGTCACATAGCATGGACCGGGAGATTGTGTAGATTGAAAGTTTATGGGATGTAAGATTCCGGTTTCTTTGTCGAAAGAGAATGAGTAGACTCCTGCCATTTCATCACTGTTTTCGCCAACTGCGTAAACATACTCTTCATCAGAATTTATTGCCAGATAGGATGGATTGATTGCCTCTGCCATACTAAGAGAATCAGACTCTCCGGTTTCGGTATTAAAACGATGCACATATATGCCTTCACTACCTCCATTGCTCGTGTAGGTGCCAATTAGAAGGAAGATTTCGTTATCTGACATGTTTGCTTTGTTTGTTTTTTTTGTTTCCTCGCTTTTTCCGGTACAGGATATCATTATTGATGCAGCGAGAGCTATTGAGACAGTTTTGATGAACATATTATTCTTTTTTACTGAATTACTATATACGAAAGTAAGCTTTTTTTTTGCGATTAAAGCAGAGTCTGATTACTTTTGCACTACTTATTGAAGTAAAAGCTATATAATTAAATTAAAAAGTATGCTAACCAAAATATTATCGGTA
>CAZYGE010000084.1:0-5356 GCA_964647535.1 uncultured Proteiniphilum sp.
GCCACTTTGTTTCAATCCCTTGCTTTATAATGTTTGTTTGAAAATCAGATAGTAAGTCTCTGTTTTCTCTTACGGCCTTAAATGGTACTTTTTTCTTGTCTGCATAAGCAATTAAACATCCCACGGCTTCTCCTATACTCCATTCTACAGGGTGTAAGCGGTAGCAACCATTTGTAAGATGCGTAGTGCCTATGTTTTTATTGGCCGGTAGTAGGTTAGTCATTCTCTGGGGCAGAAGAGAGCCTAAAGGAATTTCAAATGGTAATGAGGGAAAATCTATATAGTTATTGCCGTTGGAGCTAGGGTGTAGGTCTATGTGATAATAGCCAATTCCCACACTATCATAGAAGTCGGCTGCTTTCTTCCCCTTTGTTTCGCCGGCTACCAATATGCGGTTTTCAGCTCCTACATGTTCTTCCAATACGGTGAATTCTGCCTTGATTCTTCTTGCCTCACGTATGTATGGATATTTTGCCATTCCATCTTTGGTGCCCATTATATCTCCACGAAGTCTCAGGCCGTGCCATCCTTCGCCTCCGTCAGGGCGAGGTGCTTCTGTTTGTAACCAATAAAATAATGAATGGCTTAACTCTTTGCCTTTTTCTACTGTTTCTTTAAATTCTTCTTCTGAAACATCTATGAGGTTTCCGGGGAAGTAGTCGTTTTGAGGCCAGTTTACTATTGTAATGTCTCCGTCATATGTACCATTGGCAAAATTGTTTTTGTTGATGATTCTTCTGTAATTCCAAAGATTTAAAACGCCATCAAGATTCTTACCGGTAGGTTCAAATCCTAAAGTCTTTGGTTTTAATGTTCTTGGGTCAGAGTAAGACAAGCTTAGTAGTTTGCCAGACCATGGGGGAGTAAGATTGGGTACATAGTTTTTCCAGTAGTTATAGTTTTTAGGTGGATCCTGTACATTGTTAATTCCCGGTTGGTAGTCCATTGCAAAACAAACAGTAAAAGCCTGATTGTTTGTAGGGTCGGCTTTATCGGGTGCATGGAGCTCTCTGGTGTCATGTTTAGACTCGGTGCCTGTAATGTATTCAGTACCTGTTAAAGGTAGTAAATCGCCACACTCTGTTGCATCTACAAATGTTTTGCCTGTAAGTATAAGTGAATCGCCTGTGAACAGGTTTGTCATTTCTAAATCGGTAACTTTGTCTCCGTTGACATTGGCACTTTTTACTTTATAGTTAGTGAGCAAACGTAGTTTGCCGGTGCTTAAATAAGGCGAAAGCATATCAATCAGAACTGATACGGCTACTCTGGGTTCATGACATAAACGCGATACGGAACCATCACCTGGATTTAGATTGGTGCGAGAGCGTGCTTCGTCCGTTAGAGGATAATTTGAGCGATAGTAATCTCGGACTCTGTTTCTGAATTCATGGTAAGATTTTGGAGCGCCATGGGTTTCTATCCATTGATGCTCGTCGGGTGGAACCCCTTGTTGAGAAAGTTGACCTCCAATCCAATCGGTCTCTTCTGTTAATATTACATTCAATCCATTTCGACAACAGGCTAATGCTGCAGCGCATCCGCCCATTCCACCACCTGCTATAATAACATCAGCTTTCATCTCTCTGGTTAAAGAGCTGTTGTTTCTACCAGATGATACAGTTCTTTTACCGGGAATTATTGCTCCGGCAGCCGTTTTGCAACCAGGCAATGCGGCAGTGCCTCCAATAAGTGCAGCGTATGTTAAGAAGTTTCTTCTGTTCATAATTTTTTCAATAGTTGTTATTTTGCTTCACACTTCTTTTTTCTCTCTTTTCATCCAGAATCTCTCTATATCTTCAAGTGACATGCCAGCCGTTTCGGGCATCAGTTTCCAGACTATCAACATGTATGGTATACACATAAATGCGAATAGGAAGAATGTGCCTGCGGGTGTAGCATTTTCGAGTAACCAAGGTGTAAGCTGTCCGATAAGGTATGTTCCAACCCATAATGAGAATCCAGCAATTGACATTGCCAATCCTCTAACGCGCGTTGGATACATTTCTGAAAGGAATACAAATATTACTGCACTTATAGAACCGGCAGTGAAGAAGATGTAGGCAAGGAAGCAGGCGAGAAGGAATATACTGCTTAATCCTAAAGCTTCTCCCGTAAGGAAGTATATCCCAATTAAAATAAGTGAGACAATCATTCCCGATACTCCTATATACACCAGTCTTTTTCTACCTACTTTGTCTATTATAAATAGTGCAAGTACTGTGGTTCCCATATTTACAAGACCTATGAGTGATTGATAGAAAAGTGAGTCTCCACTTGAAAGACCGCTGGTTTCAAATATTGAGGGTCCATAGTATAATACTGCATTCACTCCCATAAATTGACCAAGTATTGCTATAGCTGATCCAATTAGGACTGCTCTGAATATACCGGGTGTAAAGATTGTTTTCCAATTTGCTTTTTTTTGAGTGCCAAGCATCTGCTTGGTTTCGCTTACTTGAAAAGATACATCTGCATGATCGGTGTATATTTTTGAGAAGGTATTAATTGCAGCTCTATCAAGTCCTTTTGTAAGTTGCCAACGTGGGCTTTCGGGAATAAGAAATATTATTATGAAGAAGAGCATTGCCGGTATTGTTTCTGCTCCCAGCATTCCTCTCCAAATTTCTGTTCCCAGTATTTTATTGATTAACGTGTTACTTGAATTAAAGTCCATTGAGAAGTTCAACAGATAATAGTTCATCAGAAATGCGCCCAGAAATCCTACCGTAACTGCAAGTTGATAGAGTGATACCATCCTTCCACGATGTGAAGCAGGTGAGATTTCAGATATGTATAATGGGCAAACAATGGATACTATTCCTATGCCTATTCCGCCTATTATTCTATATATTACCAATTGATCGAAATTAACTGCAATGGCGCATCCTGCAGCAGACATAGTAAATAGTATTGCCGATATTAGCATGGTTCTCTTTCTGCCGATACTATCACTAAGTGCTCCGGCAAAACTCACACCAACTATCGATCCTATGAGTGCACAGCCAACGTACCACCCGCTCTGTATTGTTGTTAATGAGAACTGTCTGGTAACTTGTGATATCGTCCCTGAAATAACAGCTGTGTCATATCCAAATAAGAATCCTCCCAATGCGGCCACTACGGCAAGGAATATTACATAATTATTAAACTGCTTTGTCCCTCCCATTACTACTAAATATTAAAATATTCTTTATATCGATTGTAAAGGTGTCCTGCTTGGCTGTATGCAGATTGTGGGCTCATGAAATGAGAGAATTCAAAAGATATGGCCTTGTCATAACCACTACGTTTAGCTGCTTCAAGCTTCATTCTCAATTTATCAAATTTAATTGGAAGAAATTTTATGGGCATATCTCTATCAAAAGATTCTGCGTTAGTCCAACATTGCATACCATATTTATCAGCTAGTTTTTTGTTGACACTAAAGAATGCATCCAGTTCATCATAATCAATATGTCCATCCTGGAAAGCCACAGCATCAACAACTTCGTGTATTCCGGCGAAGATTTCGTCCCACTCTTTTTCATGCTGTTGTATGGATACAGCATCTTCTTTAGTTAATGCGGTTCCGCTTGCTGCAACTGCTTTGCTACCATCAATCCAAGGAGAGATAAAAGTAGGGAGTCCGCCCGAAACATCTTTACACTGTTTGCCCATTGCATGGAACGCGTCTATTGCTCCTTTTGTAGCTCTGCTAATCTCGCCGCTTAAGTACCAGCCTCCAAAGCTTTTGTGCTTTGCTCCATATTTTTCCCAAACCTCATCAATAACATACTTGTTATCTTCAATTTCATGTGACATATCTCCTGTAGCCCAATAGTGACCTGAATCATAAAGGCCGAAATAGAATTTCATATCATGTTTATCTGAGAGTCTGAGAAACATGTCTAAAAGGTCTGTAGATGGCATATAGCATCCTTTATTCAGAAGATATTCAGAGGGGTAGGTTATGAATTTTTTGTAACCTGCACGAATCATTATTACGGTATCTATTCCAATTCCTTTCATGTATTGAAAGTCTAAATCCCATTCTGCTTCTCCCCAGTTTTGATGAGGAATGTCGTGAGATATTTCATCAATAAATACACCACTGAGCTTTAGACCTTCAGCTTTTGGAACTATTAGCTTACTCTTTAAACTAGTATCTTTCTTTATATTTCCATAAAGATTATCAGACCTGTTGCTTGCATTGGCGCATGAAGCAATTGCGGGTATTGCTGCAATGGAAGCACTTGTTAGGGCTGCTTTTTTTAAAAAGTCTCTGCGGTTGTTTTTTCTTGATTGCATATTCTTGGTTGATTTATATTTATCAAATGATTACTATATTATCTGCTTTTTATTTTTCTTTTATTAAATCAAAAATTGTGTAATTCCGTAGTACTTGCCTTTCATTTATTGTTTTACATTAATTTAGGATTGGTATTACTCTCTTCTGAATTTCTTTAGCAATGCGTAAGAATCCCAAGTCAGTCATATGAATACCGTCTACTGTTGCCTCTCCGTCTACACCAATTAAATTATCTGTTGCAAGATAATATACATTATTATCTCCCTCTTCTTTTATTCGATCATATTCTTCTCTAAGAAGCCTATTTTTCTCAGATATTATTTCATTTGTTTTTGTATCGAACCTTGAATGTGGAAACATTATTGTTTCTATAAATAGTATTGCTGTATTAGGATTCTCCTTACGAATAATATCAAAAAAGTTTCTTGTCTTTTCCTTTATTTGTTCTGCATTCACATTTGGTATAAAGTCTAGAATGAACATTCCCGCATCTTTTCGAGTGGACATTAGTTCCGCTATTTCATAATCTAGTTGTCCATTACCGCTGAATCCAAGATTAATAAACTCTCTGTTTAAACTTCTTGTTAAAATATTTGTATATGACATTCCCGGACGTGTGGCACACCCACCTTGGGTGATACTTGTTCCGTATACAACTACCGGAGACTCTGTTTTAGGATAGGGTAGTGAGGCGTTTTTTATATATGCGGCTGAGTCTATTCCTATCTCTATTGACTCTATTCCATCATACAGTGGTAGGAAAAGCATATACTCTCTTTCAGTTGGTGTCATATTTGAGATTAAAGTTCTTTCATTTTCTTTTCCTGTTGGTAGGCCTGCATTTACGAATTGCCATTGATCATCTTCCCATGCATATAAGTCTAGACCTTTGGTGCCCGTATCAGTCATATGGTTCATGTGATTGTTGTTCTTAACTACCCATTTGGCAGATATTGAACTACTATTGGTGCGAAACCTTATTGCAAGCCCAGAGGTGTTTTTGCCAAGGTTCCAAACTGGAGGACGGGATATATCTTTTAGATATGCAGGAAGTCTTTCATAACG
>CAZYGE010000085.1:0-5326 GCA_964647535.1 uncultured Proteiniphilum sp.
TGTTTGCCTTTTTGATTATCTTTATCAGTACTACTCATTTGGTTTTATTCTCGTTGTTATTGCGATTGTTATAATTAACAATTTCTTAAGAAATAAGTTTTAATCTATTGTATGAATACGCTCCGAAATTGCATCTTCCCAAAGAACATCTAAATTATAGAAACCTCTGAGTTCGGGTAAAAAAATATGTACAATCACATCACCATAATCCATACCAATCCATTCCGATTGTTGTTTCCCCTGTACTCTTATAGGGCTTTCGTTAGTTCTATCTTTAACTATCTTTTCTACAGATTCAGCCAAAGCTGAGACTTGGGTAGGCGAATTACCTTCGCATATGACAAAATAGTCACAGATAGCACCTGTGACACCCTCTAAATTAATGGAGTTTATATTTCTTCCTTTTTTCTCTTGGATACCTTCAATAATATTCTGTAATAGCTCTTTTGTATCTGTCATTCTTTGCTTTAAGTGGGTTAATGTTACAAAGATAGGTTGTTTTTTTTGAAAACCTGCATATAAACATTGTTTACCCTATCGTTATATTATTTATGCAATAATGATGCCAAGTTAAAATAACAGAGGGTGAGAACAATTCAGATCTCACCCTCTTAGAAATTAAAATACTTTATTTCGATTAAAGTGTCTTAAGATTAAGATTTCTCCAAAGCACTCTAATACCACCTCCATCATGAATTTGAAGAGCGATACGTCCTTGTGCATTTCCAATTTTATCATCGGTAAGGTCAATCATTTCTTCACCATTTAGAAAAGTTTGCACGTTATCACCCTGCATTAAAATACGCATTGTGTTCCATTCCCCTTCATTTAAGAACTCTTGTTGCTCGTCATTAATCTGAGCAATCCAACCTCTACCGTAGGATTCATAAATGCCACCTGTGCCATGTCCTTTAGGTGCAACCTCAACTTGCCAGCCGTTTACAATAGCACCCGGCTCAACAAATGAACGAATGAATACACCTGAATTACCATCAGCTTCCTGTTTAAACTCCACTGTTAAATCAAAATCATCATAATACTCGCGAGTTGCTAGATAACCATACTCTTCGTCAGGTCCGCTTTCGCACACCAAAAGTCCATCTTCAACATACCATTTCTCTGTGCCATATACTTCCCAACCATGAAGATCTTCGCCATTAAACAGGCTCACTTCTCTAGTTTTACGTGGAAGCTCTTTAATCTTAACATTACGGAACCATGCTGCAGAACCGTGATCTTGCAAGCAAATAACACCTTTGCGAGCTAAACCATATTCCGGTGCATCTTCCCACTTACCGCTATTCTTACGCTCAAACCAATCGTCGGTCCATGCTTCAAACTCAATAACTTTCTCGCCGTTAAGCCAATGTTCAACATGACCATTGTCAAAAACAATCTTAGAAGTGTTCCACTCACCGGCAGGCTTGATATTTGTCTTTTCCGGATCGGTAGTATACATAGCATAATCTGCTGCAGTTTTTTGCCAATCTTCAAGCGGCTCAGGAAAATTCAAATCATCAATTAATTGATATTCCGGTCCTGTTACATATGGAACCGCAAATTTTGGATGTTCCACAACATGATAAAGAACTCCACTATTGCCTCCGTCGGCAATTCTCCACTCCCAAACCATTTCAAAGTTCTCGTACACTTTTTCAGTAACGATATACCCGTGCTCATCCGCACCTTCACCTTTGGCCTGAATCATACCATCCTCAGCAAACCATGGAGCTGTCAAGCTTTCTCCATTGTAATCACGCCATCCGTCAAGCGAAGTGCCATCAAAAAGAAGTTCCCAGCCATCGTTAATCTCTTGTTTGGTAAGCGAGTTGTGACCCGCCTGTTCAGTACAAGAAGTAGTTAAAGTAATCATTGCAATTACACCAATTAAATAAAATTTATTCATCATCATTTTACTCTTAATAGAATTAAACTTGTTAGTTTTGTATATTCTGCTACAAAGGTATCGAAATATTCTAAATTGTAGTTAAATAACGGAGTAAATTTGCCATTCATCGCCTTTAGCCCCAATGTTTACATCTAAACTAAAAGAGCTTATGGCGTGTTTAATGGATACAAAAAACATATTAAATAGTCTATTTTGGAACTAATAAATCTCACTGGTAAGAGTATTATGGGCGGCTCGTTTGTTGGAACCATTGGTTTTTTCGATGGTGTTCACATAGGTCACCGCCATCTGATTAAACAGGTTAAGGATGAAGCAAAACGAGCAGAATTACCCTCGGTAGTGGTAACATTCCCTGTGCATCCTCGCAAAGTGCTTCAAGCAGACTATCAACCTGCACTTCTTTGCGGTTATCACGAAAAAATCGAACAATTAGAAACAACCGGCATTGATTACTGTATAAGCCTCCCTTTTACGGCAGATATTTCAAAGTTGTCGGCAAAAGACTTCATGGAGAGAGTTTTAAAGAATGATATAGGTCTTCACACCCTTCTGGTAGGCTATGATCATAGATTTGGTCGTAACAGGTCTGATGGATTTCCCGAATATCAGAAATTTGGCGAAGAAGTTGGAATGAAAGTTATTCACGCCGATGAATATAAGCACAAGGGTGAGAGTGTCAGTTCAACTAAAATCAGAAAACTTCTTAATGATGGAAAAATTGAGAAAGTAAATAGCTTGCTGTCATATAATTACACCCTTTCGGGCAAGATAGTAGAAGGTTATCAGGTAGGTAGAACTATTGGTTTTCCTACGGCAAACATAAGGTCGTGGGAAAGATTCAAAGTAATTCCAAAACTTGGCGTATATGCAGTTTTAGTACATATAAGAGATATAATTTATGATGGCATGTTGTATATTGGCACTCGCCCCACACTACACAATGATCCTGAAGTGAGTGTAGAGGTAAATATTTTTAATTTTAATGCCGACCTCTACGAGCAATCCCTTAAAGTTGAATTTATAGATTTCATTCGCGAAGATAGCAAATTCAACTCAATGGATAGACTTGTCAAGCAGATTCATAATGATAAAGAGATGGTTCTTACCAGACTAAAAGGCGTTAAACACACAAAAAATAACTCTTAGAAATGGAAACAATCAAACTAAATAATGGTGTAGAAATACCCATGTTAGGCTTAGGCACATATAAAATTGGAATCACAGAGGAAGATGTCTATAGATCTGTTAGAACAGCCATAGACAATGGATACCGTCATATAGACACTGCTACACTCTACGTAAATGAGAAACCCGTAGGTAAAGCCATTCGCGAAAGCGGAATACCCCGCGAGGAAATATTTTTGACCACAAAACTGTGGGGTAGCGATATCCTAAAAAATCGTGTACAACACGCATTTGAGGGAAGTCTTCAAAACATGAAACTCGATTATGTTGATCTTTACCTTGTACATTGGCCTGTGAAAGGTATGGTAAATTCAACTTGGAAAGAGATGGAAAAAATTTACGAATCAGGAAAAGCTAAGGCTATAGGCTTAAGCAATCATCTTATCCACCATATGGAAGAAGTCTTGAAAGATGCTACCGTAATCCCTGCTGTAAATCAGATGGAGCTTCATCCATATCTCTCTCAAAAAGATGTTGTAGACTACTGCAAAAGTCATGATATTGTCCCCGAAGCATGGAGTCCGCTTGGAAGTAGCAAGGTGCCACTACTCGAAGATGAAGTATTAATTTGGATTGCGGGTAAATATGGCAAATCGCCTGCCCAAGTTGTACTTAGATGGAATATTCAAAAAGGGGTAGTAGCAATACCAAAATCTTCAAGCAAAGAAAGGCAAGCAGAAAACTTTGATATCTTCGACTTTGAACTCACCCAGGAAGAGATAAAGCAGATAGATGATTTAGATAAAAACCATAGGACAGGGGCACACCCCGATAATATAGAGTTCTAACCAAAGCAACACCAACTCCCTACCAACTCCTTATCAACTCCGTACCCTCCTTATTCATATATAAGGAGGGTACGGAGTTGATATAAGGATAAGGCGGCGTTGGTATTGGTAATTCGTGTGTTAATAGATGCCCCGTTCATTTAAAGCTCTCTGATACGCTCTTGCATTTCTTGCATGTTCGGCATGAGTGACAGCAAAGTTGTGTCTGCCGGAAAGATCATCCTTGGCACACATAAATATATAATTGTGCAGTGTTGGAGATAATGTGGCTTCAATAGAAGTGGTGGAAGGTATCCGAATAGGTCCGGGAGGTAGGCCGTCAATTTTGTAAGTGTTATAGGGCGACTCAACCTCAAGGTGTTTAAATAAAATCCGTCTAAGAGATGCATCTCCCACAGCAAATTTCACAGTAGGATCAGCCTCAAGGCGCATTCCTTTATTAAGCCTGTTGATGTAAAGTCCGGCTACAACAGGATATTCATCGGCATAAGTAGCTTCCTCTTCTACAATGGATGCGAGAATTGTTACCTCAATTGGAGTAAGACCAAGATTCGCTGCCTTTTCTCTGCGTTGGGTGTTCCAGAATGCCTCATACTCCTTCTTCATTCTGTTTATTAAATTGTCAATACTTGTGTCCCAATAAACTTCATAAGTGTTGGGAATAAACATTGCTCCGAAAGTATGTTCATTAAAACCATGTTTTGCAGCAAGGCTAGTGTCATTCAAAACATTTAAGATTGAAACACTATCAACCATTAACTGTGATGAAAGTCTGCCGGCAAGGTTCTCCATTGTTCTTATATTATTAAAAGTGAGATTAAGTGGAGTCTGGCTGCCGGAACGCAATCTTCTTATAATTTCGGGCATAGTCATTCCATCCTCAATTGCATACCTGCCGGTCTTCACCATGTTTGGATAGTTCATTCTGTCAGCTAAGATCCTGAAGATATCTTCGTTAGGGAGAACCTCCTTCTCGCGAAGTTGAGAAACTACATCCTCATAGTTTCTGTTTTCATCAATATATATATATACGGTCTCGGTGAGTTCTGTAGGTTTGAAGACTAAGGTGTATGTGAAAATTACAACTGTAATTACCAGCAGCAATAGAATGGATACAATCCATATAATTGATTTTCTTCTATTATTTTTTTTTATTTTCTGTTCCATTAATCTGTTTTGAAAGCTTAGATCTTGATTTTAATTATAAATTATATCTGATGTAAAAAGTAAGCATTTATATCAATAATATAACTTGAGATGCAAAAATAGCATATTCGTATTTAAATAAGAGTTTTTCTTTGAAAAGTTGAAAACAAACTTGTATATTTGCATCCGATTTCAGCAAAATGACCATAAGGAAGTGTGGGTGAGTGGCTGAAACCAGCAGTTTGCTAAACTGCCGTACGGGTAACTGTACCGGGGGTTCGAATCCCCCCGCTTCCGC
>CAZYGE010000086.1:0-5070 GCA_964647535.1 uncultured Proteiniphilum sp.
AGACAAGCTATTAAAATTCCAAATGCATACAAGCCAAGTAGTGCAAAGCTGGCATATCTAGGAAAGAATGCGCCCACTAATAGTATATAAACAGGGAGTCGTGCACTGCAAGACATAAATGGTACAATGAGCATTGTAATCATGCGGTTACTTCTGCTTTCTATCGTACGAGTACCCATTATAGCAGGAACACTGCACCCAAAGCCCATAATAAGCGGTATGAAAGATTTGCCGTGAAGACCAATCTTATGCATCAGTTTATCCATTATAAAAGCTGCTCTTGCCATATAACCAGAGTCTTCCATAAATGAAATGAAGAGGTATAGTATTACAATGTTTGGCAGAAATACGATAACACCTCCTACTCCCCCAATGATTCCGTCTACAATTAAATCCTTGAGGGGACCTTCTGTCATGTTGTTTCTAATGGAGTTGCCAATTAAAGCAACAAGTTGCTCTATCCACTCCATGGGATAGCTACCAAGCCTAAATGTTGTCTCAAACATAATCCACATGAAGAGGAAAAAGAGAGGGAAGCCAACATATTTGTTTGTTACAATGGTATCTATAAGCTTGGTGGTATTACCAAATTGGGTTTTCTCTGTGAGTGTTTCCTGTAGGGCACCTGCTATAAAACCATACCTTGCATTTGTAAAGGCCGATTCCGGGTCTTCTCTTAAGAGCTTTTCAATGTAGTTTTGCTCTTTCTTTTTTCGTAAAAGGATTTGTTCATAATTTGGTAGATATTGAATCTTTTTAAGTATGTTTTTATCTCCTTCAAGCAGTTTTATGCAAACATGTCTCAGGGGCATACCGCGTTTTGGATGATAGCTGTCTTTAATTTCACGCTCCATTATTCCAATGGATTTTTCTAACACCCTTCCATAAGGAATTTGCACGAAGTCGTGTTCATTCTCATTGTAGACCTCAATTATTTCTTCAAGCAGCTGCGGAATTCCTTGTCCTCTTTTGCCAACCGTAGGTACAATTGGTATATTAATGAGTTCAGAGAATTTCTCATGATCAAACTTCCTTCCACTCTCCTCCAGCTCATCATACATATTTAATGCAATCACCATTGGCACCTCCAAATCGATAAGCTCGGTAGTGAGATAGAGGTTCCTTTCTAATGTTGACGCTGAAACAATGTTTAGAATTACATCGGGAACTTCTTCGGAAATATAATTTCGTGCATATAACTCTTCGGGTGAGTAAGACGAAAGGGAGTATGTGCCCGGAAGGTCTACAAGTGTGAATTTATAACCGTTGTGCATTAGTACACCTTCCTTTGAATCTACTGTAACTCCACCATAATTACCTACATGCTCATGTGCTCCGGAAGCAAGATTGAAAATTGATGTCTTTCCCGAATTAGGGTTTCCAAGTAAAGCAACCTTTATATTTTTAACAGGAGTATCTCTTTTAGGTCGGCTCCGTCTTATGTAATCAGGCTCGTTTGTTGAATAATAAGAGTCGGTAGATATAGGTTTATTGGGGTCGATAAGATGTAGCTCTATCTCATCAGAAAGTGTATGTCTTTTTGACTCCTCGTGTATTATTGAAATTTCTATCAGAACGGCTTCGCTTCTGCGCAGAGAAACATCATAATCCATTATTTCGTACTTAATGGGGTCTTTAAGAGGCGCATTAAGAATAGAAGTAACCTCTTCGCCACGTACAAATCCCATCTCCAGAATTCGTTTTCTAAAGACACCATTACCATGTACTTTTTTAATAAATGCTTTTTGTCCTGTTTGAAGTTCTGACAGACGCATATAACAACCTATTATTTTAGGCTGCAAAGATAATCAATTTGATCTATTGTTTATAATCGTTTTAAATAAAGAATATTTAAATTGCTTGATCTTTGCTTGTATTGTGCTTAAATATAAGGTTTTATAGGGTTTGAAAGCTGAGCAAGTTAAGCTGAAAAAATTATATAAAGAATAGGTAAAATCAGACCTATTAACAGATACCATTTACCTTTACCTGCAATTCCATTTTTGCCTTTTATCATAAATAACCCTGTAATAGCAAGAAAAATCAATGAAATGGCAAATAAATCGGCTATTGGCATCCAGCCTTTCACACGATTGTAATGAAGCCTATTTATCCAATATGCAAATGGCCTTTTACTGCTTGTTTCATAATTTACAACTCCTGTGTGAATGTTATAGTAACCTATACCGCCATCTATCATTAGTCGATACATCTCTATTCCGGTTCCAACGCTGTTAAGGCCGGGCTTATTTTTATCTGATCTCCATTCGATTTCTAGTTCTTGTGGTGATAGATTTGGAGCAATGTTTTCAGTTGTTCTCGTTATCTTATAATCAAAATTATTACCTTCGAGATGGTTTAGGAGGATGCCCGATATCCCGTAAATTATTGAGAGCCCAACCATTAGAAAACCTAGATCACGGTGGATAATTATAATCCATTTTCTAACTTTAGAACTAATTTTCAATCTTTTCATAGCTTAATCCATCGATGTAGTATATAGAATAGTAGTCCTTCCCTTTGTCTTCCATCCAATCTTTCATTTCAGTTATGTTTGCCAGTTCTTCTGCACAGGTTTCTGTCATTCCATCTTCTTCAATCTGCTCGTTAAGGTTGATCTCCATTTCTTTAATTTCAGTTTGAGTTAATCTGCGCTCACGCATTATACCATTGACAATTAGTTTTGAGCCTGTTAATTCTCTATCGAAGCTAACTATATCACCTTTAGCTTCTACACGAACGGATCGTTTTTGTTTATCTCCTGTGAGAAAACATCGTTTGCCGGAATGTTGGCATGTGTGAGTAACATAACCTGATATTGCAATTGGCAGGTCGATATGCATTTTGGCTATCGAGAAGAGGGTGTCTGCATCGTAAACTACGCTTTGTTCGGACTCTGGTGATTGTCCTTTATTGGTGCAAGATGCAGCAATTAAAATGAATGCTGTTAAAATAAATAGAAACTTTTTCATCTTGATAATTGATTTAATCTGTGTTGGTATAATGACTGCTAATGTACAAAAAAATTAACTATATGTAATTGATTTTGTGAAAATATCCTATAATAAGGGAATTAATTAATATGGAGCGTTATAGTTATTAATCAGCTTAATAGAAAATTGTATAAAACTAATTTTATGGAGTACAGAATTGAGAAAGATACATTGGGAGAAGTGAAAGTACCCGCAGATATGTTGTGGGGAGCACAAACCGAAAGATCGAGAAATAATTTTAAAATTGGAACACCTGCTTCTATGCCTCTTGAGATAATATATGGTTTTGCATATCTAAAGAAGGGCGCTGCTTATGCCAATCATGAGCTGGGAGTGTTGCCTGTAGAAAAACGCGATCTTATTGCACAAGTGTGTGATGAGATTCTTGAGGGAAAGCATGATGAAGAGTTCCCCCTGGTAATATGGCAGACAGGCTCGGGTACCCAGAGCAACATGAATGTAAATGAGGTTATTGCAAACAGAGCTCAACAGCTTGCCGGTAATAAGATTGGCGAAGGTGAAAAAGCTTTGCAACCAAATGATGATGTAAATAAATCACAGTCATCTAACGATACTTTTCCTACAGGGATGCATATTGCCTGTTATAAAAAAGTGGTTGAAGTAACTCTTCCTGGATTAAAACAACTTCAGAAATCACTTGATGCTAAAGCGAAAGAGATGGAGGATGTTGTGAAAATTGGTCGCACTCATCTTATGGATGCAACACCTCTTACTTTAGGACAAGAGTTTAGCGGTTATGCAGCTCAGCTTGAGTATGGCATTAAAGCTATAGAGAATACATTGCCACATCTTGCCGAGCTGGCTTTGGGCGGTACTGCAGTGGGAACAGGACTTAATACACCTAAGAATTATGATGTGACAGTGGCACGATATATTGCTGAATTTACAGGACATCCGTTTGTAACTGCTCCAAATAAGTTTGAGGCACTGGCCGCACACGACGCAATTGTAGAAACACATGGTGCCTTGAAGCAAGTTGCAGTTGCTGTTAATAAGATAGCAAACGATATCAGGCTTTTGGCATCAGGTCCCAGAAGTGGTATTGGCGAAATTACAATTCCTTCCAACGAACCGGGTTCATCTATCATGCCCGGAAAAGTAAACCCTACGCAAGCAGAGGCAATTACTATGGTTTGTTCGCAGGTTATAGGTAATGATATGGCTATAGCTGTAGGAGGAATGCAGGGACATTTTGAGCTTAATGTATTTAAACCGGTGATGGCTGCCAATTTCTTGCAAAGTGCTCAATTATTGGGTGATTCTGCTGTTTCTTTTGATGAGCATTGCGTGTCAGGTATTGAGCCCAACAAGCCGCGTATTAAGGAATTGCTTGATAATTCACTTATGTTGGTTACTGCACTGAATACAAAAATTGGTTATTATAAAGCTGCAGAGATTGCAAATACCGCACACAAAAATGGTACTACTCTGAAAGAGGAGGCAGTGAGACTAGGTTATGTCTCTGAAGAGGATTTTGATAAGTGGGTGAGACCGGAGGATATGATTAGTCCTATGCATTAATTTTTATTTATAGTGAGCTTATTTTAACGGCGTCTTTTAAGATGCCGTTTTTTCTTTGTATTTTTGCGGTACAAACTACACAATTTTCGATATTATAATTTTTTAATAAATCATTTATGGCAACAAAACCATTTATTTACCAGGAACCTTTTCCCATGTCTGAAGACAAAACCGAGTATTATTTGTTAACTAAAGAGCATGTTTCTACTTCTGAATTAGATGATAGGGAGATTCTGAAAGTCTCTAAAGAGGGTATAGCTCTGATGGCTCAAACGGCTTTTCGTGATGTACAGTTTTTACTGCGCCCGGAGCATCAGGAGCAGGTGGCGCAAATTCTTCATGATCCCGAAGCAAGTGATAATGATAAGTTTGTAGCTCTAACTTTTTTACGTAATTCCGAAATATCTGCAAAAGGAATACTCCCTTTTTGTCAGGATACCGGTACAGCAATTATTATGGGTAAAAAAGGCAATCAGGTTTGGACTGAAGGTGAGGATGAAGAAGCTCTTTCACAGGGCGTTTATAACACATATGT
>CAZYGE010000087.1:0-4779 GCA_964647535.1 uncultured Proteiniphilum sp.
ATATCCTTCCCAACTTTTATGCTTTGACGTATAAATGTTGACGAAATTTCCACAACGGGTGCATTTGCAATTTTAATGGTGTGGGTCCAAACATCAGGAATTATTATTTCGTTACCCTGACGGGGATAAATAAGAATTTTGTAGTTCTCAATAATCTTTTTGTAGTCTTTCCATTTATCGAAAAAAGTCCAATTGTCACTTCCGATAATTAAGGTGAAATTACAGTCCGGATAATCTTTAGATAGTTTTTCTAAGGTGTTGATTGTGTATGATGGTCGTTTCATGTGTAGTTCGACATCAATGGCTTTGAGGTTTTTGTATTTTCCTATTGCGAGTTGCACCATTTTAAGTCGAATCTGCTCATTAAGCATGTCTCTTGTTATTTTTAATGGATTGTGTGGTGTTACAACAAGCCATACTTCATCTATATAAGTGAACTCACTCATGTAGTTCGCCATTATTAGATGCCCGTTGTGAATCGGGTTAAACGATCCGGAAAATAAGCCTATTTCTTTTTTTTCATTCTTCTTCATCGGTGTTTATCTGTGTAGAATATATATTACTTAGATTTAAGTTATAATTAAAAAATCGACGAATCTAAAAGATACATCGATTTTTTATTAAATTTAAAAATTAGTACCAAACTTGCGTTTGCTCAGACTCGCCTTCTAAAAAGGGAAATTATCCAAAGCAGTATAATTGCTCCAACTAATGCGGTAATTAGAGAACCAATGATTCCCGCAGTTGCAAAACCAAGCAGTGCGAAAACCCAGCCGCCAATGATTGCTCCAACTATACCAACGATTATGTTAACAAGGAGACCAAAGCCTCCACCTCTCATTATTGTTCCTGCAAGCCATCCGGCAATTGCACCTATGATAATCCACCATAACCAACCCATAATTCTTTAGTTTTAGTTAATAATTTTGATTTCCGCCAAAGCTCTTTTGGCTTTCTTGATAATTAAACAAGCTTAGTCAAGAAATAGTTTAACATTTACCAAAAAAATTAGCACATCCGTTTCTTATAGTCTTCATATCCAAACTTTCTAAAGAGTTCAAAAACTCCTTCTTTGCGCCATAGACCAATTGATGGGTGTGATACTCCATTGAACATTGTACTTTTAACGGTTGTGTAGTGATTCATATCCTCAAAAACGATTTTATCTCCAATTCCTAAAGGTGAATCAAATGACCAATCGCCCATATAATCTCCGCTCAAACAACTATTGCCACCCATCCGATAAGTAGGTTTGCCTTCCACAGGTTCGTGATAAGCCCCTCTTATGCGAGGTTTGTAGGGCATTTCAAGGCAGTCGGGCATATGACATGCAAATGAGACATTGAGCATTGCAGTTTTTATTCCTCCGCTTTCAACAATATCTGCAACGGTTGCAACCAAAACTCCGGTTTCCCATACAAATGCGCTACCTGGTTCCATTATTATCCTAAGATGAGGATATCGCTCCTTAAGTTCTTTAAGAATTACAATCAGATGCTCTATATCATAATCTTTGTGTGTCATGAGATGACCTCCTCCGAGGTTTAACCACTCAATTTGATTGAATAGATGTCCGAACTTCTTTTCAAGAACTACAAGGGTTTTTTCGAGATCATAAGAATCGTTTTCACACAGATTATGCATGTGAAGTCCTGTAATTCCATCGGGTAAAGTGTCACCTAAAAGAGGTGACGTTATTCCTAAACGTGATCCTGGAGTACTTGGATTGTACAAATCTGTATCCACAACTGAGTACTCAGGGTTTACACGTAACCCACACTTAATTTCTGTTCCGGATTTCTCCACCTGAGTATAATATCGATTATACTGAGATATAGAGTTGAAAGTTATATGACTGCTGTATTTTAAGAAAATAGGGAAATCTTCGTCGGTAAATGCCGGCGCGTAAGTATGTGCTAAATTTCCCATTTCTTCAAATGCCAACTGAGCCTCTGCTACAGAGCTAGCGGTTGAGTGATTTATATATTCTCGAATAATTGGGAATGATTTCCAGGCGGCAAAAGCTTTAAAAGCTAATATAATTTCAACTCCCGCCCGATCTTTAACTGATTTAATCAGCTGAAGATTTTTACGCATAAGGCCCTCTTCCATTACGTAGCAAGGAGAAGGGATTTTAGATATGTCGATCATTTATTTGGTTTTATTATTTATAGGACTAGGTTTTAATCTGACTTTGGCTACTTCAGTGTATATTATTTTCAGAATTAATTCCTGGTTCAGGATTATATTTCCCGATATGCACCTTCTCCCAACGCAGAGAGTCTATATCCGAAGCGGTTCTTTCTCTTTCTTTCTTGCCGAATGAGATAATACATACAACTTCGAGTGGCATGGGGATATCTAAGATATCACATATATACTCACCTGATGTTATATTTTCTGAATAACTGCGTTTTCTTACTTGCACCCAACAACTGCCTATACCAAGCTCCTCAGCCTGCATTTGCATATTTATAGCTGCTATTGATGCATCCTCTATACATGCATTGCTAATGAGTGGGTTGCCTGCTATAACTACTGCAAGAGCGGCTTCTGCGATAAACGACGCACTATGGGGTTTGCAATGAGAGAGTTTATTTAGCATTTCCTTGTCCTCAATTGCTATAAAATCGCATGAATACTTGTTTTTGGATGTAGGCGAAAGCAATGCAGCTTCGATAATCAATCTTGTTTCATCAGAAGTTAGAAGTTCATGATTATACTTTCTGATGCTGCGTCTTTTTATTTGTAGTTGTTGAAAGTTACTTTCCATTGAATATCCTTGTTATTTATCTTTAATCGTTTAATGAGTACAATTATAATAAAAAGAAGGGAGATATTGTACTTAGAGACTATTTTTCCTATTTTTGTAGCAAACTCACAGATATTATGCACCATACTTTCGTAATTAAAATGAAGCCATCGATGAAGATGGCTGATCAAATAGATGCAAATCCAAGATTACTCTTACTATTGCAACATTTTAATATTGATTTTAAAGTTAGTGATTTAACAGTTTCACAGCTATGTGAACAATATAACATCAGCGAAACTCTTTTCGTAGATATAGCTAACCTGTATAATGGATTTGGGCCTAAAAAGAATCATACATACACAAAAGAGGATTTACTACATGTGATTGATTTTTTGAAAAACACTCATCACTATTATCGATCAGACATGTATCCGCAGATTAATAATTATATTCATCAGCTTCAGGAGAATCATCCCGAGGTAGAGTTAGAGCTGAAGTTGATAGAAAAATTTTTTAACGAGTACTTTACGGAGGTTAAAGAACATTTGGATTATGAGGATGATATTGCATTTCCTTATTTCATTGAATTACTGCAAAATAATAGCAGTAATGATGCAAGGGTTCTTTATTCTTCTAAAGAATATAGCGATCACCACTCGGATATCGAGCTCAAATTACATGACTTGAAGAATTTACTTTTAAAATATGTACACGTTGACAATGATCTAGATTTACGTAGGAAGCTTTTTTTTGCGCTTTATGAGCTTGAATACGACCTGTATATACACTCATTAATTGAGGAGTCGATATTAATCCCATCAGGTGTGCAAATTGAAAAAAAAGAAAATGCATAAGAAGCCATTACATATTTTGATTCTTGAAAGCTCTAAAATAATTTTTGAAGGAATTCATGCAATTTTATATCAGTCTGATTTGGAATGCCGAATTTACAGAATTGAAGTTATTGATGAACTTAATAGCTTTATTGAAACTGAATCAATAGATATTTTCATAGCTAATCCTCTCCATTTTGTAAATAGAGAAAAAGAGATTAAAAAATTCAGGAAAGATAATTCAGATATAAGTGTGGTTGGAATTGATTATGGAATGATGCATAAGTCTGTCATTGAGCCTGATGCAATGTTTTCGTTATATGATACGCCGGAGCATATTGTTAATCTATTGTCTCGACTGGATAATAAAAATAAGAATATATCTAATCAAGAGAAAGATGACAACCTTACTAAACGCGAGATTGAAGTACTTACAGAAATCGTTAATGGAATGATGAATAAAGAGATTGCAGAATCTCTCAATATTAGCATTCATACTGTTGTGAGGCACAGAAAAAATATAACCACAAAGACAGGCATACGGAGTCAGTCAGGCCTTACTATATATGCTATTTCTAAAAAAATTGTTGATATTGAGGATATTGAAATTTAGAAGTGATAATTTATTGTTACTGCAATATTAGTTGGATCCGTTTGATTTAAAAATCCTCCTCTGTAATATGAAGTATATCCTTTTGAGTTAAGTATATTATTGAAAAAGAGTCTTAGCTGAACCTTATTCATTCTGTATCCGGCCTGCAGATTTAGGGTTGTATATGGGTCTGCCAAAAATGGTTTAATATTTGGTTGTACATTGTGCCCCGGTAAAATTTGATAGGTGTATTCTGCAAAAGGTCTTTCGCCCACATAATAAATTCCGGCACCTACTGACAGATTCCTGAGAAATCCTTCGAAGAATGTATAATTTAACCAACCGTTTGCCATATGATTTGCCACATTCATAGGTGAAGAACCTTCGTGATAGTAGGGACTATCGTGATATCCGGCATCGAGGTACGAGTAACCAAAAACTGCATCCATATTTCTCAATATTTTACCTGTTAGCTCTAGTTCTACTCCCTTACGCTTAAGATTCCCCGCTTTTATGTAATATCCCGTATTTCTCCCTGCATCGTCAAGAGCTGCATAGGTTAAATTGTTGTTGAGTATATGGAACCAAGTTGCATTAAA
>CAZYGE010000088.1:0-1447 GCA_964647535.1 uncultured Proteiniphilum sp.
GGTTCATTCAAATAATTCCATTTGATGGGCTTCCTGCCGGTTCTTCCATTTTCATTTATTGAAATATCATAACCTAACTCTCCAAATTGCCAGATCATTTTAGGACCGGGCACTGTGAAGAAGAATGCTGCATTTGCTTCTAATTGAGACATACGTGCTGCGAGATTTGTTTTTAATGGTCCCACACCGTTTTGCAGTTGAGTGTAAGCGGCTCGCTCTTCGTCGTGACTTTCCATATAACTAACCTGATAGCCTAATGGTTGAGAATTGGTCATATAATATCCGTTAGAGAAGTTAGAATTACTTGATATGCCTTTTGCAGATTGATTATACTGGGAGTTAAGATTATGCCATAATAACATGCCTGAGTTTCCTAATATTTTCTCTTCATCAGCAGTTACAAAATGTTCCAAAATGACGTGAGCATTGGGATTAACAGCTTTAATGGTGTTATAGTACTCTCTTAATATCGCAATTCGAGTTGCATCGTAAGCCGAGTTATCATCATTGTTATTTCCACCCACGTTTTGAGTGAAACCTTTTGTCAGGTCGAAACGGAAGCCGTCAATATTGTACTCTTCAAGGAGGAAAACTAAATTGCGTTTGACGAAATCTCTTACTATATATATTCCATCGATTTGTGCTTCATGATTGAAATCATGGAATACAGACCATGGGTGGGGTGCATCTGCATTGAAGAATGGATTATTTGCAGCGGTTTTATTCTCGGATGAATTCCACCACATCCTTGCAAAAGGATTTGCTCCTGTTGCATGGTTATAAACTACATCAAGTAACACAGCTATACCTCTTCTGTGGCACTCATCAATGAATTCTTTATACATTCTGTCTGTGCCATATGCCTTGTCCATTGCAAAGAAGAAAGCGGGATTATACCCCCAACTGTCGTTACCGTCAAACTCCTGCACAGGCATTAGTTCTATTGCATTAACGCCCAAAGATTCCAGATAGTCTAGTTTTTCCATTGCTCCTCTAAGGTCACCATTTTCTGTGAAGTCTCTTAAAAGTAGTTCGTAAATTACCATATTGTCTCTTGCCGGAATCTCAAAATCTGTTACTTGCCAGTTATATGTTTCTTCTACTGTTTTGAAAACAGATACAATGCCGATAGCTCCTTCGGGATAGATCCTCTCACTTTCAGGGTATGTGGCATTGGGGATGTAATGATCGTTAGATGGGTCTAATATTTTACGTGAATAGGGGTCTGCTACCCTAAAGGTGTCTTCGCCTCTTTTTCCCATGAAGTATTGAAATGCATATTCTTTAGATGGATTAAGTCCTGTTATTGTGAACCACCACACTCCTGCTGCATCATCTCGATACATTTGAGATTGTTCATCGTTGCTCAATGTCCAGTCATTAAAATCGCCTACAACATGAGCAAAGTCTTTCCTTGCTCCATTTTTGTCTTTATCAAATAAAACGA
>CAZYGE010000088.1:1547-4253 GCA_964647535.1 uncultured Proteiniphilum sp.
TGCCATTGTCCTTCCGAGATTACACCAATATGAACATATACATCACCGGTATATTTATATAAACCAGAAGTGGATGGTGCTTTAAAATATATTGTAAGCTCTTTATCAGCATCAGGATTTATAGGTTCCCAAGAGAACCAATCTTTTAAAGGTGCCGGCTCTTCTGTGTCAGGCTCTTCGGGTTGTGGGTCGGGTTTGTCAGGCGGCACAACTGGATCGTCGCCACAAGAGAAGAAGAGAATTGAAATAAGCAGCATAGTAAGTGCCGTACTTACTGTTTTGGCAGTTTGATTATAAATGAATTTCATAATTGTTGGTTTTTGTTTAATTGTTTAATACACAGTAATATTACTGCTGCTTATTTCAAATAACCTCAAATGGACTCAATGTAATTACGTTTGTAATTATGGCAATGATAAATGTTTATTCCAAAATAAGAATCTCTTTGGGCGATAGTTTTATTGTTTGACCCAAAGTGACATTATCACCTGAAAGGAATTCTGTTCTATCATTTTTGTTCATTATTGACTCTGAATATCTATCTAAGTTTATTTCAACTTCGTTAGATGTTCCGTTCATGAACACTAAGATGTTTTCATTATCAATATAGCGTTCATAAACGTATACTCCTTTTTGTAGTACGTAGTGTTTCATATCTCCATAAGCTATTATATCATTGTTTTGTCGCCAATGAAGTAAGGTGCTGAGAAAGTCGAATGCTTCATTCTGAAGATCGTTACGTCCTTCTCTTGTGAAATGATTTTCCTTATCTCCCGGCCAGCCTCCGGGAACATCAAGTCGGATGTCACCATCGCTTCTGCTTTTTGTTCCATTCATAAGTAATTCTGTTCCGTAATATATTTGCGGAGTGCCGGGCATGGTTAGCAGAAATGTTATAGCTTGTTTCCAGCCCGATAGATCGGTAGGATATTCTTTAAGCAGCCTGTCTGTATCGTGGTTGTCTAAAAATCTCATAACATTATAGATGTCAGGATAAATGAAGTCATAAGTCATATGGTCATATATGTCGTGAAGACCTCCATTCCACTCTCCGGTTTCTTCGAAGAAAGCAGTGTGAGAGAGTCCCATAAATTTAAAGTCCATAACAGATTTCAACTTGGTGTTATTAGGGTTTATTGGGCTGTTTCTCTGCCAAAAGGAAGTTCCAATCGGGTTATTAAGCCATGCTTCCCCTACAATATTGTAATTGGGATATTCTTTTTCTACGGCTAATATCCAATCTATCATCATATCATAATCGGCATAAGGGTATGTATCTTGACGAATGCCATCAACTCCGGAGTACTCTATCCACCAGATACTGTTTTGTATAAGATACTTTGCAACGTGGCGGTTACGTTGGTTTAGGTCAGGCATTGAGGGAACAAACCAACCATCAACCATTTTATCCCAATCATATTTTGATGCATAGGGGTCGAAGTACATCTCTTTCATATGCGAGGTTTGAACATATTCATCAAAGTTGTTAAACCAATCTGCCGAAGGAACATCATAAACCCAAGGATGATCACTTCCACAATGGTTAAATATCATATCCATTACAACTTTCATGTCTTTTGAATGAGCGTCTGATATAAGGTTTTTATATTCCTCGTTTGTGCCAAATCTTGGGTCAACCTTATAATAGTCGGTTGTAGCATAACCGTGATATGAGCCTCCTTCCATATCGTTTTCTAGTACGGGGTTAAGCCAAATAGCTGTTACTCCCAAATCTGAAAGATAATCTAAGTTATCTGATATCCCTTTAAGGTCGCCACCATGACGCGCGCTATGATGATCTCTGTCTACTTCATATGGCATACGCATATCAATTTGATCGTTGCTTGGATCACCATTGGCAAATCTGTCTGGCATAATCAGATATAGTACGTCTGATGCATCGAAACTTTTGATGTCAAATCTGTCTGGATTACGTTCTTTTAGCTCATACTGAACAGTATGGCTGTTGTTTGTTCCCTCAAATACAATATTGAACTTCTCCGGCTGTGAGTTAGAAATATCGAGATAGATTAGCTGATAGTTAGAATTTTCAAGTGTTACAACTTCTTTTATCCGAATGTGTGTTGAGCTGACTTCTGGCTTATATGATGCTATGTTATCACCATACACCATGAGCTGAAGTTCAGTCTCCTCCATTCCGCTCCACCAAAAGGCAGGGTCTATTTTTATTTCTTGTGTCTGTACTTGTGTCTGTGCTTGTGCCTGTAAAAGAGACACAATTATTATGAAATGTAGGAATAGTGATATTTTTTTCATACTTTTAATATTGTATATTATTGTATTGCTGATTTATTAATCTAAGAAAGCATCCATCGCTTTGGTTGGTCTACCGTCACTGCCCCACGCACTAAGTGCATAATGACTCCACGACCTGGCTCCCTGAGGTTCCCAGTAGAATACTCCCAAACCTCTGTTATTGGGCACTTCTCTCACCTTTTGGATAACTGCACTAAGCATATCATAGGTGTTTTGTGGTCTTATGTCTTCGCCTCCCACTTCAACTACCATTACATCTTTGTTGTAACGGTTTACCATGTCTATTAGGTTTTCTCCCAAGTCATCAATAACTTCAGTGTAATCAGGTTTGCCATCTAGCCACCAAGGGTAAAATGACATCCCGATTATATCATATTGTGCTCCATGTTCTTCAGCGTTGTCAAACCACCAGCGAAATCGTTCATTATC
>CAZYGE010000089.1:0-4143 GCA_964647535.1 uncultured Proteiniphilum sp.
CTAAAGTTAAAAGTTATCTACTTTCAACCTGTCCGAAAATTGCAGCCGGTTACCTCAATATTGTGGTTAATTGATTTTAAGGCCTTTTGAACCTTCCGCTGCCCTTCATTATCCAGGGTGGATTTCAACTTATCCAATTCATCTAAGACTTTTGCAGAAAGTACAATGGGATATTTGGCATCTATTATGGAAATAATTTCAGGGTAATCAACAAAAACATTTGTATCAATTATGTAGATGTTCTTCTTATTGGATTTGAGTTCTTTTTTTGGGCGGTCAAACTTACTGATATCAATGTGTCCGACAACCTTTAGGCCAGTTTTTGGCTTGGAATCGATTAGTGCATCATCGACCTTAGACTCAGGATTATCTTCATTTTTTAAATTTTGCGGAATTGAGTTTTTACGGCTGCACTGGCCTGAGATATGATCATAATGAAATGACAAACTATCTTGTAGTTTCGTCATGTAGAACTCAACTTCTACGGGTAAATTAACCTGCTTATAATAGTTGTTAGTAACTAGGATAAAAGTTGCTTTTTTAGCTCTGCTCGTAGCAACATTGAATCGATTAAGATTGAAAGAAAATGAACTTGGTTTTGGTATGACGTAAAAGCAATAGTCAACATCTAGCCCCTGCACTCTATCAACTGATTCAATCAAATAATTTCGAGAACTTGTTTTGGACTTTAGGTTTTGTTGCAAATAAGTGAGCGTCTCTATGTAAGGGGTCAAGACTGCAATTGAGGTGCCCTTAATACTAAGGAGTTCATCAACACTTTGTACTAAAAAAGGAATCATATGTTGCAAGACATCTTGTGTCTTAGAATCGAATTGTATCAGGCTTGGACCACCTTCGCTGTGAATTATTGAACTGAGTGAATTAGTTTTTGAAATATCAGAGTCAATTGTTTCATATAAAGATTTGGATTGAATAGTGTTGTCGTAAAAACTATTTGTGAAATCAGTGGAACGCTTAGTTAGTCTACGCGTTTCAATTTTGCGATTAAAAGAAAACTCACGAATTTGACTGAGCGTATTCATTCCATGAATAAGATGGTCAATATTTGGAAAAGATTTGTGGTTTTTATTGTTTACGAATGGCACAATTTGCCTTGGGTCACCAACAACTATCACCTTCTTACCAACTTTGCATGCCGCAGCTATTGTTGTTAAGTAGGCTTGTGAAGCTTCTTCTACAATGATATAGTCATAAGTCTCATATTGTTCAAGCCAAATACTCGAGAACTGATAATACGTTGATAATTTCAAGTGGCCCTTTACCGGAATCAAATCTTTTGTAGATAACAACTGAGGAAACTTCTTTTTTTCATCGATTGATAAAGGAAGCTTGGAAACTCGTCCTTCATTGAAAAGCTTATTAAAGAAAGGCTTTTCACAAGCTTCAACAGCAGCCTTATTAGTTAATGCGGTAATCAAAACTGACTTGTTATCCAGTACTAATCGTGATGCAATATCCGCAACTTGGTGGGTCTTTCCCGTACCTGGAGGTCCTTGGAAAACATAAACGTTGTTTTTTTCAACGTCATCAATTATTGCACCAGCTATATCTATGTCCTCTGTTAAAAGGTTTGGCTTTGTAGCAGAAGTTAAGGAGTATTTAAAGTTTAATAGGTTTTCCCAAATTTCAGTACCATTTTCATTTAGGCTAGTGCTAAAATTCATTAAATTCATCAGATACTCGAAAGGTGGTATTGTGGGACCAAATGCAACTAATTGATTGTATTCTAAGTTCTCTATAAAATCTGCCTCTAAATCGCGAATTAGCATGGTGATCCAACCATTCCTTTTGGAAGGGATATAATCAACAATTTTTGTTTCCGATCTATTCCTGTCTTTCAGAAGGTCTGAATAAGTTTGGTTACCCCAACTGTTCGGTTTTTCATAACCTTTTTTTAGGGTAAAGCAATTGAGTCTCTGATCAAGTCTGGGTGCATGGTATTTGTCACCTGAAGGTATGTCAACAAAAACATTACCTCTCAATTCATCTATGCCACGGTATTGGCCAACATAAATAGAGCCATTTTGAAACAATGAAATACCTGTGGTATTGAATGTGTTCTTAACTGAAAACTCAAGTTCTCTAAGCTCTTCTTCGTAAAAGCGTATTTGATTCTCTTTGGTTACCATTTCTTAATCGAATGAGAAGTTATCACCTGCAACAGCCGAATTGTTTTCTTTTGAGTTCGTTCTTTTCTTTTTGAGTTTAGAGAATAGACTTTCTCTCATTTTTTCACTCGTTACCAGTATTAAATGAGATTCAGATTCGAGCGTATCAAATACACCATCAATTTCATCAGTTAACTTGTTGTTCGGTATTCTGAATAGCACATTCTCTGCTAGCTCTTCTTCAAGGAGTTCAAGTCGATTTTTAAAGAGACGAGGACTATTACCAGGATATATAACCACAAGATACATTGCATTGTCTTCTAGCATATCCCAATGCTCTTTGTCTAAATACAACAAACCGCCCTTGGCGCTGCGAACTATGCAGCTTATATGATTCCCGTTTGGATCTACAATATCGGTTAATGCTGAACCAGCATTATTCACTTGACTTACGTCATATCCATTTTCATCTAAAAAGTAAACGGCATGAGTTTTAGCATTGCCACTTTCCCTTTTCTGGTCTTCTTCAGAGATGCCTAATCTATTTTGAATCAATCGATCAATGTCTTCCTTATACTCAAAGCTATCTTCATCTAACAGGGATTCATTTTGGAGTGTTTTATAGTGCCAATTTTTTAATAGCTCCAGTTTTTCATGGGGGAACTCTGCAGGTAAATTATTCAATATGTCTGACTTAAGAAGCTGCGAAACATAATACCTTCCCTGATAACAGACCTTTAAGTCACTTGTAAATTCATTGATACGGATTCCATCGTACTCTCTGAAATAAGGTACTTCTTGACCATCATAAATGAAGATGGAATAATCATCGGCATATTCCCATTTTTGATAAAATGCTTCATCCCATAGTTTAGAGTTGTTCTTCAAATTCTGCCCATCTACATGTTCTGTTATCTCAATTTCATTTATTGTAAAATATGACTTTAGGTTGCCAATACTCTCATCGACAATAATTCTTGAACCATCATTTATTGCTGAGAAAATAGCGTTAGAAAAATCAGCTTGAATGCTTAGATGGTTTAACTCTTGACTAATCTCGATTGGCTTTAATAAGTAATATCTTATACCATCGCTTTTAATCGTGTTCAGTACTGGTATTGTAATCTTTTGAATGGATTCAGTCTGAAATTTTATGAAATTATTAATGCGTTGAATAAGTCCGATGTTGCGAGTAATTATATCTGAATTGTAGTCTGAGAGCCATACGATTGTATTCCAAAGAATTTGCATGTTAGATTTACAGTCCTCAAGGTATCTTACTGCGGTGTCCTCGCTATAAGAGTTTGACACCATTGCTTTACGTAAGTTAACAATTGGGCTATCATCACCTTGATAACCTAAGGATGACAAAAAACTAAATCGTTTTGATTCTTCCAGTAACGCCCATTCATTGAGCCATGACGGAATTAATTCCGAATCGATAGCGTAGCCTCTAAAGACAGTTTTGCTTAAATCAAAGCCATGGAAATGAAAATCACCTATTTCTGTAAGCTGGAGATCATAAATCAGATCGAAAAATTCTTTGTAAGATTTCTGTAGTTGCTTAGAGTCTCCCTGCTGCTTAAAATAATCATCAAACTGAGGTTTATTCCATTTTCGGTTACCTCCATGTATATTATCCAATATCTGGAAAACTGTCTGATATACTGTGTAGTAGGGGTTATTTTCACTCTCTATTTTTGTGTGAATTTCAGCAGGTGAAAGTTGTCTTGTTCTAAAAATTAGTTTTCTGAGCTTTTCTTTCTGAGTAATATGAATAAAGGATTCTTTAACATTTTCAAGCTCATCCGAATCGCCTTGAAATTCTTCCAAAATTCGTGAAAGACTTAAAACCATGCGATTTTCCTTTACGCCAAAAGTGACTCTATCACTTATGTTGTAATTGGAAATAGGAGTGTCATTAATTGTGATTTTATTCCTTAGACTATCTATAGTCTGGCTGAACGTGGCTGCTTTTTTCGACAAGTTGTAAATGTAGAGTTTGGTTTTGAGA
>CAZYGE010000090.1:0-4062 GCA_964647535.1 uncultured Proteiniphilum sp.
GGGTTTATGCCTATGGGAGGGTGTAAGATATTTTTATGACGTGCCTGGAGTACCTTTTTCTATTTGCCATAGAGTAGAACGAGAAATTCCTGCACGTTCAGCCACCTGCTCAGCAGTAAGCTTTCTTCTTAAACGCGCAAGTTTGATATTCTCACCCATATCTTCAAGATTGGATGTAAGTCGTGGTAATAAAGTAACTTTCTCTCTTTTCATAACGTCTGATATTATAGACAAATGTTGGACAAATGTTTATTCTATCAAACATTATCTCAAGATGCAGGCGTTAACACAGTATTCAGTTTCTTCCCTGTCAATTTTTGAATGTCTTTAACCATCATCCTTTCATCCGGAGCACAGAATGAAAGTGCTGTTCCGCTTTTTCCAGCACGACCGGTGCGTCCTATACGATGAACATATGTTTCGGCCACGTCGGGCAAGTCGTAATTTATTACCATCTCCAAATCAGCGATATCAATTCCTCTAGCAGCTATGTCGGTTGCTATAATCACCTTAGTCTTCCCCGATTTAAAATTAGTAAGAGCACGTTGACGTGCATTCTGCGATTTGTTACCATGAATTGCTTCGCAGCCAATTCCTTTCTTATTCAAAACACGTGCAATTCTATCGGCTCCATGTTTTGTACGTGAGAAAACGAGAACAGATTTACTTTGAGCTTTTTGCAATACCGTGTAAAGAAGATTGCTTTTCAAAGATTTTTCTACAAAATAGAGATGCTGATCCACTGTATCTACTGCCGAAGAAGCGGGGGTAACTTCCACTCTAACGGGTTTAAATAAAATTGATCTTGAAAGTTTTGCGATGGTTGTAGGCATAGTTGCCGAGAAAAAGAACGTTTGTTTTTGTTTGGGCAACAAGGGTAACAGACGTTTGATATCGTGAATAAATCCCATGTCCAGCATCCTGTCGGCTTCGTCGAGAACAAAATGGTTAATATCATTGAGCGAAATATGCTTTTGCGAAATCAAATCAAGCAACCGCCCAGGGGTGGCTGTGAGTATATCTACTCCGTTTTTCAACTGATTCACTTGTGGACGTTGATTTACTCCACCGAAAATAACAGCATGACGCAAATTGGTGTACTGGCTATAATCTCCGAAACATTCGTCAATCTGTATCGCTAATTCTCGTGTTGGTGTAAGTATCAATGCTTTAATCTTTCGATTAGCCTTTTGAACCCGCGTTTCATTCAGCATCTGTATAATTGGAATAGCAAATGCTGCGGTCTTACCTGTTCCTGTTTGGGCTATTCCCAATAAGTCTCTCCCGTCAAGCGCAACAGGTATCGCCTTCTCTTGTATTGGAGTTGGAGTTTTGTATCCTTTATTTAGTAAAGCCTTTAAGATTGGCTCTGAAATATTTAATTCTGTAAATGTCATATATGTATATTATCGGCGTAGTTTACCGATAGAGTATTTCTTTTTTTATCTTTGATTGTTTAATATTCTGCACAAAAGTACTACAATTATTCGACTTTATTGTGTTACAGTGTTTTTGGGACATTCTGGTTTTCATTTTTATAATGATATATGCGCAAAATATTTGTAGTTAAATTTAGTTTTGCGGAGAATAAAACCGTGATATATATGTATATATTATAAATTTCCGGGATGGTTGACTCTGGTAAAGATGTTCTTACAATGAACTTATTAAGTCTTTTTCTCTGAATTTTCCAAAGCGGAAATAAAGATAAGCAAAACCGCTGCTGATAATGAAGCTAGATCCAATCCCCAAGGCGATTCCTATCGATCCTAGATGGTTTGAAAAGAGCCACGTGAGAGGATAACGCAGCACCCAGAAAGAGAGAATGTTAAGTACAAGTACTTGGTACATGGCTCCTGAGGCTCTGACAATGCCATTTAAGATAAAGTTGATACCCAGAAAAGGGTAGCACAGTGCAACGACTCGGAGATATCTTCTTCCAAAATCAACTGCGGCTTCATCTCGTATAAATAGCTTGATTCCGTACTCGGCAAATAAAAGTATGAAGACGCCGATGAGTAGCATAATCAGGAAGTTAAAAAGGACGCCGTATTTCGCAATTGTGTGTACACGTTTCCAGTTTTTAGTTCCAATATTTTGTCCTGCCATGCTGGTAGCTGCGGTGCCGAGCGCATGCGCTGGTAGCATGATGACGTTGTCTAGTCGTTGAGCCGCACTGAAACCAGCAACAACACTACTGCCAAACGATGTTACAACACTCATTATCGCAGCAGAGCCGGCGGAGATTACTGCCATTTGTAAGCCGGAGGGTATACCGAGGTTTAATATCAGCCGAATTTCACGCCAGACGGGCATAGTGGGCAGGGTAAAAGGAGCTAACTTTTTTCGATTAAGGTATGCAAACCCATAAATAAAAGCCAAGCCTTGAGAAACGATCGTGGCATATGCAGCCCCGGCAATACCCCAATTGAATATCGATATAAATAGCGGGTCTAAAATTACGTTTGCGATAACGGCTACCGTCACGAATCGGAGAGGTGTACGGCTATCCCCCAGCGCGCGCATTACAGTGCTAATAAAATTATATCCGAACAGAAACAGGATGCCGAGAAAATTAATTCTGAGATAAATTTTCGCTTCAACAAACATACTTTCTGGCGTTCCCAGTAAATTCAACAGCTGCTCAGTGAATACATACCCGAATATTCCCATCACAATAGCCATAATTGTCATCAGTACGACAAATGCGTTTAGGTAGCGTTTGATGTCCTCATCGCCTCCAACTCCTTTTTGTTGCGACAAGATGGTAAGTGCGGCGTTGTTCAACCCAATTATAAAGGCAAGTACTGTAAAAAGAATGGTTCCTGACACGCCAATCGCTCCCAAGGCGGTAGCTCCGAGGAGGTTACCGACCCATAGACTATCTATAAACTGATATGACGTTTGCAGTAAGTTCGTTAATAAAATAGGTCCAGAGAAAATGAGCATTTGTCGCATTAGATTTCCCTGAGTAAAATCATTCTGTTTCATTCTTATGTCTTTTCCAAATATACGCACATAATAAAGGCATTGTGTGCATACTTAAAAGGTAACAATGAAAAAAGCACTTACAAATATAATTTCGTAGGTGCTTTTTATCGTGTGACCCCGCCAGGGTTCAAACCTGGAACCTTCTGATCCGTAGTCAGATACTCTATTCAGTTGAGCTACGGGGCCTTTTTGTGGGTGCAAAGATACACCATTTTACTAAATTCACAAACACATCAAAGAGAATTTTTGGCTAATTCCTGAACAAATTCATCCATGGGTACTTAATCTCTTTGTTCTTTTTGAAGCTTAAATTGTCAATTGAAGCCGACACAGTAAGCATTTGTTGCATAAACGATCTTCCTTCGGAGAAATGCAAGTTGCAATTGAACTTAACTTTCACTGTCTCAGACTCAATTAAGCGGATAAACCACTCATTTTTTATGTAAGATTTTGATCGTAAAAACTGTGTACCCCAATATAAATCGGTACCAAATGTATCGGCAAGTCTCATTCTTGTGTCTCCAAAATACATGAGGCTTTTGGTGCCTATTCCCCAAAGCTCTGCATCGGCTCGTGCCACAAATCCAACCGGTTTATATAGCTTGTCTTCAAATCTGCGATCTCGCTCATATCCCATAAGTGTGCCTGCCGCAAGTAGTCCTTTGAACTTGCTGCCGTTATGATATTCTATGCCAAGTGTAGCTTGTAGTTGCATGTTTTCGCTAACACCTACGCCAGGTTTTGCCGGCTTGGTGTTGGCTAGATGATACATATATGATTGGAAATCAACAAAAAGGATGCCTCGTGAAGCTTTTCCTGATAACCCCACGAAAAAATGTTCTCTCATTTCGGGGGTGGCGTAGCCGGTTCTGTCAAACCAACCGTTGATGAAATTGTTGTCATTCCCAACTTGAAAAAAAACTCCCTCCATCATTGGAATAAAGTTATTTACTGAGTCTCTAAAAAAGAAGTTGTTGTAGTTCCCAAGCAATTCATTTTTAGGAAATGATCCGGCACGTAACAATACTTTAGAAGTTTTATATTGATAGTATATTGCAGCTTTCACTTTGT
>CAZYGE010000091.1:0-4022 GCA_964647535.1 uncultured Proteiniphilum sp.
CAAAAGGAGCGGGTTGCAAGGAGCTGGCGATTCTCCATTGCGTAAGCGGCTATCCAGCTCCCCCCGAAGATTACAACTTACGCACCATTCCTGACATGATTGCGGAGTTTGGTTTAGTAACGGGTTTGTCGGACCATACCCTCGACAACACTACAGCCGTAACCAGTGTTGCTTTGGGAGCTTCCATTATTGAAAAGCATTTCACGCTTGATCGAAAAGGTGGTGGGCCAGATGATAGCTTTTCTCTGGAACCGAAAGACTTGGCTGCATTATGTCGAGATTCGAAAACAGCGTGGGCTGCGCTAGGAAATGTTAATTACGGTCGAAAGTCTAGTGAGCAAGGTAACGTAAAGTTTAGGCGGTCGATTTATTTTATTAGGGATATGGAGGCTGGTGAAGTTATTGCTCGTGATAGTGTGGCCAGTGTGCGCCCAGGATTCGGTTTGCCACCGAAATATTTAGAGGAATTAATTGGGAAAGAGTTAATAGAGGCTGTATCCAAAGGCACCGCGACCAGTTGGCAACATGTGAAATGAAAACTATAGACCACTGGGATTTGCGACTGAAAGATGTCAGCGTATGGAGCTACTTTAGATTCATTTTTCATGAAGCAAAAATAACGAATTATAAACCAAAAATCGCGTTCAGTTGGGCAGACCTTGCTGGGATTCTGCAGCTTTTGACACTTCGATTCCGCAAGATACCAATTGTGGTTTTCATTAGTGATAGAAAAGAGCTTCTCTTGGTATACGATAAGCTGGCTGAGAACGAACGAAGTCTGCTATTCATAAGAGGGGAGATATCGACAGGTAATACCCTAATCGTTGAAGGTTTTAGGCATGTATTTCGTCGCTTGGGCTATTTATGTTATTTCCGAAGATACCGTGCTCTTCTGAAAGAGCTCACGGTTATTTTTGAGGACAAGAGCAACACAAGTGCCCTGCAGCTTCGTAGTATGGCCGCTGAGTGCACGGGAGAGTACCTTTTCAACAAAGTGCTATCCTGGTTTTTAAAGAATAAAAAGGTTTATTATTCGAATTGTGTTGTTCCTAGAATCGAGCGTCACATGGGGCTCATGGACTCTTATGAGATTCAGCACGGAATTATCTACAAGGGCCATTTAGATTACACCAATGTTCCGTCAAACGTCATCAAGAATCGATTGCTGGTCTGGGATGATTTTTGGGCTGATAGAATTGCTAATGAAGTCGGTTATGGCGGGCCAATTGATGCAGTTGGTATAAGCCTCAAAGAGGATCAGACCGCTTCATATGAAATGATAGTGTATACCACTGTAAATCAAGAGTTTTCGAACAAGGTGAAAGAACTGGATTCGATAAGGCTGTCAGAGGGCTGTCGAATCGCTGTCCAGCCGCATCCACGTGATTATTTTCAATATGAGTTTAGTAATGACGGGGTGGAGTTTGTTGCCCGAACTTCACCTTCTGCTGGAAAAACAGTGGTCGTGCATGATTCGACCATCATTTTAGCGTGCATCCAAAGCGACGTATTTTTCTACTATTTGGCATTGGAGTCCGAGTGCCTATCAGAACTGAGTGCTCGGCTCGAGACAAAATACGGTGTTCGATTGGATGAGCATTATAAAGTAGTTAAAAGATTGTCTGAGGTTGAGCTCGTTGATGAAAATTAAGGATGTCGCAGTCATTATGTGCACATACAATGGCGACAAAATTGAACATTTGAGCAGAGCCATTGAATCTGTGCTGTTGCAGCGAGAGGTTCGGGCTAGAATCTACCTTCATGTCGACGGTAAGCCAAATGAAGAGCTTGCTGAATTGATCAAAGAAAAGCGACATCAACTGTATAAAGTGGTTGTAAGTGAGGCCAACGTAGGTTTGGCAAAAGGCCTGAATAAGCTCATATCGGTACTTGAGGACGAGGAATACATATTTCGTATGGATGCCGATGACGTATCAGATCTAAATCGGCTTTCATTGCAGCTTAAGTTTATGGAGCTAAATTTAGACATTGATGCTTGCGGGGGAAGTATTGCTGAATTCCTTGGGGAAGAAAACAATGTCGTATTTAGACGCTCATATCCTTTAGATAATGAAGGGGTGGTAAAACAAATTCATAAGGCTTCACCATTTGCGCATGTAACAATGTGTTTTCGTAGATCACTTTTTTCTAAATGCGGTATATATCCTACAGAGTATCATCTGAACGAAGATATCGCTTATTGGTTTCAATGTGTTAAGGAAGGTGCACGGTTTGCTAACTTGAATGAAACCCTTGTATATGTGCGCATGGATTCGGCCTATGGTAGGCGAACACTTAAGAAAGCTGTTCCAGAGTTTGTCGTATACGCCAAAATAGCGGCTTGGAAAAGAGTGCTTCCTATATGGGCGATGGCGCGATTCATGTTCAGACTGATGCCTAGTTGGATTGTCGCCTACTACTATAAAAATGCGATTAGAAATCGGGTTCTGAATAGGTGAGAGTGTCTATTTTAAGTAGATTCTCATATCTAACGTTAGCTCGAACGGTGCAGCTCGCTGCTCCGCTGGTTCTCTATCCGGTTTTTATCGGTAGAGTGGGGTTGGAGCTGTATGGCTTCGTGGTTTTTTGGACTAGCATAGCCGCTTTTGTGTCAACAATTGCTGGCCTAAATATAGAGACGTATGCCTCGCGGAGAGTGAGGGAAGCTCAGGAAGACACTAAAGAAGCTGTTATCGCTTTCTTGGTACCTATATACCTGAAAGGTGTAGCATTTATATTGCTCATTATCCCATGGGCGGTGTTCTCGTTTATTTGGGCTCAGAATATTTTTGAAAGCTTGGCGATTCTATTCGCATTTCACCCGCTACTATTGATTTTTGTGTCGCCTACTCATTATGTGCTCGGGAAAGGAGTGTTTGGCGTGCAGCTTGGTGCGCTTTTAGGAGAGAAAATTACCCTTCTAATTCTGGTGTTGGTGCTTGTGCGCGAATCGGCTGATTATTGGCGTATACCAATTATTTACACCTGCGCGGCGCTGGTGTCCGGTGTTATATATTACATATATACCCGTGGATTTTACCGACGTGCCAGCTTGCGGGAGGTGATTTCACATTTTAAGGATTATACCCAAATCGCGCTAATGTTAACTATCGGAAAGGTGACGCAGTTGCATACCAACTTCGCTAAAGTTATAGCAGGGATGGTGTTTGGATACTCTATGGTTGCTGTCTATGATGTGGTAGAAAAAATTGTGAACATCGGGAAATTGCCGTCTACAATTCTCGGACAATTGCATTTTTCTTCAAAAAAACACTCGGTACTTTCACATACGTTTCTGCTTGTTGCTGAGCTGATTACCGTAGGCGCTCTTATCACGATATTGGCGGGCGCTGGCAACTACCTCATTGAATATTTGATGTCGGACAAGTATGCGCCGTGGATGCATGATGTACTTTTGATCCAAAGTTTAATATTGGTGGCGATATTGTTTACCACCGTGTTCGGTCTTAACTTGGTGGTCTTATATGGTGACCCGAATGCATACTCTCGACTTATGTTGATAGCAAATTTTATGTCGATTGCTATGTTAATTTTATGGTTGCTTTGGGGGGATCATAATATTTATTGGTTTAGTGGATGGGTTGCCGCTTCAGAAGCTATTTTTGCGTTTCTCTGTACAGTCTGCGGCGTGCGGATATTTAAGAAAAAATATATTGATTGTAATTAACTAGAGATGACAATGCCGGATGTCGAGCGTCGGAGAATTCCAGATTTGAAATTGCTGGTTGCATATTGTGGTAGATATAACGTTACGATCGGCCCTCCAGCCTCGATGCGTGCTTTGGCTGACCTTCTTCAGGTTTCTTATTCTGTAACTGTAACAGATAACCTGAAGCCATCTGGGGCTCCTGCAGGCAGTAGTCGTCGCGATGATCTTGCCTCGCCAGGCTTGATAAAGAAGGCCATCAATCGAATTAAAAAGATTCGGTTAGTAAAAGAGGCCGCTCTTTTTGTTCATATTGTCATCTTCAACTGGAGGATTTTCCGATTCTGCAGGAAAC
>CAZYGE010000092.1:0-2279 GCA_964647535.1 uncultured Proteiniphilum sp.
TCAAAACAATAACAAGCCCTAATCAACACTGTAGCCACTCTGTAGTCACACTGCATCAACCCTGTAGTTTTACGGGGTTGATTAAGAGTTGGTGCTTCGGAGTCCTTTTATTTTACATATCCTCCAACGACAAGCAAACAGTCTCAACCTGATAGTTAGACAAAAGCTTATTTTTAAGATGCTCTACCTTTGCAGTCAATAATTCAGGTTTGAAATTTTTCTTTTGCCTTTTCACTTCTGCTACTACAGCTTGGTTTTTCTCTAATTTGAGTGCAACAATATCAATCTCGTTTTGGTTTCCTTTGAGTTCCCACCATGAGCCGATAGCACGATATTGAAAACTTTCGGCAAATTGTTGTTTGAAATATCTTTCCAATATAATGCCCGAATAAGTTGGATAATCAGATTTGATAATAGACTGTAAGCCAACAAAGTTTTTTATCTCTATCAATGAGCGATGACGATCGAAATAGTTGAACCAAAAACGAATAAAGTTATCATGTATCTCATATCTAACGGCCTGGCTGCCCTCTTTAGCAAGTATCGGGCGTTGGCGAACAATAATATTGTAATCTTCAATAAGTCGTTTAATTTGTCCGCCAATACTTTTATCTCCCAAAGCAGCTTCTATTTCCGGTTGAGTATTGATACCGCCCGAAATAGCACTTAGGATTGAAAAATAGGTAGCGTAGTTTTTGCCGAATTCTTCTATCAGCAAGTTCTTTCCTTCCTCTGTAAAAGGAGAATTTTCTCTTACCATAAATGCAATCATCTCACTTATAGTCAAAGGAATATTATCACAGAACAATTCTACATATTTGGGAACCCCGCCTGTAAATGAATAGAGAGCAAGCAAATCATCATTTGTATAATTGGAGTTGTAGTCGTTCATAATTTCTTTGAGTGTAGTCAAATCAAAGACCGAAAGTTTGATGATATTATCTGCTCTACCAAATAATGGTTCTTTTTTATTTTGAAATATTTTATGCATCAATGAGTAGACAGACCCCGCCACAATCAAATTCATTTTAGACTTTTTTCGATAAGAATCCCAAAGGTTTTGCATATCGCTATATACAGATTCATTGATATTATAGAACTCTTGAAATTCATCGATAATGAGGTTGAAAGGTTTATTCGAAGCCAATTCCATTAGATACTGGAATAAAGTCCGGAAGGTTCGTATTTCTGTAGGTACAAATGTATCAAGCGACTGACTTATAATCGGTATAAATTCTGAACAAAGTGTTGCTTCACTTTTACGACCAACAAATAGGTAGACTGTGGGCAAATCTTCAACCGACTTCATTATTAGACTTGTTTTCCCAATTCTTCTTCTGCCCGTTACTACTGTTAAACGTGAATGGTCGCTGAATGATAAGTTTTGAATTCGTTGCAGCTCTGCTAACTCGTTTGTTCTATTATAAAATCTCATATTCGTTTTAGTTTCTGCCGTTACGGTTACGGCGGTAACAAAGATAAAAAATATATTATAAGTTACCATATATTCTTTTGTTAAAACCACAATAAATTGTTAATTTTACACTTCAAAAAATGAATTTTAAAATAAGATATTAATGGGAAATATAGATGTTTCAACAATGGGCTTTTCCGGCAGAATGGGACCCACTGTTGCATATGTAGTTAACGGTCACCAAAGGTTTAGGACTTATACAAAGCCTAACAACCCCAAAACAGAGAAGCAAACGGTACATCGCTCTAGGTTTGGCTTTGTGAGCAGTAAATTGTCTCCTCTGTTTAAAGAGATAAAGCTTGGGTTTAAGGATAGTAATTTAAACTATGGTACAGTTTGCGGTAAGGTAAACCGTGAGGCGGTAGTAGGAGAATTTCCTAATTTGGCACTAGACTATAGTAAGATTAAAATTGCGGAAGGGAAGTTGTCAATTCCTATAAATCCAAGTGTTAAAATCGACAAAACATATATCGCAAATTTTGAATGGAATACCGAGAATGATTCTAAATGGAACTTAACTCCGGAAGATGATAAAATAAACATTGTGTGTTTTAATGAAACTGTGCCTTCAGAGATTTTCAGGAGAAACAGCTTTAAGAGAAAGAGCGGCAAAGCGGTTATTGAGCTTCCAAAACACTGGAGTGCAGATGTAACTCATTTCTGGTTATATGCTGCATCTTGGAATATGGAGGAGAATTCAGATAGTGTTTATGTTGAGGAGACTAAAGTTTGAATTAATTATTTATTTATCATAGTTTCATAATACAAACTACCGTTATTTCTTAAAGTGATTTGCCGTTATTTC
>CAZYGE010000092.1:2379-3994 GCA_964647535.1 uncultured Proteiniphilum sp.
TAAAGTGCGGTATAAATGAATATGTTTTATACTCTTCCATTTATTATGAGAGCCAAAGAATACCTTGAAATCAATAAAAGCGAGATCTTACGCTATGATATTGTGAAAAAGTCAATAGACGATTTATGTCTATTGCGCAATAATTCAAAAAATACAGAGACGTATTTTAACAAATACCTTTTTTCTGATATTCGTTATCATTTAAATCCGGATGAGTTTGAGTTGTGGGAGGGCGAAGTAGCCCCCATTTATGCACTTCAAACGCGTATGTATATTAAGAATGCTATACTTTCTGACGAGTCATTCATTTACGCTAACAATATAATAGCTCTACAAAAAAATGATTATTGCCAAGTTAAAAGACTTGATGAATGCAAAGTTAGAGATTTCACAGAAAACACGAAAAAGGATATAGAGAATTTTTGCAGATTTTATAAAGACGATTATCCTAAGACCAGTGTAGAGCAATTTTTCAAAAGTAAAGATAATCGTCATTTTTATTGTAAAAAGCGGGTTGGGCTAAACAAAAGTAATAAGTGGTGGCTTAAGGTTTTTAATGAAGCATATGCTATTTTTGATGATATGCGTCAAATTCTTTTTAGATCATTTGATGCTAAGGAATTAATTACGAAATTTGAAAACGAGGATAAGGATTTCGAAAACACAGTTGTTGAACTGGTGAGGTTTTATCTAAATAGCTATGATTACGATTTATCACAAGAACAGATAGACGAAATCCATTTTCTCTCTGAAGAATTAGATTTATATTTCTCGCAAGTAGAAAGACAATCTACAAGGGATAAGACAAAAGAATTGAAGAATATTCTAAAAGAAAGTGAGATAGAATATGAGACTACAATTAAAAGCAAAGATGAAAAAATTGAATCTCTTGAAATAAGAGCTGAGTCTTTGGAGCAGGAAATAGAGTCTAAGAATCAGGAAATAGAGTCTCTGAGAAATCAGCTAAAACAGCAAGAAAAACCTCCTAAGTCTAAAGGATTAACCATAGTACAGATAAATATCTTCTTCTATTATATGTTTGATAAAATGGGGATAAACTTCGAAAACAACACCAAAACTCAATGGGCAAAACTTATCAGTAGAGTTGTTGGCAAGAATGAGGAGAATATTAGAAAAGCGTTGTGTATCAAATTTGATAACCCGGCAACTCAAAAGGATATGAGACGGGTTGCTGACGTTACAGACGATTTGCTCCCTTATATTTCTAATAAAATATTGAATGATTTAGAATCATAATTCCAGAAATATAATAGTCTCAATTGCAAAAACATAAAACGAAGAAGTGGCTCTAAACAGTTACATTTTGTTAAACTATCCTAATTGTCCTATGTTTGTCCTGCAACCCAAGCACCCAAACTACCACCCAAGGCTAATATGCTGTCGTATCTTGCAACCATTAAATTTAATAGTTGACACATATGACAAAAGTAGATTTACCCGAATGGCACGACTGGATTGATGGGGAGGATGTGGTGAGAAAATTGCATATTTCACCACGCACATTGCAGAGATGGCGAATAACAGGAATGATACCATATTCGCGAATAAATGGCAATTGTTATTATCGCAAAAGTGATATTCTTGCTCTGTTGAA
>CAZYGE010000093.1:0-3844 GCA_964647535.1 uncultured Proteiniphilum sp.
AACAGGCCGGCTATCAAACCATAGTCGCTGTTGGTCCAATGAAACTCAGGTGCTATAAAGTCTGCCCACGTAAGAGACAATACCTGTCTATCGAGATAATTAACCGTAGTTGCCAAAAACAGCATGAGACAAATTGTCCACCTCTGATTGGTCATCTTTGCATTTTCTTGTCTAAGATTACTCATGATTTAATTTATGTTTTTAAATTTCAAATTAAGTTCTTTATTCTTTTACTGTTTTGACAATTGATAGGCTCTCTTTGCACAACTGAGATATTTTATTCCAGCTGCCGCTTTCGATGACATCTTTTGGAAAAAGGTTGGATCCTATACCAACGCAAGTGACTCCTGCTTTAAACCAAGAGGAAAGGCTCTCTTTTGTTGGTTCAACACCACCGGTTACCATGATTTTTGACCAAGGCATGGGTCCTTTAATGTTCTTTACAAAAGATGGACCACCAACATTTCCTCCGGGAAATACCTTTACTATTTCTGCTCCAAGTTCTTGAGCATCGCCTATTTCAGATGTTGATGAACACCCTGGTGAATATGCAATTTGTCTACGGTTGCATATTTTGAAAATCTCAGGGTTTAAAAGTGGTCCAACAACAAAATTTGTTCCCAATTGAATATAAAGTGCAGCGGTTGCAGGATCAACTATTGATCCGATTCCAAGGATTAATTCGGGACATTCTGTATCTGCCCATTTTACCAAATCAGCAAATACTTCATGTGCGAAATCACCTCTGTTTGTAAATTCAAATGCTCTTATACCACCTTCATAACAAGCTTTTACTACCTGCTTTGCTATTTCTATATCAGAATGGTAGAAAACCGGTACTATGCCGGTTTCTATCATTGTATTATAAACTTCGAGTCTTGAAAATTTTGCCATTATTTAATAGTTTATCTAACAACTCTACCAGAGCCGTCGCCTTTCATTAATGTTTCTACTTCGGGAACCGTTACAAGATTAAAGTCACCATATACCGTGTGTTTCAGACATGATGCTGCAACTGCAAAGTCTAGCGCTTTTTGGTCATCATCTTTATATGTGAGTAATCCGTAAATGAGTCCGGCCATAAATGAGTCGCCACCACCAACACGGTCTACAATATGCGTGATATCATAACGTCTGGATTGGTAGAGTTTATCTGAATAGAGGCATCCCCCCCAAGTGTTATGATTTGCATTAATTGAGCCTCTTAGTGTTATTATTACTTTCTTTGCGCGAGGGAATTTTTGCATCATTTGTTTACAGACAGATTCAAATTCTGTGGCATCAACCTCACCTCCGGTGTGTTCTACCTCAAAGCCTTCCGGCTTGATTCCGAATACTTTCTCGGCATCTTCTTCATTACCTAGAATAACATCGCAACCTTCTACGAGCTGAGGCATTATTTCACCGGCAGATTTGCCGTAGTTCCAAAGGTTTTTGCGATAATTGAGGTCGCAGGATACTGTTACACCCATTTCATTGGCCGTTTTGATAGCTTCAAGACAAGCATCTGCAGCGCCTTGCGAAAGTGCAGGTGTAATGCCTGTCCAATGGAACCAGGTTGCATCTTTTAAAATTTCTCTCCAGTTGAACATACCCTTCTCTACTTCTGCAATAGATGAGTGGGCTCTGTCGTAAACTACTTTAGATGGACGAGCTACTGCTCCTGTTTCGAGAAAATATATTCCTACTCTTTCTCCTCCTCTTATAATTTGTTTTGTATCTACACCATATTTTTTTAGATCGGATATACACCAATCTGCTATGTCATTTTGTGGTAGACGTGTAATAAATTCAACGGGTATGCCGTAGTTTGAAAGTGATACGGCTACATTTGCTTCACCTCCTCCAAATGTGGAGTTGAGGGTTTCAGATTGGATAAATCTTTTATATCCGGGTGTGGCGAGACGTAACATTATCTCACCAAAAGTTACTACTTTTTGCATGTTAGTTTACCTTAATATTTAAAGGATTGTCAATTTTGTTTTTTTGAAGTTTCACAAATTCTTTCCAATTTTCGAAGTCTTCGAAACCGGCTTTAGTCCATCCTCCACCTGTATAGTAAGTGTATTGTTCGGAAGGTTGATAGATGTTAAGTCCCAAAAGGTGCCCGTTTGAAACTTTTATTGTACCAAATCCTTTAGGATGAATTGCGGCCGTAAATATAGTGCCATTTTTTGAATCTTCTGGAGTTTCGTAAGCAATTATCCCTGCATTGTCGCCAAAAGTTTTTGTTTCAGCTATCTCTTCGGGATTATCTACGGGCATTACAATTCCTGTTGCTACAGTAAGTTGTGCAGTATCGGCTTCAAAAATATTTGTCACCCTATTAAATAGTGAGTAGGCATCGAGTGATATTATACGGGTTTCTGTAATTTCATGATTCCCTGCCATATAAGTATCGTAGGTGAGTTTAAACTGTATTCTTAATGGGCCATTATCAACAATTTCGGCAGTAACGAAATTATCGCCTAAGGAAAGAGTATCATCATTTACCGGGGCAGTCATACCTAATCCTAATGTTCTGCCAACTTTATAATAATCGAGACCTTCGCCATGATCGACATGATATGATATTCCCTTAGAAAGATCGTTTTCATACCATTTGTCGATAATCAGGTCTTCGGTCTTTTTTGACCAGTAATCCATGCCGTTGCTAATTTCTCCGGTTGCTTTTAATGCAGGTCCGTAGACTCTGAAAGCTGAGCGATTGTTTTCCCATGCAAAGTCATCTTTTCTCTCAGGCACAAGCCTACCATAAACAAGTGGTTGAAAAGCATCCGGTTGACCTTTGGAGATTGTATAAACAGACTCTCCTTCGGTCTCTACTGAAGTTAAGAAAATTAAGACTTCCGCATTGTCAATCCCACTTGAAACCAACTGATAAGGCACCTGGTTATTTTTAGGGTCTGTAATTACTATTGTTTCTCCCTGGTTAAGTGATAGTTTTTGTTGTATATCGCTCCATTTTACCTCTGCTATCTCATTTTCTCTATCAAATGAGCTTGGATTTTGAACGGTTATAGTTATCTCACTCTGACCTGCTACACATCCCGATAGAATTACTGCAAGTGATATTAGTATGAAAGTTTTCATATGGAAGGATTTTTAAATTCTTTTGGTTATTGTCTTATGGTTGTTTTCCAATGTAAGCCAGAATTCCACCATCTACGTATAGGATATGTCCGTTTACAAAATCGGAAGCTTTGGATGCAAGAAACACTGCGGGACCTGATAAGTCTTCGGGTTTGCCCCATCTCTCTGCCGGTGTTTTTGATATGATGAATGAGTCGAAAGGATGTGGACTTCCATCCTCTTGTTTTTCTCTTAGAGGTGCAGTTTGTGAGGTTGCAATATAACCCGGTCCAATTCCATTTACCTGTATGTTATATTTACCCCATTCGGATGCAAGTGTTTTTGTGAGCATCTTCAAACCGCCTTTTGCCGCTGCATAGGCAGATACTGTTTCTCTACCAAGTTCACTCATTAGGGAGCAGATGTTTATTATTTTTCCACTGCCTTTTTTAATCATAGCAGGAGCAACTGCTTTTGATAATATAAAGGGAGCAACCAAATCAATGTCGACTACCTCTTTAAACTCTTCTAATTTCATATCAACAGCCGGTATTCTTTTAATTATTCCGGCGTTGTTTACCAAAATATCTATTTCGCCAAGTTCGCTATTGATTGTTTCAATCATCTGCATGACTGCTTTTTCGTCTCTTACGTCGCATACAAACCCTCTGGCATTTATTCCAAGCTTATTGTATTCCTCCAAGCCTTTTTTCATTGAAGCTTCGTTTGAGCTGTTGAATGCTATTTTTGCTCCGGCATTAGCAAGTGCAGC
>CAZYGE010000094.1:0-3748 GCA_964647535.1 uncultured Proteiniphilum sp.
TACTCCATTAGTGCTACCGGCTTGAACAATCTTACCATTCGAATAAGCACTTTCCTTTTTCCCTTTGGCAAAAGCTTACGCTGTCATAAAATATGTCCCTATAGATTTCCCGGATATAAACATCCAACCAGTGGACTACGGTAAAAGTAGCGAGATAAGGCCTGTCATGGCCCTTAAAAGTATACTTTCTTCCCATAGCTTGTTTTTTGCTGAATATAGGAAAAGGACGGAAAACTTCAAAAAAATGAGCGGACGCTCTGATAATTGTGGTCATAGCGGGACGCTACGACCAGGTAGGTGAAGTAGCGTGATTCTTTAGTATCTTTTCTGACCATACTTCGTTAATATTTTTTACTCCATTAGTGCTACCGGCTTATACGACCTTACCATGCGAGCAAACACGCTTTTTTACTTGCAATTCCTCAGAGTCCTCTTCGAGAGACTCTGAGGGGAGCTAACGGGACGGCACCACCAGTGGGGTCATTAGCAAATCAAATCATTCATACTTCTTCAAAGCTTTCTTGATCTCAGCCAAGTTTGCCTTATCAGCCTCAGTAAGCTTATTATTGATATCCTTAGTCCTGGCCTTGCGCATTTTATCGATATTGTAAAAACTAAACAGGTTGAAATAAGCCTGATAATATGGGTTGTCAAAGGCGTAGTTATGCTTGGCGAATATCATATTCTTCAAAATGAGCAAGTCATATAAACTGAACTCTAAGAACAAACCGATTTCAAGTCTCCTGTTATGATATATTTCGAAGATTGTTTTTTCTAACGAAAGGTCAACTTTAGCAGGGATAATTACCCTTTCTTCCTTGGTTTGCCAAGAATGCTTTTTGCTATCGAGCTTTGATTCGAAGAGATAGGCCATATTGGTTTCATTCCAAAGAGCTTTACCTATAACGTTTATATTTCTGTTTAAAACTGTGTCATATGTATCTAAATAGACACTGCTTACATATAAGTTTTTATAGTCATGTTCTTGAGTTATAAAGAAATTTCCTCCAGAAGTTCCGGGAATGATCCTTGAAGGATTTGCAACAGCAGAGTTGACAGCCTTTATTATTCTATTATCATCAAAATCATATAGAATGTACTTATAATTTTCGCACCCGTCTGCATAACATAGAGCAGTGACAAATAACACCAATCCATTTTTATCAAACACCAAAACTTGCTTAACTCCTTCACTTTCAGATAAATAATCTTTCAAACTTATATCCTTAATGATCGAATTTCCAAGTGGCGAATACACTGAAATTTTATTGATATAGGGCATTTCGTCAATATACCTGGCTTTCTGAGGCTTCCCTACAAGATATGTATCTTTATACTTTCCCAATAGCTCTTGGTCTATTCCATGTAACCGTTCTATTTTCGAATCACTAAGATTAATCTCATAGTAGGTTTTACTCTTGCTATCACCTGAATAAGCTAAAACCGTTGAGTGCTCTGCGTTAAAATTATATTCAAAAGCTTGGCTATCTATAGAATCAACAGCAATACTATCCCTCATGAGATAGAGTAGATTGTTTCCAGCATTCTTAATATAAAAAGTCTGTCCATTTTTTACTGAATAAAATCTAACAGCCTGATGATTATCAATGCCGATTACTTTAAAAAACCTCGTAGTATCATTTATGGTTTTAGTTTGTGCTATGCCAATGATTTGAAAAAAAAGAATAAGTAGTATGGTAACGATTATAAATCTCATGATTTCTTAGTTTTTTCTTAAATATCCCAAATAAATAAACCTATCATACTTTAAATCTCCACTAATATATGTTTTTGCACCTAAACTGGCTCCTGCACCAACTGTATAGTTTATGCCTTGTTGAAGAGTGACCACTTGATAGTTTTTATTCATAGATTCTATTCCACTGGGCAATCCAGTTTCAAAATGACCGGGTCCATCTTCGTTGACCCAAATAAAATAGACTATATAACCGAAATCTATAAAAAAGTATGTATCCATTTCCTTATTGAGTAATACAAAATCCGAACTATGTGCGATCATATATTCATGAAGATCATTAGCTGTTTTACTTGGGATCACGGTCTTTTGGAATACTTCTTTTGATAATGCAGCTCCATATTGATTACACCATGTTGGCCCTTTTTCACCCCAGGATGGATAGATCGCTCTATTAATGACATCTGGAATATAATCCCATTGTTTAGATAAAGTCCGTTTATGAACTCTTAGTCTACAACCATAATAGTCCAATCGATACTGTCTTGTAACTCTGGTGTCAAATGCTAGATTAAGTATTGAATTTTCATGGTGATCCTCAACGTTTTCCTCTAAGTAGTGAAAAGGACCATTAGCAATAGCGAGCAAATCCTCTTTAAACAATTTCGTTATCAATACCACATTTTCCTCTGCTGTTTTGGGATGATCTATTATCTCGCGTAGTATAGGAGTAGTCAACTCTTTTTTTAAATATTGGCGTACCATGGTGTGGCGTCCTTATACTTTTTAGTCACATCCAATATCTCTGTATTAGTATATTCAATATTGCTCCAGTCAAAGAATACATCATTATTAGCGAATTTAATTAAATCGGGTAGCATCTTGACAGTTTCAATATGGTAAGGCTCAAATTCATAGTAATTAAATGGAGTAAAATAGCTATATCTACGTTTGTATTGATTACCATCGAAGAAACTCAAATGTTTGGTAATCAATCTTTCTTTATAAACAGGGTTTAAAGCTTCTCCAATAGCATATAAGCCACTGCTTATGGTTTCGACATAGCTGGTTTCTTTTTTCATGATCTCATCCCGGATATACCTTCTCACCAAATCCGGAATTCCTTCATCCATGAGCATATCGCTAAAATCCAAAGCGTCTAACGCGTAATTGCCATTCCCCTGATCAATAAAGAGCATCAAAACAGCAGGCTGAGAAAAATACCTCATAGACCAGTTTGTATAAGTACCCAGGCTAAATAGTGTCCGGCCACTTTCATCCCTTCCGGTTACGCCCCCTTCATCGAACTCATCTTCACTCAAAAAATCTATTTGGATAAGTAAATCTTGCCCGTTTACCTTGCGATTAGCTATTACCTTTCTACCCTCTGCTTCAATCCTGCTTCTCTCTTCAGAACTCAAAGTTCCCAAAGGGTCATATATGGAGGGTTTATCCATTGCATTAAGTTGTACAGTCTGGAATAATACAAGACCGATAAAAAGTACTTTATTCTTCATTTTCTCTAATTCTTTGGTCTAACAGTTCTTCAATGTATTGAACTCTCTCTGTGGTGTTTTCAGGAAGGTTATTATCATTTCTGATGTCCGCTATAAATTCTTCGAAAGGATCGCCTTCTTTCAGCTCATACAATAGCTCAATGGTTGGTTTCAACTCTTGGATTGGGATATCTAATTCTATAAGGTTATTCCTGGCTTTATCAATTGATTTCACCGATGGGCTTAGTCTTTCCTTAACACTTTTCGGTTTACTTACAATGGCAATATGAAGGCTGATCCCTTCCCCGACAAGTTCATTGTTTTTGCCTTTGATTCTGGGAGGATAAAAGTTTTCTTTTTTAATAATATCTTCAATCTCTTTGATAAAAGGGTGCATTTTTTCTTTCAGACTGTCAATGACTGCTATATTTGCTTCTGTTCTCCGAACTATTGCTTCATAGACAAGACTGTCCAAACCGGTTAGACTTCTTTGCTCTTTTGTCGTTCCATCCGGTGTATTTCCTAATCCCGAACCTCCCTTCGTCACCTTCCCCTC
>CAZYGE010000095.1:0-3656 GCA_964647535.1 uncultured Proteiniphilum sp.
TCTTTAAGAGTCTTTTCCACAATTTAGGATATGCTTGGTGTTTTAATTTACAGTTCTTTCTTATCCAAAATTACAGATCATTAATGGAAGCAACAAATACTCTTTTTTCTTCCCCAAATAATGCATTAAGAAAACCTTTCATCTGTCTTTTGATATCGTAACCATGATTTGGATAGAGTTTCTCATATATATCCTTCCATGGCTAACATCAACCTGCCCTCGTTTTTGAAGCTGTTTTAGAAAATTGGTAAGTTCTTCATCAGATTTGAATTCCTTTAAGAAATCATCATTAAAGAAATCTTCTTTTTTCATTTCTGTGTATGTTTAAGAGCCTGAAAATATCAGACAAGTTAAAAAAATACAGGGGTTTGCAAACCCCTATATTCTCTACTTACACAGATTATGAGATAGACCCATTTTCGTTGGCCGAAAGTTAGTTTCTATCGGATTTTTTTGCTGCTCTTTCTGCCTTTTTATTTTGCTTTTCAGCATTCTTTCTAGCTTTTTGAGCCTTTTTTTCCATTCTAAATGAGCGGTTGGCTTGTTTAGATGCGTTTGCTGCTTCTCGTTCGATACGTCTTGCTTCTTTTGCTTTTGATTTATATTCTTTTTTAGAAGCTTTGGCATTATCAAATCTTTTTTCATTTAATTCAGATGCTGATTTTACACTTTTATTCTGGTTATTATCCTGATATACTGTGGCTGATTCCGATGAATCAGTTTGTGCAATGACCGGAGCAATGGTGAAAACACCGATGAGGATAAGTGATGCGGTTAAAAAGGTTTTATACTTCATACTGGTTTTATTTAGATCTGTCAATAGTAACAGACCCTTTATTTAACGGATTTAAATATAAAACAACTGGAATACGTCTTTATATATGATAATCAGTGAAGAAAATCGGATTTACATTACTAGCTTAAATTTAGCCACGGTTACTACCCTCTCTCTAGTCCAAGCTTGCAGCAAATCTTCTACCTGGTCGAAGCGTCCCGCTATGACCACAATTATCAGAGCGTCCACTCGTTTTTTTGAAGTTTTCTTTTAAGGACCATGATAGGCCTTATTTTGTTGCTTTTACCGTAATCCACTGGTTGGATGTTTATCCGAGAAATCTATAGGGGCATTTTTACGACAGCGTAAGTTTTTGCCAAAGGGAAAAAGGGTTTGAGGTTTATGCCTATTGCATCATGACGAGCCATTATCCACATGATCTGATTCAACGTTTAACTTATATCCATAACAACCCAGTAGTTGCAGGTTTTGTGGAAGAGCCTACAGCTTGGCTTCACAGTAGCGCAAGGGATTATGCAGGAGAGGGAAACGGCCGAATTGAATTGATCTTTATTGAATGAGCGAGACGCTCTAATGAAAGTGGTCGTAGCGGGACGCTACGACCAGTGGAGAGAAATGATTCAGGAAAAGGGGTAGATTACAGTGTGATAACTAAGTATATTCCTTTCCAAAAAACCTACAATACCATAAAGATTAATTTGGCTACAGACAAATATGAATGACAAAAATGAATAGAAAATGAAATTAACAAAGAAAATAAAATGGTATTTGCTAATATTCATTTATATACTTGCATTATCGGTGGCATTTTACATTTTAGAAGCAGATATTCGAAAAGAAATTATTATAAGCGATGGAGCTTATTACATCCCATCAAATAGAGTATTGGCATCGAAGGTAATGATAAAATACTATTTAGGAATATTGACTTTGACAGTAGGAATTATATTTCTGATATACAAAAAAAGTAAGTTCCTATCTTTTATTTTGTTGGCAGTTGCTTTATTCTTTACATATATAATATGTACTGATATAGCAAAAATAACAGGCATTATTATGGAATGAAAAAATTATCAATCTCATGAATAAATGCGTATTAATGATAACGCTGCTGATTAGCACAACTGTTTCTGGCTTCGCCCAAGATGGAATCAGAGAAATACACACCTACCTGTTCGAGGTCCGCCAAGATTCTTATTAAGTCAGTACCGCAGGAGGTGTTAAATACTGAAAACCAGACAGTACTTTTTGTCAACCTGCAACGACATGTGCCTTGAATCTTGGTATAAGTCTTGAATGTAATCAACTCACCACAGGTGGGAAACATGCAGTGCCAAAAGATGTGTGTATTCTTTATGGGCATAATATAAGAGAAATTTTTGAATGTGGAGGTGTTAACCTAGACGGTTTAGATGATTATGTCTTTACCTATATCCCACAACCGCACTGTGGATGAAAGTAAGCAGCAGGGGGAATTATAGTAAAAAGATTCCCTCCCATAGATTAACGGATGCAGTAATTAAAAATGATGCAGCATTTTACAAAAGGGACAAGAATGATACGACAAAACTATACAGATTAAAACTAAAGAAAATCCCCATTGCCGATAATGAAAAATACAATTTTATGTCAGATTTAGGAAGATTTGGCTGGGAGCATACCAGTTGCAACTTCTTTGCCTTTGACCTGCAAAAGAAGGTGTTCGGACGATACCTTTGGCCAATGGAGTGTGCATTTAGTTCAACTACTACTTATAACTATCTGCCAACTGATGCGAATTTTATAAAAGTGTTATCTGAAAAGGCGGTCGATTATGCGGAGGCAGGGTTTTTGGTTATTGCAGTAAAGCCAGGCCATGTAACGACATTGTATCCGGATGGTAATAAGAGTGATGATTATGGTTACGTAGTACAAGCCGGAGCGCACGTGAGTCGAACAATATATTTAAATGATGTTTGGTCATCAGGTCTTAAGTATGTAGATGTTTATGTATTCCTAGGACACATATTTTATTAATTATGATAAGGAGAAAACTAGTACTTGTAGTGGTAATTATTTTAGGTGCGTATAATGTAATATGTGGTCAGGAGAAATATGATGAAAAGAGTATTTATACAATCAATCGGAAATATGGTGGGTCGGCTGATTTGTTTTTTGTAAATGGGAAAATAATCAGACAATATGACTATACCCCTCGTGATTACCTGAAACGCTTATATCTTAACGATAAGGCCTTAGATTCAGCACGGCTTGAACTTGATTATTTCCTTATCAAAGGGGATAACAAAAGGATTTATGGCACATCTTATAACCAACTAAATACAAGTAACGAATTTGGATCTGATTTTGATGAGTTTATTTATGAAATAGATTTTGATGGAAAAATTAAAAAAGTTGCAGTATTTCGCAACTTGTCATTGATACCAGGCAACGATTTTTACTATACAAAAGAACTTTATAATGATTCTATTCTCTTTAAGGTAGACCCATCTACAGGCGAGCGTTCCGTGTTTACAGAAACGTTGCCCTATTTTATAGATACGGGTTATTTAGCAACAGGAGGACATATATTCAATTTTCTTGAGTTTTCTTGGATATGGCAGTTAAGCCCTACAAATTATATGATGCTTTTTGCTGATTGTTCTGGTGATTGCAGTGATTATCGTTATCTGTTATATAATGATAGTACTAAAGAGTATCGACGAATCGGTCACATAGAGGAGTTTCGGAAGAAGGAAATCAAGTATTATAAAGATAAAAACCAACACGGAACTAGTTTTTTGAATTTAGAAATGATTACACAGGATTTAAGTAGCCAGTTTACTTATATTCAGCAGGAGTCAAACACCCTTGGAATCAG
>CAZYGE010000096.1:0-3579 GCA_964647535.1 uncultured Proteiniphilum sp.
GGTTTGGGTTGAAATTTATGGTGGCAGAGGCGCTATACAATCAACTTTTGAAGTTTATGAAGTGGGATTTGACGAGATTAAATTATCTGGTCTTCGTGCCGGTCAATATGATATTCGTATTACTGTTGGCTCTGATGTATATACTGGTGTGATTAATAAAGGTGGTAATGGAAGGTAAAATTAAGAATATGAAACAAAACAATAATATACGCAGATATCTGCTCACAGATGTAGAGTCATGTACATTTACATTTTCTGATGGTATGACAAGTAAGGTAATGCCTTCTCCTGACAACGAGATAGTTATGGTTAAGCTTATTCCTCATTCGACTAAGTCGAAAACATTTGAAGATAAAGTTTTAAAAAATTATATGGCGACAAAAAATGTAACAGAGTTGGCTGAACTATGTAAATATGATTGTGTAAGAACATTTACGCGTCATTTTAAGAAAAGCTTTGGACAAACTCCATATCAATGGATGCTTGACAGAAAAATGGAGGAGATTCAATCTCTCGTGCATAATTCTGATATGAGCATAACGGATATTGCCAAGATGTATGATTTTAAGAGTGTTTCGCACTTGGTTAACTTATACAGCAAAAGGTTCGGAAATTCTCCGCATAAAAGTAGATTATTAGATGCTATTTAACCAAAACCTTTACTGTTGTTTTTTCTAACAATCTTCAATATATATTTTCAATAATACTTTTTTGTCTAAGAAGTATTTCTAAAAAAAAAGCGTCTCCGATATGGAGGCGCTTTTTGAGTATAATAATTTAATGTAAGAGTATTAAATCCACTTCATATATGCAAAATCCATTCTATGAGGCAAATCTGGATTTTTTGGGAATACCCTTAATCCGTATTGGTGTGAACCGGGATCATTTAGTGGTTTATCTGTTTCAAAATAAAGAAGTGATCCTTCTGTTTTTACTAGATTAAATTCAAATGCTTCTATAAATTGAGGAGTTTTGTGTGTAACGTCTAATTCAACTACAACACATTCAACAGCTAAGTCGCATGTTAAGTCTTTCTTATCGATTACTACAGAAGAGTAAACTTCATTATTGTCACTTTGGATACTTATTTCCATATTGTGATTTGACTCTACTTTAACAACTTCAATTGAATCCCACTTAGAAGCGGTTTCAATTTTCCATTCTGCAATCTCTTTTGCTTTTGCATAATTATTTTCGCCTAACAATTTTGAGCGTTTTGCAAGTTTGTTATAGAAACGATCGAAATAGTCGTCCATCATCCTCTTTGTGGTGCATTTTGGAGCTATTACTGCCATTGACTTTTTTATGTACTGAATCCACTCGTGTGAGAAACCATTGCTGTTTCTGGCGTAATAAAGAGGGATGATTTCATTCTCAAACATTGAGTATATGGTTGATGCATCAAGTTCATCTTGATATTCTTGATTGTCATAGGTCCTCTTATCGGTTAACGCCCATCCGGCACCTTCCTTGTAACCTTCGTACCACCATCCGTCTAATACCGAGAAGTTGAGCACACCGTTCATTTCAGCTTTTTCGCCGGATGTTCCTGATGCTTCTTGAGCACGAGTTGGAGTATTTAACCAAATATCCACTCCTGAAATAAGACGTTTTGCAAGACGCATATCATAATTTTCTAGGAAGATAATCTTACCAAGGAATTCCGGTCGGCGTGAAATTTCTACAATTTGCTTTATAAGGCTTTGTCCGCCTCCATCTGCAGGGTGGGCTTTTCCGGCAAAAATAAATTGAACCGGATATTTTGGGTTATTTACAATTTTTGCTAAACGATCTAGGTCAGTGAAAAGCAGATGCGCACGTTTGTAGGTCGCAAATCTTCTTGAGAATCCAATTAATAGTGCATTAGGGTTTACTTCCTCCAGCATATTCATGATTCTTGTGGGTTCGGCTTGATTTTTGAGCCAGCCTTCTTTAAATTCAACCTGAATATAATCAACAAGCTTTTGTTTCAAGTTTTTTCTTAACTCCCACAATTCATCGTCGCTGACGTTATAAATATTATTCCAAAGATCTGAGTTTGATTGATCGTTAAAGAAGTTTTCACCAAAATGTTTTTCGTATAGTCTTTTAACTGAAGATGTTGCCCAAGTTGGTAGGTGTATTCCGTTAGTAACGTAACTTACGTGTAGTTCTTCGGGAAAATAACCTTTCCATACCGGTTGAAACATCTTTTGAGAGACAGTGCCGTGTAATTTACTTACACCATTTGCTTCTTGTGCAGTGTTTAGTGCAAATACACTCATTGAGAATTTCTCATTTGTTCCGGGAATTGCACGTCCCATATCCATAAATTGTTGAAAAGGAATTCCAATTTTTTCAACAAAAGGTGATAGATATTTGCCCATTAGTTGTTCGTCAAAATAATCGTGTCCTGCAGGAACGGGCGTATGAACAGTATATAATGATGATGCTCGAACAACTTCGAGTGCTTCATTGAAAGAGAGATTTTCTTCTTTTACATAATCGTGAAGTCTTTGCAGATTTATAAATGCTGCATGACCTTCATTCATATGGTATACATCTTTTTTAATACCAAGCTTTTTAAGAAGAAGCATTCCGCCTATGCCAAGCATAAATTCCTGCTTCATTCTGTTTTCCCAGTCGCCACCATAAAGTTGATGGGTAATTGAGCGATCATACTCACTGTTTTGTTCCAAGTCTGTATCAAGCAAATAAAGGTTGATACGTCCAACGGCAACTTTCCATATGTAAGAGTAAACTGATCTGTCGTGAAATGGTACTTTTAGTATCATTGGGCTGCCATCATCATTCATTACCTGAGTAATTGGCAGATTCCCGAAGCTCTGTGCTTCATAATTGGCAATTTGCTGACCATCTATAGATAATGATTGAGTGAAATAGCCATAGCGGTACAAAAAGCCAACTGCAGTCATGTCAACTTTGCTGTCGCTGGCCTCTTTGAGGTAATCGCCTGCAAGTACGCCAAGACCGCCGGAGTATATTTTTAATGCATGAGATAAACCATATTCCATGCTAAAGTACGCAATGCTGGGGCGGTCGGGATTATAAGGTACTTTCATATAGTTTTTGTAGTTCTCGTATACCCGTTCAATCCGACTCACTAACTCTGAGTCTTTTACCGCTTTTTCGCTAACGTCAGATCTGAGATTTTGAAGCATTAAAACAGGGTTTTTGCCGCTTTTTTCCCACTCTTCGGGGTCTAATTGCTCCATAATCGCTTTAACCTCTTCATTCCATACCCACCAAAGATTATATGAAATTTCTTCTAACGGTTGTAGTTGGGTAGGCAGTACGGAATGTACATGAATGCCCCTCCAAACCGGGTTATTTGAATGACTCGATTTAATTATCATAATTATTTTTTTTAGTTATATTTTCTAAGATTGCAGATGATAACACTCTAAACATTAAAACAATAAGTGAGGCAAATATAACATTTTAATCCGACTTAAGTTTATGTGGTTTAGATAATCTTACAAATGAGTTATGCAATGCTTTGCCATAAGCCTCTTTGTAATACGCAATGAAGTGTGCCCAGTCTGCTTTGTCTGATAGTTCGGCTGCTTTTTCTTTTAA
>CAZYGE010000097.1:0-3527 GCA_964647535.1 uncultured Proteiniphilum sp.
AGTGATTCGCCTGGGGCTCGAACCCAGGACCCCATCCTTAAAAGGGATGTGCTCTACCTGCTGAGCTAGCGAATCTACCTGTAGCTTTCTTACAAAAGCGAGTGCAAAGATAAATGCTTTATTTTAAATATACAACTGTTAGTGTGATTAAATTAGCTCTTTTTTTAAGACTTACTAATACCAGCCTCATTTTCAAAGAACTAAAGACACAAAAAGCAGCATTTTATTTAATATCTATAATGCTCAGGTTTAAACGGACCATTTTCTGAAACACCAATATACTCTGCCTGTTCTTTAGATAAAGAAGTAAGTTTAACTCCTATCTGCTCCAGATGCAACCTTGCTACTTCTTCATCAAGATATTTAGGAAGTCTGTATACACCTACTTCATAATCATTCGCCCAAAGGTCTAGTTGAGCAAGAGTTTGGTTTGCAAATGAATTACTCATGACAAAAGATGGGTGCCCAGTGGCGCATCCCAAATTAACCAATCGACCTTCTGCAAGTAAGAATATTGAATTGCCTGTAGGAAATGTGTATTTGTCAACTTGAGGTTTTATATTTAGATGCTCAATTCCTGAATAATTAACCAGTGCATCAACCTGTATTTCATTATCAAAATGACCGATATTACAAACTATAGCTTGATCTTTCATCTGTTTCATATGATCAATAGTTATAACATCTCGATTACCGGTTGTAGTAACAAAAATATTGCCCTCTTTTACCGCTTCTTCCATAGTTGTAACCTCAAACCCCTCCATCGCTGCTTGTAACGCGCAAATTGGGTCGATCTCAGTAACAATCACCCTTGCACCGTAAGAACGCATTGACTGAGCACAACCTTTACCAACATCACCATAACCAAGCACAACTACAACCTTACCTGCTATCATAACATCTGTAGCTCTCTTAATACCATCGGCAAGAGATTCACGACATCCGTACAGATTATCGAACTTTGATTTTGTCACAGAATCATTCACATTGATCGCAGGAACAAGCAACTCACCCCTTTCCATCATTTGGTATAATCTATGAACACCCGTGGTTGTTTCTTCAGAGATGCCTTTCATATCGGCTATAGTCCTATGCCAACGTTGGTTATCTTCCTTCAAGATTCCTTTTAATGTATCTAAGACAACCTGTTCTTCCAGATTTGAACCTCTTCTGTCTATTGTTGATGCGTCGTTCTCTGCTTGATATCCTAAATGAATTAAAAGAGATGCATCACCACCATCGTCAACTATTAAGTTGGGACCTTTACCTTCCGGAAAACGTAATGCCATCTCTGTACACCACCAATACTCCTCAAGTGTTTCCCCTTTCCAAGCAAATACCGGAATGCCGGCTGCGGCTATTGCTGCGGCAGCATGATCTTGGGTTGAGAAAATATTACAGCTTGCCCATCTTACATCAGCACCCAATTCAACCAAGGTTTCAATTAACACAGCTGTTTGAATGGTCATATGAAGTGAACCCATAACCCGAGCTCCTTTTAATGGTTTTTCCGCAGAATGTTTTTTTCTAATTGCCATCAAACCAGGCATCTCATGTTCTGCAATTTCTATTTCTTTTCTTCCGAAATCAGCAAGTGAGATATCCGCTACTTTGTATTTGAGATCAGAACAATTATTTATTTTCATAATAATCAATTTGATTTTTCTTCTTTTTGAATTTACTTATTTTTAAGTCTGCAAAGTTACGAAATTTATAGAATGTTTCTAACTTTGAGTATCTTAAAGAGATTAGACCTATTAAGATTAAATCAATCTAAGGCTATAATATATGAAGAAGATATACATATTACTTTTGTTTGCCTCATTTTTTTTCAATATGTGTGCACAAACTAATACATCAGATACAAATAAAGAAACAACTAATCATGCAACAACAATGAAATTTAATGATTTAACTCCGGAAGAAGAAAGAGTGATTATTCATAAAGGAACAGAAGTTCCTTATACAGGTGAATATTTGAACAACAACGAAACAGGAACTTATGTATGCAAGCGTTGCAACACACCCCTTTATCGATCTCAAGACAAATTTGACGGTCATTGCGGATGGCCATCATTCGACGACGAAATAGAGGGAGCAGTAAAGAGAGTACCTGATGCAGATGGTCGTCGTACCGAAATCCTTTGTAATACATGTGGCGGACATTTAGGACATGTATTTTTAGGTGAAGGATTTACCTCAAAACAGACTCGTCATTGTGTAAATTCAATTTCAATGAAATTCATCCCCGCAAGGGAGGAAAATCAAGAGGTTACTGCCTATTTTGCCTCTGGATGCTTCTGGGGAACAGAATATTTCTTTATGAAATCGCCCGGTGTAAAAAAAACAAGCGTTGGTTTTATGGGTGGATTTAAAGACAACCCTACATACCAACAAGTTACACAACAAAATACCGGACATCTAGAAACAACTGAAGTTGTTTTTGATCCTCAAATAACTAGTTACGAAAACATGGTGAAACTTTTCTTCGAAACACATGATTTCACCCAGACTAACGGTCAAGGTCCAGATATTGGGCCCCAGTATTTATCATGTATTTTTTATTCTAATGCTACCGAAAAAGCAATCGCAGAAAGGTATATAAAAGAACTAACTGATAAAAATTATAAAGTAGCAACAATGCTAAAACCCGCGTCAGAGTTTTGGAAAGCAGAAGATTATCATCAACAATATTATGAATACAAAGGGGGAACACCTTATTGCCATAAATACACAAAAATATTTTAAATAGAAATATTTTTTTCAATGTGAGATGGTGGTTTCTAAACTTTTAGCAGGTTGATTTGTTTAAGTTATATAGTTATTAAACGGCTTATTTAATAATTAGTATAACTAACAATTAAACACTTAACTAAAAAAGAAGAATTATGAAACTATCAAATTCATTATCGATGATTACTTTGATATTAGCAGTTAGTTTTATTGCTATATCTTGTAACAATGTAAATGACGCTGACATTCAACGAAACGCGCAGGAAACAATCAATTCAAATCCTGAACTAACAGGTGTACAAGTAACAGTTCAGAACAGAGTGGCAACTTTAACCGGAGTTGTACAAGATGAATCACTTAAAACTTATGCGGAGAATCAAGTCTCAGAAGTTAACAATGTTGTATCAGTAATTAATCAGCTAGAAGTAGCGGCACCCTCGCCCGATTATACTGCTATAGACAATACTATCAATTCTGGCCTTGAGAATGCCCTAGAGGGTTACGATACAGTGACTGCTACTGTTGAAAATGGAGTTATCACGCTTGAAGGAGAAATTAATGAAAGAGATCTTCCAAACTTAATGGAAAGAATAAATGCTTTAAATCCTGAACAAGTGGTTAACAATATCACTGTAAAATAACAGCAAATGTTGTCATACTGCTTATCAATATATTATTGATTGCATAAAAAACAGGGACGAAATTTAAAAATTTCGTCCCTGTTTTTTTTCCTTACATAATATCTTCAGTTAATTATACTGAGTTAATAACAACCCAGTATAATATCTAATCAA
>CAZYGE010000098.1:0-3504 GCA_964647535.1 uncultured Proteiniphilum sp.
GGCGTTAGGCACTATATAGAGGAAAATAATGCAAATGGAAAAAATGAAAGAATTAAAGCCAGTCATATTGTTATTTTTTCTTGGTTTTCTCGGGGTTTTATCTATTATCCCTCTCGTCCCTCACTTATTGGTGTTACAACCAGAAAAGCCTCCTATGCCATTGGAGGTTATTCAAGCTATTGCAGTCCTTCAATCGTCTGTATTACTTTTTTTTATGGTGTGGCTGGGGGCTGTATTCGCTAAGAAAGTAGGTCTAACGATCCCTGTTATTTTAGCTATCACCAGATCTGCAAATATCTATAAAGAACTTAAACCTCAAATCTTACCTGCCATTTTGGGCGGCGTTGTTGGGGGTATATTTTTAATTATTTTTTTTAAAGCAGCCTCCGGGTACCTTCCTCCTGAATTTATTATTGCCGGAGAAAAACTAGATCCTCCTTGGTATACAAAAATATTGTATGGCGGCATTACTGAAGAAATTCTTATTCGTTGGGGGCTTATGTCATTTTTTGTATGGGCGATTTACCGCATTACTCAACAAAAAAACACAGACATAAAAACACATAATTATATTTTTGCTATTGTCATTTCTTCGGTAATATTCGGCGTGGGGCATCTTCCCGTTGCTTTCGCTCTTTCGCCTGAAGTAACTGCATATTTGATTTCTTACATAATTGTTGGCAATGCCGCTTTTGGTTTTGTCGCCGGCTATTTATATTGGAAGCGCGGTTTGGAGTGTGCCATAGGGTCGCATATGGTCGCACACATCATAATGATTGTAGGCAATAGTCTTGCCTAACAAAGCAATCAAACGGATGGTTTTTAAGTTGCACTTTTGCCATTCCGCTTCGCTCCATCTTATGGCAAAAGTGCAACTTAAAAACCACCGTTTATCGCGGCGTTATGACACAGGAGAAACCGACACTTGAGCGAGATGTTTGAAATTGCCTATGCTGCTGCAACCAACAGGTTGTGTTTCTTCACGGGGACAGGATTTTCTAAATCTGTTACGGATAATAATGCTCTAAGCTGGCAAGGTTTGCTTGAGAATCTTTGTGATCTTTTGCCCAACGCCGATCATATAAAAGAGTCTCTATTTCCAGAAGTCAAGATCAACCCACTTAGCATGGAAGAAATTGCACAGATTATTTCGATAAAACTTTCCTCTACAAATAAAAGTATTCATGAGGAATCAGCCAAGTTGATCGAAAATGTAGGGTTAAGTGGTGGCAATGTCCACGTGGCTAAGTTTTTTTCTGAAAGACAATTTCGTGTCGTAACAACAAATTACGATAAATTGGCGGAAGAATTAACCGGAGAAAGCGAGTGTCAATCAATTGCGCCCGGCTTGCCAATCCCTAGGTCATCGGCGAACGTAAAAGTTTATCATGTACATGGCTCAATTGATTCGCCAGAAAATATGGTAATTACTTCTGAAGACTATTTCAAATTTATAAATGGTGATTCATACTTTTCTCGAAAGCTGAGTACGGTTTTGCATGAAAACACGGTAGTTATTTTGGGGTATTCATTGGGCGATACAAACCTTAAAGCAATAATGAGTGATTACAAGGGATTTTCTAAAACACATGTTATTGGGTCAAATATTTTTCTGGTGTCTAGGTCTGGTGTTGACCAGTACGTGAAGGACTATTACGCGTATTGTTATGGAATAAGGGTTTTAGATAATTTGGATATTCATGACTTCTTCGAAGATCTGAATGAAAAAATTCCAAAGGTTGAAAGCATTGCCAAAAAATCAATAAGTAGCATAAGAAATGTGGTCTATAAAAAATACCGCTTCAAAGAAGCATATCTAAAGCTTGAGGACTCCTTTTATAGAATAATCTCTGCGTTGTCGGCAGAAGGTCTAAGCTTGGAAAATGAACGCGTAGTAGCAGTTATAGGTGATGTTATAGATGCAAAAAGGGAGCTAACAAACGGGCACAATGCATGGGAGCAATATGAACAATTGGCGCGTTGGCTCATTTATCTTGGCACCATATTTGAAATTAAAGGCACTTCAATCGAAGCAACCTACTTAAAAGCAGTGTTACGTTCAATGAATACTATGAGCAATAGATTATATATTGGGTATTCTTGGCATGCATATAAAGCTTGGAAGGGTAGATGGCCTTCTATCATATCTTCAAATCGCGCGCTTATTAAAGAGTATATTGAAGCAAAAACATCAGAAGGAGATGCGTTGTCAGTAGTGAATTCCATATAGTCATAACAATCGCAATCAGCGGAAATATTTGCCGTTTCTTGTTTTGCGGTTTGACGCTACGCTACCGCAAAACAATCCACTCCAAATATTCCGCTGTTGCGGGCGTTATATGAAAATGAACTCTGGCCAAGGATCATAATAAATGGGAAGGGATGTAACCTTATACCCAAAGAAAGCAACAAGAGATGACCTTAAGAAATATCTTGAAGGGTTGGGGTTTGAACGATGCAGACATTTCTGGGATTGGCCAAAGGGGACTCTTAATTACTCTTGGTTTGATTATGAAGATTATAAATCTATAGATGGTGTATCGGCTGATGTGTATCCGGTATCCGGTGAAGAATTAAATATTACGGGTAATGACTGGGCTTTACACGTTCGTAATCTATACAGTGCTAGTTGGCACGATGTGAAGATGTTAAATGATGTTTTAAGGGGTGCTCGGAAGCTTTTCGGCGGTACTATACAAGGTGATTATGGAACGAATCGCTATGCCCCATTATGGGAGGATGATAGTACGCCGATAAGCCGAGGAATATCTGCGATTTATAGCCATGTGAGACAAGAGATTTCAGCAGTTCGGTTTGCTTTACCAGATCCATCTATGAAATTGCCCGAACCTGCAGAAGGGAAAATCGACGACTTTATAAAATTTACTCAAAGCATGGATCCGAGCAGAGTCTTGTATAACGGTCTTGTGCCGTTCGCCGTCTCAATGTTTGAGTACTTTTTCTCACAAGCTTTTCAAGTCCTTATTAAATATGACCCAGTGGCGCTTGAGAAGCGCACTAATCATAAACAGAAACTGGATTTTGAAACATTATTGGAAGTAGAGAATAAAGAGGCAACTGTTGAGAATATCATTGCTAGAAACTATACATTTCAGAATCTCAATCAGTTGAATAAGGCCTATAAGGATTGGTTGAATATCGACGTAAGAAAGATCTTATACAAAAAGAAAAAAATAGGAAATTCAGTGACATTCTTGGAAAATCGTATTTCTGACATTATCCAGTACAGGCACGGTATTGTTCATCATTTTTCTATCGATAGATCACTCACTAAAGACGGATACATTCATATACTAGAAGCAATCGAAAAGAGCATAGGTGAGTTCATTTTGTTTGCCGAGAACAAGTACAAGTTCAAAGTAGAATCGCATTGAGAATTCATATAACAATCGCGTCAATTAGGACGCTCGCAAGCTCGCGCCTATTACGCGGGCGTTATGAGCCACAGGTAAGGAGAAACAATGAAAAATAAGATATTCTACG
>CAZYGE010000099.1:0-3504 GCA_964647535.1 uncultured Proteiniphilum sp.
CAGACTGAACAGGTATGGAAAAAGCTTGGAACGAAATTTAAGGTAAACGTTTGCTACGGGGGGCACTCAATAGAAACCGAACTAAATAACCTCAGCAATCCCCCTGCTTTGCTTATTGGCACTCCGGGGCGACTGACAGACCATCTTGAAAGAGAATCTTTTGACACCAATTTCATTACAACATTGGTGTTAGATGAGTTCGATAAGTCTTTACAGTTGGGCTTTCAGGAAGAAATGAGCACAATAATTGGTCAATTACCTTCGCTCAAAAAAAGAGTACTTCTATCGGCTACCTCCGACGTTGAGATACCAGACTTTGTAGAGATAGGGTCTCCTATAACGCTTGACTTTTTGGATGAAGAAGAAAACGAAGCGTTAGCTATAAAGCTTGTTGAGTCTACAGAAAAAGATAAAATAGATTCTTTGTTTCATCTAATCTGTTCTCTGGATTCAGAGCCGGCACTTATATTTTGTAATCACAGAGAATCCACGGAAAGAGTATCCTTTTTATTAAATAAAAAAGGCGTTGAGGCAGGCTTTTATCACGGTGGAATGGATCAGGATGATAGAGAAAGAATACTTGTTAGATTCAGAAACGGAAGTTTGAATTATCTTATTACAACCGATTTAGCAGCTCGTGGTCTTGATATCCCCGAGATGAATCATGTTGTTCATTATCATCTTCCGGGCACCGAAACAGAGTTTGTGCATCGAAATGGGCGCACGGCAAGAATGCATGCTTCGGGTACAGCTTATATAATTAATTATAAAGAGGATAAAACGCCGGATTATATTTCTGATAATATAGAAATCTTAAGGTTATCGTCAAGAAATCCTTTACCTGATAGGCCCAATTACGAAACAATTTATGTTAGCGGGGGAAAGAAAAACAAATTGAATAAGGGTGATATAGTTGGTTTCTTCTTGCAAAAAGGTAAACTAGATAAATTTGATATTGGATTGATTGAAGTTAAAGATTTTACTTCTTTCGTTGCTGTTCGATCATCAGAGGTAAAGAAATTACTTGCCAATATCAAGAATGAAAAAATGAAGGGTAAAAAGTTTAAAATAGAAGTTGCGAGAAAACATTAAATAATAATTATGAAACCATTTTATATCGGTTCTTTAAAAATAAATCTACCTATTATTCAGGGAGGAATGGGAGTAGGTGTATCTCTTTCCGGGTTAGCTTCTGCGGTTGCCAATGAAGGTGGCATTGGAGTTATTTCTTGTGCCGGATTAGGGCTACTTTATCGTCAAAAACCGTACAATTTCGTGAAAGATTGTATATGGGGTCTTAAAGAAGAATTACGGAAAGCACGTGAGCAAAGCAGTGGATTAATAGGCATAAATATTATGTCTGCACTGACAAATTTCTCGGATATGGTGCGTACGGCAATTCAAGAGAAGGCCGATTTCCTTTTTGTGGGTGCAGGTCTTCCACTTGATCTTCCTTCATATCTTGAGAAGGGAAGCAAAACTAAATTAGTGCCGATTGTATCTTCGTCACGCGCGGCAAAAATAATTTGTGATAAGTGGAAAAATAATTATGATTATTTGCCCGATGCAATAGTAGTAGAAGGACCAAAAGCCGGAGGTCATCTTGGTTTTAAAAAGGAGCAGATAGAAGATGAAAATTATAGCTTGGAGAGAATTATACCGGAGGTAGTTCAAGTAGCAGCACAATATAAAGATATAAAATCAATACCGGTTATTGCAGCAGGTGGTATATATACAGGTGAAGATATTCATAACTTTATAAGGCTTGGAGCATCAGGGGTTCAAATGGGAACTATCTTTGTAACCTCAGAAGAATGTGATGCTCATTATAACTTCAAAAAAACATATATCGATTCTAAACAAGAGGATATCTTAATAATACAAAGCCCGGTTGGTATGCCCGGTAGAGCAATTCGCAATGAGTTTATAAACAAGATAGAGTCAGGCACAGAAGAACCTGCTAGTTGTCCTATGCATTGTATAAAAACATGCGATTATAAGAAAAGCCCCTATTGTATAATGACAGCTCTATATAACTCTTATAGAGGAAAGATGAATAGAGGGTATGCATTTGCAGGCAGCAATGCTTATTTAGCAAAGAAAATCTCTACGGTTAAAGAAATTATTGCAACATTAAAAGTTGAATATGAAAGCGCGTCTCTATTTACTTAGTTTTTAAATCGTCTAATCCTTTCCTGTTTTTGGCGGCACGTTTACTAGCTTTATCAGCTCGTTTTTCTTTTAAATTCTTTTGAGGGGATTTTTTATCCGACTTATTGCTTGTATTACTTTCTTTAGACATAATATGATTTTTTTTTCAGATCAAAGATGCGAATAATTTATTGTAAATGTTAGGTTTAAGCAAAATATATTTACATGTTATTTGAGAACTGAATTCTTCTAATATTATTTCTTTACCTTTACTGTTTGAATAACTAATTTCAATAAAATAAAAATAAACACTATTTTCACCATTTTCGTGTAAATGAAGAAATTAATATCATATCCGCTTTCTGCTATTTATTACCTGATGTTTGGATTCATCCTAGTTGTCTTTCACGTAATACAATGGATATGTTTTAACCTGTTTGGTTATGAGGCTCATAAAAAGAGCGCAGATGGCTTAATGTTGTTTCTTGTATTAAATACATATATGCTGGGAACAAGATACAAGTTTACGGGGTTAGAGAAACTTCCTGAAGATACTCCTTTAATTATCGCCTCAAACCATCAGAGCTGGTACGATATTACCGCTTTGGGATGGTTTATGCGAAAAGTGCATCCAAAGTTTGTCAGTAAAATAGAACTTGGGAAGGGAATTCCAAGTATTTCATACAACTTAAGGCATGGGGGCTCGGTACTTATCGATAGAAAAAATGCGAAACAATCTTTATCTGCCATTCAAAAAATGGGCAAATATATAGAGCTGCATAAACGGTCTGTGGTGATATTTCCAGAAGGAACTAGAAGTCGGTCTGGAAAACCAAATAACTTTGCAGAAAACGGCCTTAAAATACTTTGCAAGTATGCGCCTTCGGCAATGGTAGTTCCTGTTACGATTAATAATTCATGGAAAATGACAAGATGGGGCACTTTTCCGTTATATATTGGAAACAAAATTGAATTCACTATTCATGATCCAATATCTGTTAAGGATATGCCTTTTCAAGAACTTTTTGAGAAGACTAAACAATTAGTGACGCAATCTATTCGTGATTGATCTCTGCGTAGTTAAAATATCGATATCCATTCTAAAACATTTTCATTAACTTCGCATCCTAAGTATAAATTTAACATCAATTGATACCGGTATCGTTTTTGATGCTACCAGAATATAAACAACAAATGAACAATTTTAAAGAAAAAGCCGATCTGATATGGCGGGTGGCTGATCTCCTCAGAGGCGACTATAAGCAGTCGGACTATGGAAAAGTAATACTTCCAATGACCGTAATCAGGCGACTTGATTGTGTTCTTGAGCCAACAAAACAGAAAGTGTTAGAT
>CAZYGE010000100.1:0-3475 GCA_964647535.1 uncultured Proteiniphilum sp.
TAAGGTGGTTGACTATGATTGAGTACAGTCAAGAATATGACTTTTGTCAGGAAATGCTCATCGTTTGCATTGTAAAAGATCTTCTAAGCTTGACGAATAAGAGAATGTATGAAGGCAAGTCTGACCTGATTTACCAAGCGCTTATTGCTGATAGATATCTATACGATTAGCCTCCGATATTATTCCTTTTCTCAATTGCTTAACACCTTTTTCAAAAGCCTTCCTTATAGCAGAGAACTCTGTGGTTGCATTCACTCGTGTTTCTCCTTCGCTCTCATTAATGGTTAATGGGTTTATTTTAGTAGTAACCTGAAATCGCTCTTTAGTAATATCACTTTTGCAGTCTATTAATTCAAACATTAGGCTTGCACTGTTGGCTTCTTTTTCATCATAATAATGTTTGTTATAATGATCCAGCTCCAAAGATGTATAGGATCCGAAAGTGCCACCTCTTTTGCTTTTCAAAACTTTTACGTTTAAGATATACCGACAATTGATTTTCGAGGCTATGATTAAGCTTAAAGAGTCGGGGATTTGATCATTGTGTAAGTCGTTTTTGCTGATTCCTCTCTGTATTAAGTGATGCTCTTGCTCAGCAAGAAATTTTATTTCGTTTGTTCTCGACATGATCTGTTTCATAGACTCAAACAGTTTATACCCATGTGCTTCGCTTAAATTGTGGATATCCATTAGAACAATCCCTTCTCCTGCCACGATCTTGGGTAAAGCAGAGTGCTTAACAATTTTGGTGCTTGAACAGGCGATGACGAATAGCAACAATAAGATGTTGATTTTTTTCAAAACTGAATTCCAAGATTAAATGAGATGCTTGTTAGTGTTATCTTTGTAATGATTACTTCATGTTGAAATGTAGAAAGATCTATTAAGATGGCTTTACCGTTAGCAATATTCTGAATATTGATCCCAACTGAAGGGAGAAGTTCCATTTTTCGCAAGACAACCAGGTAGCCTAGACCTGTAGAGAAATGAAGCCCTTTTTCTAATTCTTGACTCAACTCTATTGCGGTCCCTAAATTCAAATTAACAAATAATGAATTGCCTTCTGCTTGCAGAAACCTCCTCAACTCAAAAAATACAGGGAGCGTATTATGGCTAGGGTTATGGTATCCATCTAATCCAAAACCAAGCCCTGCGGAGGTTTTTGGGGCAAGAAAAAAGCCATAGGAAACCCTCAGCCTAAATGCGTCACTTTCGTTAATGAAAGTAGCTCTGTCATCATAATAAATGTTTCCTATTCCTGACAAATATCCAGCCTCTGCTTTGAAGTAATTCTTTTTTGATTGTGCATTAGAGAAATGCGAGAAAAACAGGAAAACCATTGAGAATAATATTAATACTTTTGTCATAAGATTGCATTAATTTCGTTTGATTAGAATTTGACATCCTAATCAAACGAGAGAAAAATAATTAATCAGTTAATACTACTCTCCCTCCTTTCCAAGTCGAACCTTTCCGCCCCATTCCATAACAAACTATATTGAAATCCTTTGGTCTTTTAGGTGAAGAATAGGTAGGCCTGGTTCCTGATCCTCCGCTCTTTATTCCAATTTCAGCTGTACTCCAATCAAACACTTTGCTGATTTTGTTTTCATTTGTTTTTACGGATTTCCAATTTGTATAGACGAAATTTATGTTATTCCATTCGGGGTCGTCAAAAATGATAACAGCTTCAGGCTTTCCATTTATATTTTTACCTTTCCTCTTCAATTCTCTCACACCATTTTCAACCATTTTACGAACAGCCATATTGAAATCTTTGCCAGAGTACTCTATATGAGCAATGCTATTCCCCGTTAAACTTTTTATAACATCTTGGATTGGCTTGTATACCCATATTTTAAGTAATTGCTGATCATTGGAGAGGGGGAAGTTGTCAAATAAGTTTCGAGCAGGTGTAGTTCCTGATACATATCTGCCGTATTGGTCAACGATATATCCATTGAGCTCATAATGAAAATCGGGAGGGTTAACAGTGGCCGAACTTGGCCAATCTCCTATTCCTGTATACTTAAAGGATGCAATTGAGTAGCCTAATTCCAACTCTTCAATTTTATTCGCCCACCATACTCTTAAGCTTCTTTTTTGACTTTTAACTTTCACTCCGGTAGATGCGAATATTAAATAATTCTGAGCCCATGTTTTAACTTTTATCCTTCTTCGATCATCGAACTTGTCTATGCATTTTTCAGATGGTCCGAATAACTTGTTGAGCACATTTGATCGGTATTCACATATTTTTAGGTTGTCTCTAATTTTATCACGTGCTAATGCAGATGATGCATTACTATGATCACCAATACCTCTGTCAGGAGAGCAGCAAACTATAGTTGCTTGGATACAAATGTTATTGATAGCTTGTGGAATAAATGCAACTACACCATTGCCAACATCTACTTCCTCTTCGTCAATTCGATTTATTTTACAAGGTTGAATCATTTGAATAGTTTTATCCAAGTTATCATAATTGTTAACATCGGTGTAAAATAACCCCTTTTCTGTGAAACGGTATACTTTATTATCAACTAAAATCTCTCTGTTTTCATTAAGAACAGACGCAAAATAAGGGTCGGCAATAATTTCATCATCATCAGCATCAACGTCTAATTCATCTTCTGATAATCTTAAGTTAAATGCATTTGGATGGTAGGCTTGTATGAAACCCCTCATCTCATTCAATTTTTTATTAGCATAGGTTTCCATTTGTTCTGTATTTCCTTCATCAATTAAGGGTAGTAGTGTTTTGAATCCTCTCTTATCAAAAACTTGCAACTCTTTTTTGAACTCTTTTAATTCTTTTGTTTTCCCATCTTCTATATAGTTTTTTAAATCTTCTTTAGAGTTAAATGCAAGCCATTTGCTTGCAACTCTAGGTTCAGGGGAAATAAATTCATCATCTTTGCAGGAAAAGGAGATAAGAAGGATAAGAAGCGCTAGGACTTTAAATTTTTAAAGTTTTCATTGCATTACTTTAGTTTAAGATGGTTGATTGGATAATAGGATTAGGGTAACCGTAATGTTGTAGATTATAGTAATTTTTTTAATTATAATAAGTAGCCTGTTCTGCCTACATAGTGTACAACAGTGGTTATACCGAAGATCTTATTGTGTCTCGAAGGTTGTTTCCATAGCATTTTGCGAGCGAGGGACTCACATTAAATATAAAAATAAGCTTAGTTGAATAGAGATTATATTTAAGCCAAAGCTAACATGTTTTTTACTTTATACAAGCAATACTGCATATAAAAATTTCTAACATGAATTATGTTAAAAACGAATAAGAGGATACGCCGCTTGAGGAATTAAAGCGACACATGTAAAGAAAAGTGCTTGTTTCCCTAGCCTTAGATGTTGATTTAAGAAGATATTATTTATGCGTAATAATCCGCAGTTTTTGCCAACGCTTTTGCATCCAGAACCCTGATTTTTTTCCCTTCTAAACTGATAAAACCATCAC
>CAZYGE010000101.1:0-1762 GCA_964647535.1 uncultured Proteiniphilum sp.
TACGTACATCTTTATTTAAGCTACTTATTAAAATAGTAAATAATGGAAAAGTTTTTATTTGTCTTATCTATATTGTGTTTTACTATGTGTAGACCAAACCCAGAAATTAACGATGCTATTGTCGTTGATTTAAAAAAAGTGGAAAAAGCGTCTCTTTTTGATTACTTCGATTCAATTGAATTAATTCCATTGGAAACATCATCAGATGTGCTTATTGTAGCTATCAGCAAGATGCAATATTATAATAAGAAGTACTACATGTTAGATCCAGTTCAAAGCACAATCTTTGTTTTTGACAATGAGGGGAACTTTGTTTCTAAAATTGATAAGAAAGGACAAGGTGATGGAGAGTATACATTTATTCAAGATTTCATAATCAATCCTTTCACGGATAACATTGAGATACTTGAACCAACGGGTATTGTTAGAGATTTCGATATAAAAGGTAATTATATTGGAAAAAAACAAATAAATTATCCAAACTTCCGATCTGTACACTCTATTGCAGCTATTAATAGCAACACACACGTATTTTATTCAATGTTTCAACCCAACAAAATCATATATTATAATCTTGTAGAAGAAAAATTATTGCATGAAGAATTCGAAGAAAGTTATCGTCTTGGTAGTTTCTCAAACATTCCATATCAATATCAAAACGATTGGTTCTTTTTTAGACCTATAGATCTTGAGGTTTATAAATTAGAGACAAAAGGTCTTGAAGTTGTTTTTAGATTTGACTTTGGTTTAGATTCTAGAAAGGGGTCAGACATTATATTCTCTAAAGAATCTGAACGTAATTACAATTCAAGTATAAAGGCAATATTTGAACAATCTCCTTATATCATACATTCAGTAAGACATAACAATAAGTATGTGATTGTTTCGATTTCTATAAATGACATTAATAATAGATCAAACATTATATATGATAGAGTTTCTAACAAATCAAAATTAATTGATACGTTCACGGAAAATGTGCTTTTTAATTCTTATCGTATGGAGGAAATAATAGTCACAGATGAATATGTATTAATGCCTATTCAATGGGTGGAGTTGGAAAAAAGGGTCAAAAAAGAAATGCTAAATGATCAGCAAAAAAATACATTTGAAAAGCTAATTAATTCGGAAATGGAAGAGAATCCTATACTAATAAAATATTGGTTTAAATGAAATCAAAATACTTGCAGTTTTTTTTAATTTGTGTTGTAGTGTCCTTTACTTTATTTAACATTAAATTATTAATGACAATACATGACTGTAGTGATGAAGTAGGGAAATTAAAAAATGAAATAGAGTACTTGGAAAATATTGATTTTATATTTCAAAGGTTTAAAGATATAACTATGCTACGTTTTGAGTATGACCTATTTCATATAGGTGAATCTAATATGTACCTAGGTTCTAACAATAAGATTAATGTATCAATTACTTCTATTGTAGATCAACCAAAATTGATATTAGGACTAAATCAAAATATGTGCCGCCCTTGCGTTGAAGGTGCTTTTGAAATAATTAAAGAGCTCTATCCAGATTTCGAAACAAATTCAAATATACTATGTATTGCCGATATTGAACAAAGGTTTAAAGATGACTACTATGGAAAGCAGGTAGTAAGCTTTCAAAATGCAGAAGATTTTCCTTTGTACAATATAGATACTAAGCCATATTTTTTTATGCTCGATAAAGATCTGACCGTCAAAAGATTGTTTGTAACTGATGATGCAAATCCTGAAGTAACAAGAGAGTATTTAAAAATTAT
>CAZYGE010000101.1:1862-3402 GCA_964647535.1 uncultured Proteiniphilum sp.
ATCAAATGAATATTTATTGCTATTTATATTGTTTTCTTTTTCTGGTTTCTTGCGTTGATGCTGTTCAAGTAAAACAGGAGTTTGAAGAGATTCGATTTTCTCAGGAAATAAGATTATCTGAAGATTTATTGCGTCCAGATATGTTTTGTGTAATTGATTCGGTCATGGTTATATATGACAATAATAAAGGTAGGAGTAATCTATTTTATGCTTTTAATATCAATACCGGAGAACTATATTCAAAATTTGGCTCCATCGGCTCTGGACCTGAAGACTATAATTTTCCGGTACAAATGATGTTTGAGGAATCAACAAATGAAATTCGTATTACTGATAGAAACCACTCAAAAGTATATTGTTACCAACTTTATAATATTGTCAAAGGCGAAGATATAACCACATCATCAATTATTAAAATCCCAGTTGAGGCAAGTAGGATAGTTTTCCAGAATGATTCTGTCGGTTTTTGTTTGGGGTCGTTTTCAATGGGTATGATTGGCAGATTTAAGGCCGATACAATTACGGATTACTATCTTGATTTTCCGGATGTTAAAAATCAAACTTTAAATTCAAATCAGAAATTTAGTTTGTTTCAAGGTGACATAACAATGAATCGAGATAAGACAAAACTTGTATATTCATCTGCTCGCTGCGATCTTATAAAAATAATTTCTGTTGAAAAAAGCGAATTGAAAGAAATAATAACGGATAACACTTATGTGCCAAAATATCGAAAGATGGACGGTGATTATTACTCTATCTTACCAGAAAACCCAAACGGATATATTTCTATAACTGAATCTAAAGATTATATATTTGCTTTATTCAGTGGAAGAAGTGAAATGGAATATAGAGATAGGCATTATTTTGGTAATATTCTACATATTTTTGATTGGAATGGAAAAATAGTAAAGAAAATTAAGCTCAACAAAGATGCTTGGCAAATACACATAGATAGAAAGTCGAATAAGTTGTATACAGTTCATTTTATGACGGATCAAAAAGAAATGAAAGCAATGTATTATGTATATAACATAATCATTTAAAACAACCCATATGTTTTCAACTCAAAATATATTTTCAGTTGCTCTTATTGTATTTGCCGGGTTAGTTTTGATAACCTACCAATACGAGCTGAATCTTGCACCTGAGTTTCACCTTTACTTTATCCAGATGATACTGCTTTGGTGTGCACTGAAAATTATTTACCTCTTGTTGCCTAAATGCAAGATGCTGGTATTGGTAGCATTGTTAATCTGGGGAGTAGTTGAAGCGGTGTGGGGTTTAGGACAGTTATATGGATATTTTCCCACTAAGCACACGCTATTTAAAACTACGGGGTCCTTTTTTAATCCCGGTCCGTACGGGGGATTTATTGCCATGGTGATTCCCATTACTTTGCATTTATGGCTTTCATACAAACACAAAAAGAAATGGCTTAGCTATGTGTTCTTTGTCGCAGGGATGGTTTGTTTGCTTGTCCTACCCGCCACCTTGAGCAGAACTGCATGGATTGCCGCAATAATAGGATGCATATTAG
>CAZYGE010000102.1:0-3366 GCA_964647535.1 uncultured Proteiniphilum sp.
CATACCATATGGATAATAATCTGTAAAAGAACTTATATTGGCACTAAGATAAGCGTATTCTCCCGGATTGCCATCGCCGGTTCCGGACAAGCGGTCTAACACAGAGACATTTACATTACCCAGATGATCCGTGAGCTCGTATTGTTTCAGACCCAGCAAACGGCTGGCATTCCAGGCTCTGTTTCGGAACATAAAAGAAGTGTATTCTATAAAGGGATACAGCCTGCCCGAATCCTCTATATTGTCTAATCTTGTATCATTTTTTCAGGACAAGACATTACCAAATCGTTGGAGACAAGTAGACATATTTTTATTCATTTGAGTGCCATTTTAGATCATAAAATAAAAAGGATGAACCTAAGTTCACCCTTCGTTTTAATAATTACATTGATAATCAAAAATTAAACCTATTAATAATCACTTTGATAGTGCCTTCATACTATTTTATAAATTTAACCAATTAGATTTCATAACAATAACAACTCCTTCATATTTGAACCGTGTATAAAACCTAATTCTGAATTCATTTTCTTTACACGGTAAATCTTTTAAGAAAAAAAGTGATGGAAAATAATCAATACTATTTTTAACAATTTTTGTTTGTTCATTGCTCGGATCAATAATTATGGGAGTGTAATCATAATTACTATAAAACTTTGAATCATATTTACTCCATATTTTGAGCTTCGAGTTAAAAAACTCAATCTCAGGTAAAATCCAAAAATAATCCTCATCATAAGGATTTAAAAATTCTAGAGGATTAAATTCTACAACTGAATTTGTTGGCATCTTTACATTTTGTATCGAATTTAATTTTACAGAAAATATTATCTTATCTTGTCTAGTAGAATCGTATTGCTTAACACATAATGAAAAAATATCAATATTCTTATCCTCTCCTTTAACTTGCTTAGGATAGAGTTCAAGAATAATTAAAGCACAAATAAGAATCATGCCATTTTTCAAAAATTTATTTAACTGCATTTTCATTATTCTTTCTATTTAAAATTTTTTCCAAAATTGGTGTATACTTTTCTTTAAGTTCGTCGGTAGCTAATCTATTATAATTTCTTTGTGCATAATCTTTTAAGCCTTGAACCATTTTATCAGATAGCCTATCATCAAATTCAATATCCCAACTCTGACCTTGAGACTGCAAATATTCATTAATTAAACCTCGCATATGTCCATCATTAGGATATAAGCTAAACTCAATAGCCAACAATTCTCTCTCTGGAGCTTGGTTATATAATTGATCATTAAGTTTCATAACGAATTGCTGAAAATTATGAACATGCTCATGCCCTAATGCAAGTACATTCATTGCGAAACTTTTAGTTACACCTAAGGTAGATGGCTTATACAATGAGTAATCTAAATTTCCACTAAAAAAACCTATAGTACGAAACTTAGGTGTATATGAAAATGCAGATGTGCCTTCATTTAATTCAATGTTATATGTAACATTTCCATGATTTCCAAACTTATCAAATTCGTATTCTTTTCTAATATGATCTGCTGCTTTGTGATAAATACGTAGATTTCCAATATCCGTTAGGTGTTTTGCAGTAGAAATTCTAATAGCTTCTGCTTTAGCCACAGCTGCTCTCGTTGGGGTATCAAGTAAAACATCGGAATAAAATATAGGATTTCCAAAATAAACCAAATAAGGACTAACTGATTGGTGCGACTTTGGATCTAAATTCCAACGAGTTGCAGTCCGAGGATTGTATTCACCATAAAATGCAGTATAATGATTACCCTTTCCAGCTACTTCGTCTGTTCGCTCTATTCCATTCAAACCAAAACGATATTCTGAACTAGATGCAGAACGTCCAGGGATTACCATACCATATGGATAATAATCTGTAAAAGAACTTATATTAGCACTAAGGTAAGCGTATTCACCCGGATTTTCATCACCTGTGCCGGACAATCTATCTAATACAGAGACGTTTACATTACCCAGATGATCCGTGAGCTCGTATTGTTTCAGACCCAGCAAACGGCTGGCATTCCAGGCTCTGTTTCGGAACATAAAAGAAGTGTATTCTATAAACCGATACAGCCTCATCGAATTTACCAGATTGTCTAATCCTGTATCATTTTTCAGGATAAGACAAATTAATAGAGGCTAACCTAAAATACGTTCCTCTAATTTCTAACTACACTCAATTGAAAGGCACTTTAATCCCTATAATACTCTAATTTCAAAATGGTCAATAGCACCAAGACAATTTCTATTTATCCTGCATGTGCTTAGGTATAGGGCTTTCACAATTTGACACTAATGGAATATGAATTTTCTCACCATTGTCAGAATTTAGAATAAGTAAATATGGAACATTATTGATAACTATCAAATCATATAAGGGATCAGAGAGGTCAAAAAAACCAACGTAGCTCTTCAAATAATATTTCCCTTGTTGGTCATAGCTAGATGCTGTTGTTGAACCGATTAAAGGAAAGTAACGATTTCCAACAATATTAAATCTGTCAATAAAAGAATCCCTTCCTAAAATGTTTATAATACAATTGGTTATTTCAAAATAATATTCTTCATTGATTTTAAATACGTTGGAAACTTTAAGACAATTTTCAATACCTGGATATTTTGCTATGATTTTAGAAATTTCATCTTCAGTAAGTTTTAGCTCAAAAATTGTGATTTTACTTTTGTATAACAACTCCCCAGTTGAAAGTCTATAAACTACAATATTATAAGGACTTAACAAATAACTGGATAAACCCAGAATAAGATCCTTGCTATTCAATATATATAGATGAGAGAATGGAATAGTAGGAATATTGTACTCTTTATATGAGTTTTTAACTATCATCCTCGAATATTTGTTAAGTTCACTAAATACGCTATCATCCTTATCAAAAAGTAAATCGGTATAAATATTTCTTTCAACTTTATGAAAATGTATCAATTCATAATCTGAATTTTTGACAATCAATGTATCAATACGTATATTACTATGATCAGTTACTTGACCATATCCAGTCCAAGAAAGATGAAAAATAAATATCATCATTGAATAAAAAAAAATCAATTTCATTATTAAGATTAATTTAAGATTAATTTAATATTTTTTACTATCATTTGGTTTATAACCTTTTTGTGTAGCATCACCTTTGAATTCCTTATATTCTTCTGGCTTATATACTTGATTAACCGGTAAAGGTTTACCTCCAGGTAGCGTTACTAATGGAACCATACCGCCCCTGTGGTTGTAACGCATAGGCTGAAGCTGAGCATTATCTCCATTGATATCTCGCTCATAATCGTTAATTTCTGGGATATATTTATGGTCAAATTGTTCTTGCACATTTCTTTCATCAATATTGTCATATTGAGCA
>CAZYGE010000103.1:0-3318 GCA_964647535.1 uncultured Proteiniphilum sp.
TTCATGAGATTGAGTATGGTGCTGATTCTAGGATATCTTCGGAGAGGTTTATAAAAAGTAACACACAGTTAGAAAAAGAGACAGAGGATTATGAAATTTATTCTAATGAGTCATTAGTTGAAAGTAATAATCAATTGCAGAAAAGTAGTTATCTACAGAAAGAGAATAATGAGATTCAAAATGAAAAAAGAAAGCAAAGAAATGTTCCGTTGAATTTCAAGATAGGTTTAGTTGTAGGGATTGGGGTAATTTTGGGCTTTAGAATATTCAATTCGTGGCTTAGATAAATGCTTTAACCTGGAGCTTATTATTTTAATCCCACAGTAAGTATTTCTTTAATATCTGTGGTATAATGTTGTGAAAGGTGAGCCTGTTTCATTTTGTGCTTTCTTTCATCTTGCGAAGCTATTCGGATAACGTCTTTGTGATGTTTTTTATTTAATGTGTCCATCACTTCCATTAATCTCTTATGCTTAGGATTGGAATTATAAAATAGAGAAGCTTGGTAATGATTGGCATCAACAAAATGAGATAGTATTACACCACCACGTTTAAAGTTATGATTGCTCCTAAAAATTTGTTTTAAACAGGCGTTTGCAAAGTTTACTAACTCTAATGAAGAATTAGTTGGAAAAGGTAGTTTAATTAGCACAGAAGGATAATACTGTGTTTCATATTCCATAAAACGATTGGTTTCAAGAAATACTATCAATCGTGTACAAAGAGTTTTCTGTTCACGAAGTTTCTCGGCACTTATTGAAGTGAAAGTAGATATTCTTTCACGCACATCATCAAAAGTTCGTAGATTGGTTTCGAAAGTACGAGTGGTTGCTATACTCTTTTTCTTTTCCGGATGTTCCATTTCTATTGTAGGTATGCCTTTCAAATCTCTCTGAAGGTTTAGACCGGTAATTGTCATATTTTTAAGTACCCATGCTTCGGAAAGATTAACAAAGTCTATAGCTTTGTGAGCACCAACAGCTTTTAGCTTTATAGCATTTCTCCTTCCAACACCCCATATATCTTCAACCTCTAACCATTTTAGAGCTTTAATCCTTTTTTCTTCTGTATCGATAACATATGAGCCATGAGTCTCTTTGGGAAACTTTTTTGCAATTCGATTAGCAACCTTTGCTAGTGCTTTGGAAGGTGCAATGCCAACACTTATTGGTATACCTGTTCCTTTGTCTACTCGGGTTTTCATTTGTACTCCGTAGTTCTGCAAATCTACATTTATGCCGCTTAGATTTAGGAAGCATTCGTCAATAGAGTATATTTCTTGTTGTGGACTATAATAAGACAACAGTCTCATTACACGGCGGCTCATATCACCATATAATGGAAAATTGCCGGAGAATACTTTCACATTATATCTACGGAATGTAGTTTCATATTCAAATGCCGGAGCACCCATAGGGATACCTAATGCTTTAGCTTCATTAGAACGCGCAATAACACAGCCGTCGTTGTTGCTTAATACAACGACAGGCACTTCATTAAGAGAAGGATTAAAGACTCTCTCGCAAGAAGCATAAAAGTTATTGCAATCAATTAAAGCATACATAATGCAGGAATATAAATTAATGTTTACGTATAGAATATTTTACCACACCCCATATGGAAACTCCTTGTTCATAGTTTACTTCTATCAATGGGAAATCTTGATTGGAAGGAATCAGATAGCATTTGTCATCTTTTAGTTTAATACGCTTAAGAGTAAATTCGCCATCTATAAAACAAAGAGCTATTTTGTTATCGTCCCAGTCTAGACTTTTGTCAATGATGAGTAAGTCACCATCATTGAAATCATTACTCATGGAGCTACCGGTAACACGTGCGAAGAAAGTAGTTTCTTTTTGATTTATAAGCAGTTCGTCAAGACTAATGTAGTCATGAAAGAAATCTTCCGCAGGTGATGGAAATCCTGCTTGCAATTCACCTATGTAAGGATATTTTGCGTTAGAGCTTGCTGGCCGAATCAACTCTATTATTTGAGTATTAAGTTCCTTTTTCATGGAAGCAAAATTACACTTTTAGCAACACTAAAATAGTTTATTAGAATAATTTATATTTCAATATCATGGTTTTAATTTTCACTCCAACTAAATCACCTCCGTAAGTCTTTCTTTTTCGTAAAGAATTATCACAGCCGAGAAAAACATCTATAATTCAAGAAAAAGAAAAATGCTTAACAGAGACTACTTTGATTTAATTAACCCTCGAAACAGGAAAACTATTTTCATAAAATCCAACTATATTCTGACACATCTCTATTGACATATTAATTCTATCCTCAACAGTTTTAGTGCCTGCATGGGGAGCTAGCAATACATTATCAAGCTTAAGAAGTTCAGGTGATATATGTGGTTCATTTTCGTAAACATCAAGACCTGCTGCCCAAATTTTGTCCTCTTTAAGAGCCTTAACCAAAGCTTTTTCATCTACCATATTACCTCTAGCCGTATTTATGAATATGGCAGTACCTTTCATCATATTAAATTCTTTTTCGCCTATCATCCGATAAGTTTCAGTTGTGGAAGGTGCATTAAGTGATATGAAATCGGCTGTCTTTAAAAGATCATCTCGTGAGACATATTTTGCATTATACTTTTTTTCGATAGATTCATCGAGACGCGATCTGTTGTGATAGATGATAGACATACCTGAGGCTATTGCACGACGGGCTATGGACTGCCCTATTCTACCCATACCAATAATTCCAAGTGTTTTACCATAGACAGGCAATCCACTATCGCCATATGTTCCCCAGCTCACACCTTCGGGTGTACGGAGTTTGCGATCGTAATATCCTATTTTGCGTGCTGCACCCAGTAAGAGTGCGAAAGCAAGTTCGGCAGTAGGTTCGCGCGTGGAGTTGGGTATATTGGTTACAGCTATACCTTTTTCAGTTGCGTAATCAACATCTATATTGTTGTAACCGACACCGAAGTTTGAAATCAGTTCGAGTTTTTTGCCTTTGTCAATTATATCTTTATCTGTATAAAAGCCAAAGTTGGGCACTAGTATCTCATAGTCCCCGATCATATTCATTACTTCTTCTTTGGTGAAGAATGATTTATCTGCCGGTTGAGTAATTTCGTACTTATCTTTCAATTCTTTCAAGCCTTCGGGTTTTAAACGATAAGCTAGTAGTATTTTTTTCATAATTGTGTTTGTAAATTAAATTGAAATGAATATTGTTTTAACATGGGAGTAATAAATAATGTTTATAAATAAAAAAAACGAGCCCCGTAAGACTCGTTTTTTTGCTCTTCCTCTTGGACTTGAACCAAGGACCCTCTGATTAACAGTCAGATG
>CAZYGE010000104.1:0-3261 GCA_964647535.1 uncultured Proteiniphilum sp.
ACCGCAAGCGGTGGTGGGACGCTCGCAAGCTCGCGCCCATGTACGCGGCGTTAAGGCTCTAGCCATTAGTTCTGAGACGTTATCTTAAATAGGATTTTTATGAGTATTCCGTTATCTACTATGATTGAAGGAGTTGATCCGACTAACACGGTATTGTTTTTCGGTTCAGGTTCTTCGGTGCCATCTGGAGCCCCTAGCGTTGGCAAGATCATCGAGCGAATCGGTCACGAGCTTAATGTTGATACTGAGGGATTTTCATTAACAGAGGTTACAAGTATCGCGGAGGCTAAAAGATCCAGAACAGAACTGATCAGCTGCCTCCGGTCAATGTTTAGGCGAATCAACGTTACCGGCGCACTTTTGAATTTACCCCTTTATAACTGGAAAAACATTTATACAACCAATTACGATAAACTTGTTGAACAATCATACGAAAAAAAAGATAAGCCTTTGTCAGTAATATCTTCAAACTATGACTTTAGAGAGCAGAAATATCCAGAAGCAACCAAACTTTATAAATTGCATGGATGTATTGATAAGGATATTTCAGATGGGAATCAAAGCAGAATAATTATCTCTGAGGCAGATTATGATAATACCTCTGAGTACCGAGAATTTTTATGGGATGCTTTCAAGCATGACCTGAATGGTAGCAATATAGTTATTGTTGGATACTCTTTGGCTGACCCACATATTAAGGACATTGTAGACAGAGCAATTTCGATTAACAATAAGTCATACTCTCCAGCCACCATCAACTTGGTTCTTTATACAAAAGATGAAAATAGAGCGTTATTGCTGGAACGAAGGGGTGTGAAAGTCGCCTTTGGTAGCGTGGATGACTTCTTTGTCGAACTGCAAAAGAAAAACGCTCCGAGCGCTATTATTTATAAATCCACAGGTGACCCGCTCGACAACCATAGTGTTTTGCAACCGGTAACATTAAAGATTGATGACGAATTAAGAAACTTTGATAAAAATGTTGGTGCAATGTTTCAAGGGTGGCCTGCAACTTACTCTGACATTAAAGCTAATCTAACCTTTGGCAGAACTATTATCAAAGAAGTTGAATCCGCTATAAATGATGATTCAAAACTAGTTGCATATATTTTAGGTGCGAGTGGAATGGGGAAAAGCACCTCAGCCCGAAAAGTCGTGCTTAGGCTTAAAGAGAATGGCTATCATTCATGGGAGCATAAAGGGATTCACAAGCTCCTCTTTGAGGAGTGGCGCTCGGTTGCGAAATCGTTAAAAGAAAGAAATGAAAAGGGTATCCTATTTGTTGATGACGCGCACAATCACTTATTCGAGATAAACAATCTGATAGACTTATTGTCGAATGATGACAACTTTAACTTAAAGATCATTCTCACATCAACGAGGAACCATTGGTATCCAAGAATAAAAACACCGAACATGTTTTTGAAAGGAAAGGAGTTCATACTCAAGAGGCTAGATGAGGCAGAGGTGGAAGGGTTACTTTCCTTAGTGGAAACGCACTCAGATTTACAACCACTAATTGAAAGTAGCTTTTCGGGTTTTTCTAGAACGGAAAGAAAGAGAAGGTTGGTAGCTAAATGTGAATCAGATACCTTCGTATGTTTAAAAAATATATTTGCTTCAGAACAGTTTGACGATATCGTTTTGAGAGAATATGCGGAGTTAGATGAAAATTTACAAGGTATATATAAGCTTGTTTCCGCAATGGAAAGCGCAGGCGTGAATGTTCACAGGCAATTAGTTATTAGACTTCTTGGGATATCATCGGAAGCAATAGCAGCATCTCTTGTTAACCTGGTTGACATTATTCACGAATATACGATAAGTGATCGCGAAGGTATTTATGGTTGGAGAGGTCGGCATCCGGTGATCACAGACATTATTTCAAAGTACAAAATGTCAGATGAAGATGAATATTATAAATTATTTGAGATGGTGATTGACAATATAATTCCTACATATGATGTAGAGATTAGAACCATTAAGCAGCTATGCTCATTTGATGATGGAATTAGCAGGTTTCCAGATAAACATATGAGAAATAAGCTGCTGCGAAAGATGATTTCAAAAGCGCCAGGTGAGCGGCTTCCAAGGCACAGATTAATTCGATATTTGATTGACGTAAACGAGTTGGAAAAAGCTGAAACTGAAATCAGGCTTTTTGAAAATGATTTTAGAGCTGATGGACCATTAGAAAGATTTAAAATCATCCTTTTGATGGTGCGCGCAGATAGGGCTAAGGGAATATTAAGTGAAGATCGATTAGCAATTCTTGAAATGGCTCGAGATAGATCAATTAGAGCTGTGGAGCGATATAAGAACAACAAGAATATACTTAAAACATACTGTGATGTTGGGCTTGAAATATTTAAAAGAACAAAGGATCCAAGTGCCTTTGAAGATGCCATACACAAACTAGGGGATGCTGAGACTCGGCTAGGCGACCCAGAGATTACAAACTCATTAATTTATTTCGAGCGACAATATTCTCATATTCAGTCACAAGCATCGGAAGAAGTAGAGGAACCTTAACAAAGCATTGCACCGGACAAGCCGGTGAATGCGGCGTTAGCAATTCGGAAATCGACATGAATAAAATTATTGGCTTTTTCGTCTTGTTCGTTTCGATAAAGGCGGTGGCGGACGCGGGTGCTCCAGAAATGAAGGTCGAGAATGGGTATGTTGAGCCCTTCAAAATGTTTGACAACGTGTACTACGTCGGAGATAAGTGGGTCTCTTCATATGCTGTCGAAACGTCATCCGGTCTGATCATCATAGATACTCTTGATTCTCCGTATAGCAAATGGATACCAGCCAACCTAGAAAAGCTAGGTTTGAACGATAAGACGGTAACGCACATTTTTGTGACCCATGGGCATTCCGACCATGTCGGCGGCGCAGAATTTCTTCAGTCTCTGTATGGCTCCAAAGTAATAATGTCTGAAAAAGCGTTTGAGCTAGCCAAAGAGCAAGCTCTGAAAAGCAAAGGTAAAAACAGATTTTCACCACCGGTTGTAGAATCGTTCGCCGAGGACAGCTCCAATATTGTGGTCGGCGATACAAAGTTCAAATTCTATATTACACCAGGGCATACAGAGGGCGACCTATCCATCGACTTCTTCGCGAAAGATAATGACAAGCTATATCGCGCGTTTGTAGTTGGTGGACATGGAACAAATTTTCAAAAACCTGGCCTTGCCAAACAGTTTATGGCTAGCATGGCCCGGATCAAGAGGTTAGCAATGGAAAGCCCCGCAGTAA
>CAZYGE010000105.1:0-1857 GCA_964647535.1 uncultured Proteiniphilum sp.
GCGTCTGCCTTACAAGCAGAATGTCGGCGGTTCGAATCCGTCATCGCCCACAAAAAATTTAAACACTTATCGATTCAATTCGGTAAGTGTTTTTTTTGTTTCTATAAAACTAGATTATCTTTGATAATAAATTTTGTAATAAATATATGATTAATTTTATTGAAATAGAATTCTTTATATGGCAGTATATTGGTGCAGCTTAAAGTGCTGTGCCAATATTTTTTTCTCGCCTAATAATTATTGTATCACCTTCATTTACCTCCAATTTTCCTATACTTTGATCGTCTTCTGTTTTTCTTTTCTTTGAGAATAACCTAAATAACCAACTATTGGATATTGTTTCAGCAGCTTTTGTGATTTCTATCAAGCTTTGGTCTACTTTAGCGATAGCGGTATCAACATTCAATCCCATTTGCTCGTCATGAAGTAAGCGTGGTAGCACTCCTTCTCCGTGATTCAGCGAATGAGATGTTATATACAATTGATTTACCAATGAGTCTGTTTTTAAGGTTGTGGCAGTTAAATTGCCTATAATGTTATTAATGTTAGTAGTAATAGAATCGCTGTTGACTAGCTTTCCTAAATCCCCTTGTCCTTCGTTAATTTTTCCTGTAATCTGGTTTATATCCGATAAAGATTCATGAATTCTTAATGTAGCGCTTTCAAGACTTGTGGTGATGTTATTTTCATTTAATAGTCTAGCAATATCTCCATCCCCTTCATTAAGTTTATCCGTTATTGAACGAAGGTTGGCTACGGTTCCTTTAGCTTCATCAAGCATACCGGTTGCCTGCGCAATCATTGCTTGTATATCAAGACCCACGTCAACGGGCAGATAATCTCCTTGTTGTACACTACCTGAGGCAGGGTCTCCTGTGGAAATAAGTACGATTTTACCACCCATCAGCCCTTCCTGCCCTATTTGTACCGAAGAGTTTTTATAGATATAATCGGTATATGCATCTCGTATTGTCATCGTTACTATTACAGAAGAATCGGCCACTAATTGGATATCTTTTACTGTTCCTATATTAATTCCCGCAAAACGAACGATGTTACCCGTCATTAATCCGCGAATATCCTTAAATGAAGCATGTACATCGGTAGTAGAAGAAAATAGGTTTTGTTTGCTTCCAATCATATATATAGCAACTATAAAGAGTGTAACTGCCGTTGCTACAAAAATACCGAGCCTTAAAGCTTTCTTTGTCTTCATCTTTATATGGTTTTAAGTTTTTTCTAAATAAAATAATCACGTATCTCTTTTTCTTCACTTTGGCTTAACTGACCGTAGGTTCCATCAACCATGAAAATGCCGTCCTTCATTATTTTTATGCTATCTGTGGCTATTTTGGCACATTTCATATCATGTGTAATAATGATGGCAGCAGTGTTATATTCCTCTCGTATTTTGAGTATCAACTCGCTTATTTCTCCCGACGTTACTGCGTCCAGTCCGGTAGTGGGCTCATCATACAGAATAATCTCGGGTTTCAAAATAAGCGTTCTAGCCAAAGCTATTCTTTTTTTCATACCTCCCGACAGCTCAGAAGGCATTTTGTCGATGGAGTCAAGCAGGCCCACACTACGGAGAGATCTTTCGATTAACTCATCTGCTTCTGTTTTATTATCAACAAACTGTGTCCTGCGTATTGGAAATAACAAGTTCTCTCTTACACTCATTGAATCATATAAAGCTCCTCCTTGAAAGAGATATCCCACCTTCTTTCTAATCTCATTCAATTCCATATCATTGCATTCCAGCACATCTGTTCCCAGCACGTTGACTTCTCCTGCATCAGGTTCGATGAGTCTCACAATACATTTGATGAGAACCGATTTACCTATGCCCGATTT
>CAZYGE010000105.1:1957-3204 GCA_964647535.1 uncultured Proteiniphilum sp.
TAGCAGCCAATCAATCCAATAAAAAAACCAAATAATACTGTTTTCATTGTTGCAGGTAATAAATCCACAAAATCCAACATGGAAAAAGACAAGTTAATGAAAAGAGTAAACGTCATCGACTCAAATATGTTTACCGCTAAAAAAGCTCCAAAAATACTGAATGCATCGGCAAAAATCACCAAAACAGGCACCACCAAAGTTGTAGCCATCACTCTCGATGCAACTACAAAACTTAAGGGACGTGTTCCAGATACTTCCATGGCATCAATCTGCTCAGTAACAGTCATGGCCGCAATTTCTGCAGCAATTCCGGAGCTTAACTTTCCGGCGCAAATAAGGCCGGTTATTACCGGACCCAATTCCCGAATCATCGAAACAGCTATAACTCCCGGCAACAATGTTTGTGCGCCAAAATCGGAGAGAATTGGGTTCATCTGCATGGTAAGAACTAATCCCATAATAAAGCCTGTAACTCCCACAAGTGCCAAGGATTTATTTCCCAATAAAAAACTGTGCTTGACTAATTCACGATGTTCAAAAGGGGGTTGAAAAAACTGTCTGATAACTCTGCCCGTAAACAATACCAATTCACCCAAATCGATGAAGGCACCGTTATAAAAGCTACGTGTTTCTTCCTTTACCTTTAACCTACCTTTGATTCGCTGTTTTATTACTGATATTCTAATTTTTGCCATATATTGTCATACAAATATGTTGTATAAGTAAAGCTGCTTAAGGATAATTAATTCAAAAGTACAAAAAGTTTCTAAAGATACACAGAACTTTAAATATGCAATCTTTTATGTGTATAATTTATCGTACTTGAGACCGTTTGACAAACTTTTATGAGCGTGAGCAAATTCTTCTCGTTTTAACAAGTTACTTGTTAAGTAAATGCTATTGGTATGGTATTGAGAATTGTGAAGCAGAAAAAATCGATCAAGAGACTAACTCCTGATCGATTTTTTTCTTAAATGTATAACTGACAGGTATCAAAGACTAAAAAGCCTCTTCAAGTGCCTATCATATATATTTTCTTCAACACATCCTCCAATAACATCGGCGTGTTTAACCAATAAATCGGTATACTCATTACCCATTTTTGCTGCAACAGCATAGGCAACATGAATTAACTGACGGAAGTTTGAATTATAATCGGGATGTTCGGGAATATGGCGTAATGTATTAGCATATTTTTCGCTTGTCCAGCTGTTTACCTCTTCAACGGTTGGTAATTGATTCGGATC
>CAZYGE010000106.1:0-3102 GCA_964647535.1 uncultured Proteiniphilum sp.
GGATCATTAAAAACAATCACGTTCCGTTCTTCATTATTTTGATTAGTACAAGAAACTAATGATAACCCAATACAAATTATAACAAATAAAATAAATCTAAACATATCCATTATTTAAAGTGATTGTAACCTGCCCTTATCATTTTTGTGTCTTGGGCATGATCGAAAAAGCCCCGCCAGTTACTCCAGTCATTCCTTGACTGAAAGAAGGGTAGCTATTTACATCCATTCGTAATTGACGAAACTTCAGGGTCTGAAGTGCCTCTTTTGGGAACTGATATGAAAACCTTCGTGGTATCACAACCATCTACTTTAAACCAATAGAACTCAACACTATTAGAGTCTGAACCTACAACAGTTGGCCCCATAAATTGACTACTCAAAATACGCCCATAAGTAAACTCAAGTTCCTCTGACGCATATTCTTCCATTTCTTGTAAACTACGCTCTCTCCATTGAAAAAGGTAAAATCCCACTAGGATCAAGAAAACCAATATTAATAAAACAACATAAATCCGTTTCATAATTACTGTCCAATTTTTGCTTGACCATGCATCCAAATAATATATGGGGTGCCAGAACCGCCATTAACAATCCAACCGCCGAAGGTTTCCATATTTCTAAAAAATGTACCTGTTGACCAAGACTTTATATCGAAGTTATATACATCGATTGGTAATCCATAGCTCTGCCTGCGGTAAACCTGAACAGTATTTTCGTCTATTAACTTAAGTTCAATATTTCCATAAACCAATCCGTCCACCGTATTACTCCTATATTTCCCTAACAGGTTGAATGTTTTGACACTACCAATACCTTTATCAAAATCGGAAGCTTTAATCCCACTAAGGTCAAGCTTGTTCAAATCAACATAAAGTGATTGACCATTGCCATTTAACCACCAATCTCGTGCTTCTGAAAAAGTAAGAATGATTGTTGTGGCTCTAAAAAAAGAATACTTTTTCATCGATCCTCCTATAGAACTCCCTTTGGTATTCAAAAATATCCTCTTCCATGAGCGGCTGTTTAAGCTAAAGATAAAAACTTTGTATGGCCTGGTCAAATTATGATTCGTGAGGATACGAACCATGGCTTCAGAGATTGCCACATTTTCCCAAAAAGGAAAATTTCGCAATGACGTCGTAGTTGGAATAGCCTGCAACCTGGGGGTAGCGTTCATTCCTGAATTTATGGAACTTGCGGAGTAAATACCCGAGACCGAAACGCAGGAATAATAAACTTAGTATCTTCCATTTTCCCCACAAATCTATGTTGTAAACCAATATTTTGACAATGAACTTTTAATGAACTAAAAAAGCCTCCAAAGCAATGACTTTGAAGGCTTCTATTTTGTCTATGAACCCATTGGTACAAAACTCGAACCTTTGGTTGGCAGATTTAACGCGATTAAACCAACTAAAAGATAATCCAATTCAAAATGATATAGATATTAAGGGAGATCCGCAAAAAACTGTTCCTTTTGACGTTAAATGGCTATCATAAGTCTCTAAAGACCTTCTCACGGTGATTCTCCCCCCATTCCTTCAAAGCATAAATAATGGGTGTTAACGTGTCAGCATAGGGCTCAGCCTTATAAGATATTTTTACCTGATAATCAGCTGTCACTGTTCTGCTGATCAATTTATTTTGCTCTAACTCCTTCAATTCTTTTGCCAACACCTTGGGCGTAATACCTGGAATACTGTTCTGTATATCCGTGAACCGCTCATTACCAACGGAAACTGAAATAATAATGGGCAATTTCCATTTTCCACTAATGATGTCTAATGCATCTCTCACTGGCCTTACCGTGTCTATACAACAAGAATATTTTTTATTTCCCATCCTCAATAGATTAAATATCACTTTCCTTTGGGAAAGCACTATACAAAGGAAAGCATAAATCCGTATATTTGCAAATTAACTATATCATGGTATTGTTTGTCAATCCCCGTGATCCAATCCTATAGAATTATATGTCCATAAAACTATCACTTATCGAACTTGGAGCCGTTGCTGACGGGCAAACAGGATCTGATGCTATAAAAAACATTGTTGAAACCGCACAAAAGATTGAAGAATGGGGATACAAGCGCATTTGGCTTGCTGAACATCATAATACCGCAAACTTCATTAGCCGGGCTCCAGAAGTTACCATCCCTTTGGTAGCTTCCAATACATCTAGTATCCGTGTAGGTTCCGGTTCTGTACTGCTCAATCATTACAGTCCTTTTAAAGTGGCCGAGGTATTTACCTTATTGGGCGATATGTTTCCAGGGCGAATTGACATGGGGATAGGTAGGGCGACGACAGGTCCCGTATCCGATTTTGCGCTGCAACGCAATCGCAGTATTCAGCAGCGTAGCGATGACTCTGAAGAACAACTGAAAGAATTATTAAACTGGCTCACGGATGGATTCGAACAAAGAAGCCCCTTCAGTCAAATCAAAGCACATCATGGCAAGAATAATTTACCAGAGTTTTGGTTGCTGGGGTCTAGCCAATGGAGTGCCTATACTGCAGGTTCCCTAGGTCTGAACTATGCATTTGCCGGATTCATAAACCCCGACCAAGCCTATACCATCTCACATAAATACCGTGACAATTTCAGTCCAGGAAACCATAACTTGGGAGCCACCAAACCTAGGGTAATGTTGTCATTGAGTATTTATTGTGCCGACACAATGGAAGATGCTGGAAAACTAGCTGCACCAATGATCGTCATGATGCACCGAATGAGACAAGGCGATGTGAACAGCCCGATAGAAAGTGAGGAAAATGCGGTTGCTCTGCTGGGTGGTAACCCATCATCCTCTATTTTATCTGATGCAAAGATTCCACCCAGATACCTTATTGGCACTCCGGAAACCATCCAAAAAGACCTAAAAGAAATAGCCGCTGCATTCGATAGCGATGAAATTATGGTACAATGCATCAGCAATAATATGGCAAACCGACTGAGATGCTTGAAATTGCTGGCTGATGTATTCGAGTTGAATAATTAAATAAATATTAAATATTAAAAACAAGAATATGAAAATAGGAATTATCGGTGCCGGAGCAATCGGCTACAATCTTGCTAAAAAATTAGCACCAAATCATG
>CAZYGE010000107.1:0-3053 GCA_964647535.1 uncultured Proteiniphilum sp.
TATTATTGGTCAAACGGAGAAAACACTGAGTCCATTGCCAATCTGGGAGCAGGAAACTATACGCTCACGGTCACAGACAGAACTGGAAGAAGCGTGAAGGGCACAGTAAATATCAGCCAACCCGAGGAACTTCGGGTTGGTGCAGAGATTGCCAATGAAACCAATCGTGGGAATGATGGAGCAATAAATGTGAAGGCAAGCGGAGGCACTGCGCCTTATACTTATGAATGGTCAAATGGCACAACTGGTGCTGACAACGAAGACCTGGACACGGGGGAATATATGCTCCTTGTGAGAGATGCCAACGGCTGTACCGTTGAGCAGACATATCATATAGACAAAAACAAGGAATACAATACGGTCATATACCCCAATCCTAGTGATGGCAGGTTCAACCTGAGTTTCGACAACTTGGAAGCAGCCCGATATGAGTTAAGGGTGTACGACTCTCATGGTATCCTTGTTCTTGAAAAAAATAATGATATATCATCCTCTCTCCAAATAGAGACATTAGACCTATCGGAAAAGGGGAAAGGCATATACTTTATTAAGATTGTCTATGACGGGGTACACGAGGAGACAAGAAGGGTAATCGTTATATAAAATAAGCTCAAATGTATAAGTTAAAGTTATGGTTTCAACATGCGTACACAATTCCATTGCTGGGGAATCATCTAGTGCTAACGCATTTATAAAACATCAACATAAAGGCGTCAGTACGGCTTGCGTACCCCAAGTTTGCTTTGCTTGATCCATTCTTTAGCCGTCAGACGCCTTTGTTTGTTTCAGAACGTATAAGGTTAAATGTAATTGCCCTGAAAAACACCATGTGATTTGCAAATATTCCTATTTTTTTTCTTAGATTGCTCAGCAAAACACAATCGTCGAAGTATACTGTGAGGTTAGTTGCTAAGATTGCTTAGATAAAAGTGTTTGTTAAGAAGACATAGCCTTTTATAATGGAATCACTAACTGCCTCAAAAGCCTCCTACAATCGAGCACTATTTGCAGATATCTTAAGAATCGTGGCAGTATTCGCAGTAATCTCAATTCATGTACACACGAGACTGTTTTATGAGAGAGGGCTAGAAGGATTGGCATGGTGGGTCAGCAATATCTTGTTCTCAGCCACAAAGTGGGCTGTTCCGGTATTTGTAATGTTAAGTGGAGCTTTTCTTTTAAATCCTCAAAGGGAATCTGTAACAAGAAAAGTATTGCCAAAAAGAATACTGAAGCTATTAGTTCCACTAATTGTATGGACAATAATTTGCAAACTAATTGCCTTTTTTCTGTTTCAATCCAATGAAATCGGACCACTCTCATCCGACAAGATTATTTTTATATTTAAAAACGAGGCCTTATCATATCATTTGTGGTTCCTATATATGCTTATAGGGCTATACCTTTTATCTCCCATTTTAAAAGCCTACTTTAAAGCTGAACCGGAAAATATCATATTATTCCTCATTTTAAGCTTTATATCGAATTGTGTTTTAATGGTATTTGTCTTTTTAAACTTAGAAAGAGTAGTTTATAATCCTTTTTATTATTTCTCAGGATTCATTGTTTACTTTATTGCAGGCTATTATTTTATGCATCTAGAGCTTTCTAGAAAAAGCAGACTGATTTTATATGGGCTTGCTATTTTAGGCTGTGCGACCAGCATTATAATGAATTTTATATTGAGAGAAAAGCACATTATAAAATGGGATATCTTTATAGACAATCTTTCTCCCATCATAATTCTGATAAGCTGGGCGGTTTTTGTTTTCTTTAAAAATATAAAGTGGGAAGATATTATTTCTGCAAAATCTCAGTCTTTCATTCAGATATTAAGTGCCTACAGCTATGGCATCTATCTTTTACATACTGTTGTACTTGCTCTTGTAAGACGATTGCCATTTTTGAGATTGGGTGATATGTCAAATATCTTCATGGATATTCCTTTGACAATATTAGTTGTATTTATCATAAGCTTCTTGTTGGTAGGTATCATAAAAAGAGTAAAGTTCATAAACTATATCATCCCTTAGCGGAATAGAGCATTCTGATGGTTGTTTATCAGGGCAAACGCATTTAAAAAATTCAACAGCAGAAAAGGCGTCAGTACGGCTTGCGAACTACATGTTTACTTTCCAAATATTATTCTGTAGCCGTCAGACGCCTTGGCTTGTTCTAATACAGGGTTAAAAAAGTTAAATGCGTTTGCCCTATATTCGCTTTGTCTGTAGTTTGGATGCTTGAAATCTGCCCCCTGTTCACTTCCCGCTTTCAAAATAGAATATGGTCAACATATGTAACATTTCTCAGCATCATAGACGATAGAATCCCAAAATATTTTCATTAAAATGCAATATCAACAGCTATATAAATGAGATATTTCAATTTCAATTATTGACCCAATGCCTTAAATATTTAATAATTAACCTATAAGGAATTGACAATCATCCCCCGTAACCACTAGAATTATTCAATTTGGCATCTTATTATTATTTAACATTAAAAAGAGATTATTAAAAAACACATAGATCAGTGTGTAAGATTTTACAGCATTTTATAAAATATTAACTTAGGTTTTAGTTTCGATATGTATTTATCATTCGCTCCCTCCACTACATCCAAAATGCATGAAACAAAGGTTTTTTTAAATATATAGATGAACCGCTTCTTTCATATTGCAATAGTTATATTAAATTCAAAAATCGTCAATAAAGCATCAGGTAAAATTATTTAAATAATGCAACTTTAATTAACAAAAATAGCATATTGCAAAGGGAGCTTTTATGGTTTAAAATAAAATAAAAATCACCATTTTATTTGCTTATGTGTAAGAAAACAAGGGATTTACCCCTATTAACTTTTATAATATTTGTCCAATTTTGCAGCTGTTAATTAGGTGTTGAATATATCCAAATTTGTTTTTTTATGAGAGTCATTAATCTTATTTTTAATGCCATCTTTAAGGCACAGCCTCCTTTAAGGTTCCCCGGCTTGGTCTTAGCTATTTTATTTGTTTTATCCCACAATGCATTTGGTCAAGATCAGACTAAGGA
>CAZYGE010000108.1:0-2936 GCA_964647535.1 uncultured Proteiniphilum sp.
GTCTATATTTAGCAGTATCGCAGCTTTTGTTTTGTTACCTTTTGTATATTGAAGAGCTTTGATAATTCTTTCTTTCTCCTCCTGTGGCTTATTAAATAGACCTAACCCTTCAACATGCTGACTATCTGCACTATGCTGATCATGAATATCTCCCTGCATATTTTTATTTTGATATATATTTACATTCTCGACATTCTTGTGAGAACCTCCGTATTGATAAGATGCCGTATCAATAGAGCCAGAATCAGGTATATTTGATTTAATAGTGGATATAATTGACTTAGTGGGTGATAAAATGGGAAGACTATCATGAGTGATTGTATCCTCTGAGCTAAACAAAACAGATCGTCTGATAACATTGCGCAACTCTCTTAAGTTGCCCGGCCAGTTATAGCTTTTCAGCTTTAAAATCGCTTCTGGTGTGATGTATTTTACATTTCTATCTAACTCGCTGTTAGCCTCCTCCAAAAAATGGTTGGCATATAAAGGGATATCTTCTATACAGTCTCTGAGTGCAGGCACTTTTATCATAAACTCATGTAAACGATGATACAAATCTTCTCTAAACTTACCTGTTGAAATTGCTTGTTCAAGATTCTCATTTGTTGCTGTAATAATTCTAACATCAACATCAATATCATTCGAAGTTCCTATAGGTCTTATCCTCTTTTCTTGTAGAGAACGAAGCATCTGCATTTGCACACCGTAGGGCAGATTACCAACCTCATCTAAAAATATTGTTCCACCATTTGCCGCAAGAAAAAACCCTCTTTTATCTTCTATCGCCGATGTAAAAGAGCCTTTCTTGTGACCAAAAAGCTCACTAGGAGCAAGTTCGGGAGATAAACCACCACAGTCTACAGCTATAAAAGGTCCATCTATACGATTGCTGCTATTGTGAATCATTTGAGCAACATGCTCTTTTCCTGTTCCACTCTCACCAACAACCATTACTGACATCTGCGTTGGTGCAACAATATTAATGTGAGAATACATTTGTTTGTAGAGCTCGCTGGATCCTTTTATTACTTTAGAATTATTCTTTAATTGCTTATTGTCAGTTTTAATTGATGCTGGTTTATGTTTCTTGTCTGTTGAATTAGAGGACTCTAAGGCAGATTCAATCTTTTTAGTAAGGATAGATGGATTAATTGGTTTTTCTAGAAAATCAAAAGCTCCTAACTTAATTGCAGAAACAGCAGTTTGTACTTCACCATATCCGGTCATAATAATTACGGGTGCAGTCAATTGCATCTCTCTTAACCAAGTTAACAACATAATGCCATCTCCATCAGCCAATCTAAGATCAGAGAGAATCACATGAAAAGGTTTCTTACTCAACAATACTTTCTGTGCTGGCATCATACCATTACAAAGCGTTGCTAAATATCCATTTCTTTCGAACCATTTTTGCAACATTGATCCAAAAGATTGATCATCCTCTACTATTAGAATACTTTTATGCTCCACAATAATTTACACCTCAATTATTGATGCTAAAGATATAGCATTTAAGCGAATGAAACCATTTAGAAATAAAGATTAAGTTTTCTTTAGCAAAATAATAACTCAGAATGTATTATATTTGATTTAAAAGACAATAAATATGAAAGGACAAACAAACAACCCTGCTAACAAAAAAGAAGTATATTCTAATCTGATCAAACTAAAAAGTATAATCAAAGAGAGAAAAGCAGATGCGTGTATAATAACATCATCAGTGAATCAATATTGGTTGTGTGGTTTTATATTTGACGGTTATATATATATAACTCCAAATTCCATTAACGAACCTATACTATTTGTAAGAAGACCATTTGATTTAAAAGATCACCGAGCAATATTTATACGTAAACCTGAACAAATACCTGCTTTACTACGTGAATCAAACCTACCAATACCTCAAAATATTCTAATCGAATCCGACTATTTAACTTTTAGTACAGCTACAAGACTAAAAACAGCATTAAATGCAAATGAAGTACTCAATGTTTCAACAGACATGAGAAGTTTGAGGATGTTTAAATCAGAAAATGATATACAGCAAATGCGTAAATCGGCAGAAATCCATACACAAGTTTACAATTTAATTCCTACCTTATATAAAAAGGGCATGACCGATTTGGAACTCCAAATTGAAATTGAGAGAGAAATGCGTTTACATGGCTCAATAGGCATATTCCGTTCCTTTGGAGAAAACATGGACATATTTATGGGAAGCATGTTAGTAGGTGATAACGCACAAGTTGCTTCTCCCTACGACTATGCATTAGGTGGTGCAGGTATATCCCCACTGTTGCCACTGGGAGCTAACGGCACACAACTTAAGCCTAACACTTGTTTGATGGTAGATATGGCAGGAAACTACAGACCCTACATGGACGATATGAGCAGAACCTTCGCTATCGAAAACGCTCCCGACATAGCATATAATGCTCATCAAGTTTCAATAAATATACACAATAAGGTTCAACAAATAGCAAAACCGGGAATATTATGCTCAGAAATATACAAATTGGCGTTTGAAATTGTAATGGAAAATAATCTCCAAGAATATTTTATGGGCACTACACAACAAGCAAAATTCATAGGTCATGGTGTAGGGCTAGAAATCAATGAGCTTCCAGTAATTACACCTCGTTCTAAAGAAACTTTACAAGCAGGAATGACATTTGCTCTTGAACCAAAATTTGTATTACCAGGTATAGGTGCCGTTGGAATCGAGAACACATATATAGTTCATAAAAATGGATTAGAAAATATTACCTTATGCAATGAAGAGATTGTTATACTAACGTAATCCCTTCTCAAAATGCGTTTAAAACTAGATTGATAATTTCCCGCTAAACATCTAGATTGGTATATGACTAAGAAACATAATAATAATTCAACAAAAAAAGTCCCGATTGGAACTTAATCCAACCGGGACATTTTAT
>CAZYGE010000109.1:0-2805 GCA_964647535.1 uncultured Proteiniphilum sp.
ATATAGAAGAAGAACAAAATCAGATAATTGAAGAGTTAAATAATATTAAAAAAATCAAAATAAACGTGGCCTAACACTATATAATCAAGACCGGGTAGAGTTGTGGTAATTCAACCTTTTTCTCTTTATCACACTTTGTGCGGGTAGATAGGAACTGCTTCAAAGTGCCCAGCCTCGGTTACACTTAACGTTATGTACAACCCTATAAAATGAACCGAATTTATATATTATTTTTTTTCTTATTTGGATGTAATCAATCAGGCGCCTACAAAAAAGTATTTAAAATAAATGAAGATCACTCAAAAGTAGATTTAAGCTCCATACAAACAATTAAGCAATTTGATGATCTTTATTGCGAAGGAAATAAAAGTGTCCCACTGATTTTACCTTATGATTTTGAAGATGGAAGATTAGATCATAGTTCTAACTTCGGAATTCCTGCAATTGGACATCCAATGCACTGCCATCCGACAAATTGTTGTGGATATGCTGTGTCTGTTTTGGTTAAAGATGAATTTACATGGCTTTATGATTATGATATAGAGATTGATAGAGAGGATTTGGATTCATTGATACGATTAAATATCTTAAATTTTGGATATATTCCTTCCTTGTCAGATAACCCAAATGACGCCCTTTTTATAATTAGAGCGGACGGAAAAACACGATTATCAGTTTTAAATGCAATTTTAGGTGAAATTTCAAATGCATATTTAAATATCTTGGAAGATGAATTTCCAGAATTAGATGAATCGGATGACACAGAAATATATCCTCTTAATTTGATTATAACTACGTTTGTTGAAACTTCGCCAACTCCAGTGGATTCAACACTTTATAATGAAATAGAAGATGAGATAAAGATCGATATGAAGGTCAATGTATCCGAACTCGTCAGAGGAATAAGGAATAACAAAAGGAGGAAGTTATAAAGATAATTTATCAGATTGTAAAATTGCAGATAGAGGCAGATATACAGGAGCTGCACCAACAGTCGGATTTAGAACAATATGCGAGATTAAAATACAGGAGTGAAAGGCTGCTAACAGCACCTAAGAAAACATGGGGCGGGCAGTGATTTCCATTAGTTTTCGGCATTTATACTAGACTGTTGTAGGTAATGGCGTAAAAAAGATTAGACCATGAAAGTACTGTTGATAATTATTTTGACTTCACTAACGACACTGCAGACAGTTCCGACATTTAAGGCAATACAAGCAAAGGACTCAGACTTCATGGGACAAATTGATGATGGACCGACTGAGGTAATGCCGGGATGCAGTTGGTACTGTGGCGGTTTTGTGAGCAGTTTTAGTTCCTCATCGACACTAGCGGCTTATAAAGACATTGTTTACTCTGCGGACAACGCACATGACTTTGACGTAACGACAGCTTGGGTTGAAGGAAAAACGGACTATGGAGTTGGAGAATCTATTGAGTACTCGTTTGACATGACAACTGTCAAAGAGAAACATCAACTTGGAATAACTAAAATAATACTGGCCAACGGTTACAAGAAGACGAAGAAGACTTGGGAAGAAAATTCAAGAGTTAAGAAAATTAAAATGTACGTGGATAACAAACTGTTCGGACAACTTGAACTACTTGACTCTTTTGAGTTTCAGACGATAGACATTGGAAAAATAATGTTGACGACACAAAAAGTGATGAAACTCAAATTCGAGATAGTAGAAGTTTATCCTGGGACAAAGTATAAGGACACAGCGATAAGCGAATTATTGTTTGACGGAGTTGGAGTTCATTAAAAAGATTGGAGTCTCGCCACTACCCACAACAAAATACATAATCAATGGCGAGGTTCAGTGTAAATTTGTAGCTTAGTTTTTCAAATAACGTTTAGTGTTGTGAGATAGTGACATGCTTCGAACTCCCGCCACAGCTAATAGCCCAAACATTATACCTAATTTTACCTACGACGAAAGATGCGTTCAATATTAACGATACTTTGTTTAGCTTTTCCTATAGTGTGTCATTCTCAAAATATTAAGGAAGGCAATTCATTTCTAATCACTGAAACTCCTCCAAGTGGACCTGAAAACTATTATAAATTTTGTAAAGACGGAACTGTATGGATAAACTATGGACTCGATGGAAAGGGTCACGGTAAATGGCAAATAATTAATGACACAATTTATTTTAGCGACTTATTACTGCATTATAAAATAGGTATTGGAGAGTATAAACTGGCCGGAGATCATGCTTGGTACGAGCATTATATCGGACAAACCAAAATGGAAATGATTGAAGAATTCAATTCATTGGATGATTTAAAGAATACAGATTGGTTTGAAGTAAAAGAAATAGCTTGTATTGATCAAAATAAAAATTATTACAATTCATTAGCTAGAATATTTCCAGGAAATTACGGAATTGCTTCTTTCAAACTGTTAAATGAAAATGATTTGATAGCCTATGACTCCTACACGCTAAGATTAATTAGAAATGAAATATTCGCTAGGTATGGCTATAGGTTCAAATCGAATGAACTTCAACAATATTTTGATTCACAAAGTTGGTATAAACCTTCTTATGGATCATATGACTCTTTATTAACAGAAATCGAAAAAGCTAATATAAAACTGTTACTAAAACTAGAAAAAAACTAGGCATACAACACCTAAGAAAACATGGGGCATCAGTGGTTTACACAAGATTTCGCCTCCATTTGAAGCACTTAGTCAATTACAAATGATGATTTATCATAGTGTCATTATCCAAATTTAAATTTTATGGAATTAACTGATATTCAAAAAAAGAAATTCTTCGAAACTTCAGGTAAAGAGT
>CAZYGE010000110.1:0-2775 GCA_964647535.1 uncultured Proteiniphilum sp.
ATGCCTACACCAAACCACAATTAACTTGGCTGGTTATATTAAGAGTAATAATCGGCTGGTTCTTTCTATATGAAGGTTTGTCAAAGATTCTTTCTCCTAATTGGACTTCATATGGTTTTCTGATTGATTCGAAGGGTTTTTTTGCACCATTGTTTATTATGATAGCTGAGAACCCTACCTTGATGGCGATCACCAACTTTATTAACATTTATGGATTAACAATTATTGGACTGCTCCTAATTCTGGGTCTTTTTGAAAGAATTGGATATATTGGTGCTGCAGCTTTGCTTTTGTTATACTATATTGCACACCCTCCTTTATTGAATGTTGAGTATGTATTCCCTTCAGAAGGGTCAACATTGTGGGTGAACAAAAATCTGGTAATGTTTGTAGCGGTTGTTGTAATGTACTTCTTTCCAACCTCTAGAATAATTGGATTGGATAGAGCAATTTTTAAAGATAGGAGAAGATATGTCAGATATTGATAATAAAGATAGGGATTCAAATAAAACGGATCAATCCGAAGAGAATAAAAAACCTGCTTCACAAGGTAGACGAGATGCCCTTAAAACATTGGCTACTGTTCCTGTATTGGGAGCAATGGCTTACGGTGTATATAAAAAGAGGAAAAATGAAATTTTCAATCGCTCTGCAGCTGATATGTTTCACTTCCCTACAGAAATTACACCATTTGTACCAACTTCCGCAGATGGGGAAACCATACGTGTTGGAATTATAGGTACCGGAATTAGAGGAAAACAACTTTTAACCGCTTTGGGATTTTCAACACCCAGCGCAGTACAAAATTTGATAGAACAGAACAAAAAAGACTCGTCAAATACTAGGTATAAGGATTTTGTTGAACAAGAAAACCTTAATATCAAGATTACAGCGGTATGTGATATTTTTGATGTTTTCGCAGAGGAAGGTATTGCTGCGGGTGCAAATATAAACCGAGAAGGTCTAAACGGAACGTATGGTGAAATGCCCATAAGATACCAAAATTATAAAGAATTACTGGCGGCAGAAGATGTTGATGCAGTTGTTATAGCTTCACCGGACCACTGGCATGGACAAATGGCAATGGATGCAGTAAAAGCAGGAAAACATGTGTATTTAGAGAAGCCTATGACATGGACTGTTCCTGAAACCTACGCATTGCGTGATATTGTGAAACAGAGTAATGTTGTTTTTCAACTTGGACATCAAAATCGCCAGATTGAAGCTTATGAAAGAGCACGCGAGATTATAGAAAAAGGGCTTTTAGGTCAAATCTCATTAATAGAAACAGGGACTAATAGAAACTCCCCAAATGGTGCATGGGTTTATAACATTCATCCCGAAGCAAATCCTAAAACTATTGACTGGGATCAGTTTGATGGTGATCCTGATAGAATAAAAGAGTATATGGATTATATGACTTCTGCAGGATTGGCAAAATATATAGGACCGGAATCCAGAGATAAATTTAGTTTGGAAAGATTTTTTCGTTGGAGATGTTGGTGGGATTATAGTACCGGTTTAAGTGGCGACCTGCTAACTCATGAGTATGATGCAATGAATCAGATATTGAAACTAGGGATTCCATCATCTGCAACTTCATCGGGTGGCGTTTACTACTTTAGAGATGGTCGCACCGTACCCGACGTTTTACATACAACTTTCGAATATGATGACCGTGGTATGGCTATGTTATATTCTGCAACACTTGCTAGCCAGTTTAGTCGTAGCAGGAAGATAATGGGAAATGATGCTACAATGGAGGTTGGAAGTTCATTAACAGTTACAATCGACCCTAACTCAGACAGATATAGAGAAAAAATTACTCAAGGTCAAATTAAACCCGGTGAACCTTTCTACCACTATGTTCCTGGAAAAGATTTAGATGCAATTACGTCTGCCACAGAACTTTATTTCGCAGAACGTGGCTTATTGTATTCATACGTAGGTGGAAAAAGGTATAATACAACATTTTTACATTTGCATGAATGGTTGGAGTGTATTAGAACAGGAAAGAAACCATCATGCGATATAGATCAGGGATTTGAAGAAGCAATTACAGCTCATATGGGCACACGTGCTTATCTTGAAGGCAGAACAATGTATTGGGATGCCGAAAAAGAAGAAATAACTAGAGGATAAAATTATGTCAACATTTGCTCCATTCGCCAAACCGATGTACGTAATGCTTAAACCGGTAGGTTCTAAATGTAATTTAGATTGCGATTACTGTTATTATTTGGAAAAGGAAAATTTATTTACAACTAAAAACCAAGTGATGAGCGAAACGCTCCTCGAAAGGTTTATACAACAATATATTGAGTCACAAACCACTCCACATGTAATGTTTACATGGCATGGAGGTGAAACTTTGATGCGTCCGTTATCATTCTACAAAAAAGCTGTAGAACTTCAGAAAAAGCATGCCGGAGGCAGACAAATTGACAACTCTATTCAGACAAACGGAACACTGCTTAACGATTCGTGGTGTGAATTCTTCAAAGAGAATAATTTCCTTGTAGGTATATCTATTGATGGACCTAAGGAGTTCCACGATGAGTATAGGAGAGATAAGATGGGTAGACCATCGTTCCATAGAGTAATGAAAGGAATTAAACTATTACAAAAACATGAGGTTGAGTTTAATTGTCTGGCTGTGGTAAATGACTATAACGTGGACTATCCACTTGAATTTTACAACTTTTTCAAAGAGATTGGCTGTAAGTATGTACAGTTTTCTCCAATTGTAGAACGCATCAGAAAAGACAACTTGCT
>CAZYGE010000111.1:0-2717 GCA_964647535.1 uncultured Proteiniphilum sp.
AAAGCTCATAACTCAGAGGTTGATGTGCCTCTATCATATGCCGATTACTTTTTTCTGGAGGCATTAATTAGAAAGGATAAACTTCAAAATAATACTCCTTTATTCTAAAATAAATTTTAAACATGCGAGAATTAAAAAAAATATATGGAGCCATAGTAGTAATTCTATTTACTCTTATGCCTACATATGGGCAAATAAATTATGAGAACTCAACCAGATTAATTAAGGGTTGGGATTTTCTAAAAGGAGATCTCTCAGGTCCCTGGGAAGCTGTTAGAGATTACAATAAAAAGGGTGCAGAGATTGTGCCAATTTGGTCTAAAGTAACTTTGCCACATTCATACAATGCTCTTGACGCTGTAGACCCGGATGTAAACTACTATCAAGGGGCTACTTGGTACAGAACTAAACTCAATATAGACAATCCATATAAAAATGGGCGAACAATTTTGCATTTCGAAGGTGTTGGTCAAAAAGCAGAGGTGTATGTGTATCTTACTAAAGTGGGGTCTCATGTGGGAGGATATGATGAGTGGGAAGTGGATATAACAGATGCTGTGAATAATTTTCTTCAATCGGATGAGGCTGAGCCCTATAAAGGTACAGTGCCTGTGGAGATACGAGTTGATAACACACGCGATACAGAAATGATGCCATCTGACCTTTCTGATTTTAACCTCTATGGTGGTATATATCGTTACGTGAACCTTGTTTATACGCCGGCAGTAGCATTCAACTCATTGCAAACTTATGCTTCGGTTGATGAGAAAGGTACAGTAGGGAATTTGTCTATTAAGGCAGACTTTAAGAACTATACGTTGGTTGGCGGAGATGCGATATCGGAAGCAGACATAAATGTGAAGGTGTTTAATCACGCCGGGGAGGTTGTCCATGACAATAACGTAGTTATTAATAATATAGGTGATAAAGAAAATGAGTTGCTTAATATCACAATAAATAAACCTAACCTGTGGTCGCCGCAAACACCAAATCTTTATTCAACTATTGTAACTCTAAAAACAGATGCAGGTGAAATGGTGAGCAAAGAAGTGTTTGGCTTTAGACATTTCGAATTTAAGAAAAATGGACCTTTCCATTTAAATGGAAAGCGATTATTGCTAAGAGGTACACACCGACACGAAGATCATGCCGGTGTAGGTCCTGCAATGACCGAAGATATGATTGTAAAAGAGATGGAGATGATGAAAGAGATGGGAGTAAACTTCATCAGACTTGGGCATTATCAACAATCGCGGATAGTACTCGAGCAGTGCGATAGGCTTGGTATTCTCGTGTGGGAAGAAATTCCTTGGTGCCGTGGAGGGCTTGGGGGAGAGGTTTATAAAGAGCAAGGTAGAAGGATGCTCACAAATATGATTACTCAACATCGCAATCATCCATCCGTAATATTATGGGGGTTGGGGAATGAGAATGACTGGCCGGGAGATTTCACTTATTTCGAGAAGGATAAGATTCGTGAGTATATGAGCGAACTACATGATCTTTCTCATAAGTTAGATGATACGAGATTGACAGCAATCAGAAGGTGCGATTTTTGTAAAGATATAGTTGATGTGTATTCACCATCAATTTGGGCAGGATGGTACAGAGGTGTTTATACCGATTATAAAAGTGTCTCATTTCATGAGATGCAACAGGTAGACCACTTTCTTCATGTAGAATGGGGTGGCGATAACCATGCCGGACGCAATGCAGAAGATCCTTACATCAATCTTGATAAAATTGAAGGTGGTAAAGCAAAAGCAGATGAGAGATCTGGCGATGCTTCTCTGTACGGCGGTACAGCGAGAGCCTCAAGGGATGGCGATTGGAGCGAATCATATATTGTAGATCTGATAGATTGGCATCTGAAAGAACAGGAAACTATGCCTTGGCTCACCGGTGCTGCATACTGGCCGTTTAAAGATTTCTCTACTCCGGTAAGACCAATAAACCCTGTTCCATATATGAACCAAAAAGGGGTTGTGGAACGCGATTTCACAAAAAAAGAGGCGTTTTACGTATTCCAATCATATTGGACAGAAAATCCTATGGCAAGAATATTCGGACACAACTGGCCTATTCGTTGGGGAGAAGAGGGTGAAATGAAAACCCTTAAGGTTTATTCTAACTGTAGCGAAGCGGAACTATTTTTAAACGGTAAGAGTTTGGGCAAAAAAAATAGAGATAGTCAAGATTTCCCTGCCGCAGGACTCAGATGGGACACTCCATTTGAAAATGGAGAAAACAATGTAAAAGTAGTTGCAACGAAAGACGGCGAAACCGTAACAGACGAAATAAATTTTTATTACGAAACACGAAAGTTTGGAGAAGAAGCCAATATCAACATTAAAATTGTAGAAGAAACTTCTGAGTATGCATGGCTTGAAGCTGAATTTACTGACGAGAACGGTGTTAGATGCCTTACTTCATCCAAAGTACTGCGCTTTAATTCACTTGGCGATGGTCATCTAGTGGAAAATATGGGTACTTCTGATGCTGCTAAAAAAGTTCAAGCTTATAATGGGAGAGCTATAATAAAGCTAATTAAAAAAGGAGAAGTAAATATTGTTGCGGCATCTGCAGAAGGCTTAGAAACGGCTTTTGTGGAAATGAGGTGAGTTAGGTTTTAAGTTGTTTTTATACTTTAAGTGCGATTTGTTAGCAACAAGTTGCACTTTTTTTTGAATAATCTCATAAAACAAATTTCATTTTTA
>CAZYGE010000112.1:0-2630 GCA_964647535.1 uncultured Proteiniphilum sp.
GGTTCAAGCGTATTAAACGTCGCAATTGTCTCTTCCAACTTATTCAATTTGGCAAGTGACTCAGACGTGTTTGCATCACTATACTGCTTACGCAATATCCTTATCTTCTCTGCATCTTGAATACCTTCTATAAGTCTTTCAAAGCGTATGGAGCTACGTGCATCGGGATATACCATATAGGTATCGCCTGCAGGCCATTGTCTGAAACGAGAGTCGGTAAGTGGGTTTTCTACCCAGGAGTTATATGCCCAGCGTAACATTCCGTCAAAATCGGCTGCTACAGTGTACCATGCTGCATAAACAGCTTCGGCAGGAGCAGAGAATGTGAACATATTTGCAAAGGGGTCGGCACAGCAAACATACCATGTAGTTACCAAATCATTTGCTCTTCGTTGGGCAATGTCTTCTGCATCAACTCTGCTTGATGCACCCACACTGATATCTTTTATACCGGGGTATTGTTGGTAGCTCTTGTGGTTATCTGCAAGAGAGATGCCTAGTTCAGGAGCAGCACTTTCTAAGACTTTCATTGCGGCTTGCATGTCGGCAGGAGCACGCTCGTCCATTGCTATATTGGTTATTTCTAACCAACCTTTTTGACTGAGGTGACGAGTGAAGTCTTCTAGGAAAACACTCCAAAGCTCTGTATATTCATCAGACTGAGCTTTCAGCTCAAGGGTGACCAATTCTTTTGTCTCCATGTCATTATAATGCATCTGATTGTTCCATGTAAGTAGTGAGTAGCAGTTTATCATTTCATCAATACCCAAATCTAGCATAAACTCAACCCATTTATCAAAGACAGAATAGTCGAAAGTCCAGCTTCCATCGGTGTTTTTTGTCCATATAATCATATCTGCATATGCATCATAGCATTGATTGTTCCATGGGTCTTTATTTAGAGTAGCAGTAATAACCTTTTGACCTGCATCTGCAAGCATTTGCATTAAAGGTCTCATCTTTTCGAAATGAGCATCGCTCCATAATTCAAGATTATGTACACGTGCAACGGCTGTAGGATGTTGCCATAAGTCAAGATGGTATGCCCACTCAGAAGGTTCGGGCAGAAGTTGATTAACAACCTCAATCTCAATTTCATAGTTATCTACGAAATCTCTATGGGCATACAGGTTGAGGTTGCCTTTATAAATACCCGGTTCAGCATCGGCAGGTATACTGAATGTTAACCAAACAGGACGTGCAGTTTGAGCTTCAATATTGAAATTATCTAAATTGTCGAGCATGTCGGCCGATAGAGAAGCGGCAAAATCTTCGGGCTTGCGATAACCACATCCCTCTGCAAACTCGTCTGTCATTACATATCGCACAAACCTCGCTTGGGCAGATGATGCAGGTAGCGAACTTTCTTCTGATTCAAAATTATCGAATTCAATTTCAATCTGTTCTACATCGTTAGCAGACCACAGCAGTAGTTGAGCAGAGACTTTTTCGCCTTTCCATCCGGCTACTTTTACGCTCTTGTTTGTTTTCACTTCAGGTGCAACTGATTTAGGAATTCTTTCGTCGATAGTAATAAAAGATGCTTGTATGCCGGCAGGCACATGAGACCAGTCTGACAGCGTATCACCAGTAGGATCCGGCATCTCTTGAAATGTTTCAAATTCTTTTTTTGGTCTTTTACCATCGCATGCGATAAATGCTGAAAGTGTTATTCCTAATAGAAGACAAAATGTGAATGTTTTGATAATTGATTTATAATTCATGATTAATATATATTGGTTCACTTAATAAAGTCTTATGGGGGGTTCTTAAAATTTACTTTTTATGACTCGCTTAGCTTTACAAATATAGAATTTATAATGCAAAGCATACCACGTTTATGGTATTTTGTTATCAAAAAGCAAAAAAACATTACATTTTGTTGTTTGTCTGATTAAAGATAATCTATCTTTGATTTCAGTAAAGAAAACAAAACAAAATACATTTATAGTGAAAGATTTTTTTAAAGACATTAAAGCTTACAAATATACAACATCTATGATGTGTTGCCTTACTATGGACATGTGTATGCCCATAAAAGATTGCAGTATCGGTATAGAGTAAGCAGAAAGAAATATATAAATAATTGAACTCCTCCGATACGACTATCGGAGGAGTTTTTTTTGAATAAACATTTAATAAAGTTTGACGATGAAACATTTTAGGTTAATTCAGTTTGTAATGACATTCATGATATCAGCAGGTATAGTTCAGCTTGCCAGTGCATCTAATGATAATAAAGAGGTTATAATTATAGAGAGTAGCCGATTTGCCGCACCTCTTGCAGAAAAATGGGCTAATGAATATGAGAAATATAACCCAAATATTGAAATTATTTTTACGGAAGGTGACCAATTGAGTGAAGTGGATTTGAGCTTGGTTAGTTCAACATATATTGACAGTTCTGACAGTAATGAGAATAAATTTACTCACACGGCTAGATTTGCTCTTTTACCGGTCACTAATTCCGAAAATCCATTTTTGAATGAGTTGAGCAGGAAAAGGTTAAACAATAAAACGATTAGGGAGCTTTTTTTTGATAGCTATAAGTTTGACGACAATAACAATTCATCAAAAACACCTAAATATGATATTACTATCTATTCCGGAAATAACTCAGACTCCTTTGC
>CAZYGE010000113.1:0-2624 GCA_964647535.1 uncultured Proteiniphilum sp.
GCTCCCAGAATAGCATAAGAAAACATATAAATAATCACATGTGGTGAGAACCATGGACTCTGCAATGCAGGCATCAGAACCTTATTATGAATATCGGGGTTTGCAATATTCACAATGATAAATACGGTAGAAAGAATTGTGGTAAATGATAGTATCCACTTGTAGTTCCATCGTAAATAGGTGAGTAACCCTGCTACAGGAAGAAAAAAGGAGTACCAAAGACGAGTCTCTCCCATAGTTCTGAGGGGAGGTCTCTCCAGTGAAATCCATAAACCCGTAATAAACACAGCAAATATAATTAAGCCTGCTGTAGTAAGCAGTGAAGGCAAAATCTTGCCTTTGTTTCTATATGCCAAAGCTGCTCCGGCCACCCATAATAGTACCGCAGCAATTGCGAAATATATGAAAGAATCCCAAGTCATATTCTAATACTCTGTTTAGGTCCTGTTTTATTATCCTGTTTAGGTCCTGCAATAAAAATGAAAAGTGCTCCCGCCATCAGCATAAATATCCCGATATAAACTACCTTAAGCCAGGGATCTCTAACCAACTCAAAAACGGAAGTATCTGAATATTTCCCCATCGAATCATCATAACTGTATTGATATATCATCCAATTATCTATTGACAGAGGTTTATTTACTTCTATTACTGCATTCCTGGTTAGCCCATCTTCGGTAAAAAGCGTAACATAAGAACTGTATTTCTTCACTTCTTGTGGAGGCATTGCTATGCTAACCATATCATCAACCTGTAGCAAGCTGTGAGGAAAAAGATAGCTTCCGTTTGTTACCCAGCCTTCAACCGGTGTATCCATACCGGGTTTTGAAGCTTTCACTTTAACAGCTGCCGTTGCTCCGTCCATTTTCATGGGAACAACATTTGAAAATGTACTATCTCTGAAAATTACAGCATCAGGAATATAATCCAATATTTCAATAGTTATACCTGCCAGCGTAGTTGTCTTGCCTGTCTCTTCAACCATATAGCTTACGGGTCTCTCAGCGGGTAGCATTCTGCCCGTTTCACCTTCAATTACAACTAGTTTAGGCTGATACTCTTCAATAATAAAGGTGTCTAGCTGAATAGCCAAATTTAATTCCTTTATATCATTCTTGTTATCCAACGCTCTCCACTCCACGTTGCCTTCCTGCACTGTCATAGTGAGTCTCACTAAATCTGCACTACCAAGAATCCCCCCAAGAAGAGCAATAAATAACCCAAGATGATTTAAATAAAAACCAATATCTCGCCACGTTTGCTTTTGCCTAGTGCGTTTTAATGTGGTGAACCCCAGTATTATGAGCAAATAGAAACATGAAAGAATAAATGGCCAAGAGGTGGTCATATTATGCCATCCTAAAGAGGAAAATATATTGGGTGGCAAATGTTCCTTTGGTGTATCAAAAGAAAACTGAGGCAGCACTCCCAAAATAACACACAATATAACAAGAACTGCAATTGATGGTATGGTAGAATACACACCGGAAAGCCATCTTACAATTCTGTTTTTGCCTGCAAAAAAGTGTACAACAAGAAGCCCTATTACAAATAGGGCTCCCAAGATTAAATTAAGTGGTGAAGCAAACAGGGTGGGGTTGATGTTTCCGATGGTTAGTTGTAGCATTAAACCTGCCATTACAACACCTAACGCAACTACAAAACCTTCAATATACCCCCATGGCTGCTCCCATATCTTTCGGGTTGAATTACTCATTAATTAAAAACTATTTTGAACTAAATAGACGACTATTCGTTTTCGCTTTTTCAAGCCATTGCGGTACAACAGTCTTCTGGAAATTATCTTTATCACCTCTCTCCTGATCTATATCCAATCCTATATATTGCTGTGCTTTAGCTTTTGTAGAAATATCCGGAAGCTGAACACTACCGGTATGACCTAGGTCTGCAAGCACCTGAGCAATTTCAAAACGTGCTTTATGTGCACGATCCAAACCTTGTGCAAGAATTCTGTGGAACTCAACAGGAGAGTGAAAAGCACCTCCGTGCGATGCTACCGCATAATCCCAACGCCATTGCGACTGACGGATAAGCTGTAATACATTGCTCATTTGAGCCTCTGTTGCACCATTTTCCCATGCAAACTGTGCCTCAAGGTGGGCAGCTGCAAGCTCTTTTTCCACAAGATCGCGAATTTGAGATGCACTACGCTGACGCTCATATACAGCATTGCGAATATCTTCTTCAGATTCTCTATGACAAACCTGACAAGTGTTGTTGATGCTTGCAAGCGGACTTCTGATATGATGGCTGCTATGCTTTACACCACCTTCAGAAACATATGGCATATGACAATCTGCACAAGAAACACCTCTTTGTGCGTGAATACCTGTTTTGTATATTTCATAATCGGGATGTTGCGCCTTAATCATTGGTGCTCTACTCAATGCATGCGTAAAGTCTGCAAACTGAATGCTGTCGTAATACTGCTCTGCGCCCTCCATGGTTAGACCGTTTTCCCAAGGGAAAATAAGGTACTTACCTTCAGGTGTAAAATAATACTCAACATGGCACTGTGCACATGCAAGTGATCGCATATCCTGATGCGAAGCTTCGCGAATATCCATTCCCATTGCTTCAAAACCTTCTACTAAAGCGGGACG
>CAZYGE010000114.1:0-2610 GCA_964647535.1 uncultured Proteiniphilum sp.
ATACTTCCGCCACCACTTGCATTGTTACTTACGCCAATATTTACACCGGCAATACCACCTTTTAGGTAATCGACAACGTTGGTTGCTACTGTACTTTCAATGACTTCACCCCCTATACTTGCAACAGACCCGGTGAGGTCTCTCTTACGAACTGTACCGTATCCAATTACCACTAATTCGTCAAGAAGTTGCGTATCTTCTTGAAGAACTATGTCGAGCTGACTTACACCTGAAGCAACTTCGATCTCAACTGTTTCGAAACCTATATAAGAAAATACAAGTGTAGCTTGGTCACCCCGGATATTTAGTTCATACTCACCATCAATATTGGTGATAGTACCGGAGGTAGTTCCTTCTTCAACAACTGTTACCCCAATAAGGGGGATGCCATCTGCATCCGTAACAACGCCACCTACGCTGCGCTGCGTGTTAGTTTGAGCATTTACACCGATAATCCCCATAATAAAGGCGATAATCAAGTTAGCTAAGATTAATTTGTGATTCTTTCTCATCATTTTTAATAGTTTCAAGTTTATCTAAGCATGTTTCATTAGATGGTTTTTTAATAGTTTGATATTATCATTAATGAAACAACTACGTAACAAAACTAATATACTTTGATGTGAATCAAAAGCAGTTTATTTGCATACTACAATACTAAATTTGCATTGCAAGTAGGCAAAGTATTATAAATATAGAATCTTTGTAACAATTCGTAAAAGCCTGATCCTATGCAGTAAACTGAATGTTATTTTATTTTAAATCATTCTCCCGAAGGTCTTTCAATCTCTTCTCCAATTGGAACTGCCTCCTCAAAATAAGGCTTACCCTCATCATCCCACAACACTTTTTGTATTCTTGTATTTCTATAGTTGGTGCTTCCACCGTCTGGCAAGTTCCTTGCATGATAAACAATCCAATCTTCGGTTCCGTCTGGTGATTTAAAAAATCCATTATGACCGGGACCAAATACTCCACCTTCATCATTACGAGTAAGGATGGGCTCATCATATTTTATCCAATCGGATTTAACCATTGGGTCTCCATCAGGTTTAAGCTGTAATAGTCCAAGGCAATAATCATCAACCCAATAGCCACTTCCTGAATAGGTTATAAAAACATCGCCTTCACTATTTTTAATTACTGCCGGACCCTCGTTTATTTGCCCTCCTTTTTTCTCCCACGAATATTCGGGGCTGGATATCGATACTCTTTCACCCTCAATTGTCCAAGGATCAGACATCTTAGCAATATAAAGATGCTGAGTAGAGTTTGTTAACGATGGCCATCCTGACCATATCGTATAAAGCTGATCATTGTGCTCCAATATCGTACCATCAATAGCCCAGAAATCTGTAGGATCGGTTAGCTTTCCTTTTAGCACCCAATCTCCTCCTCTTGACAATCGTGAGCCTGAATATTCAAGAACGTACATCCTGTGATTCCTATTAACTCCATCATCCGCGGCAATGTAGGCATACCACTTTCCGTCTATTTTGTGTAGCTCCGGTGCCCAGAGGTTATGCGAATACATTGTACCACTTGGTGGTCTCCAAATTGAATGCTGTTTGAAATTATCACCCTCAAAATAATCTGATATCCTTTCAATCTCATAAACAGTTAGCGATCCTCCTGCTGTATATGTAAAATAGTATTTTCCATCCTCTTGTGAAACCCATGGATCAGCACCACGGGACCATACAGGATTGGTAAAATATTTATCTTCTACAGGAGGATCCTGCTCCTCTTCTTCTTGAGGTGGAGGTATGATATCTTCTTCTATCTTCCCCTCGCTACCACAAGATAGCAAGGTGAAGATAAAAAAGAAATATAAAAATAATTCTGAATACTTTTTCAACATCATTCAATTGATTTATCTTGTGTATGCACCAACCTCTGCAACAGCAACGTTATTATCAGCTCTATGTGGTTCTTTAATAATTATCTTAAAGAATCGAGCACTTACAGGTGGTTCACTAAATTCAAAGAACTGGTTATCATTTATGTTATCAATAAAATAATCGCCATGAGACACCCAGTCTTCTCCATCAATACTTGTTTGCATCTCGGCAGTTTTAGGTCTTGCGGCACTATCATTCTGACGCGGCTGTAGAGTTAAACCCTCAATCTCAAGTACCTCTTGCATATCAACTTCCACCCAATGAGGATAAGAGAAAGCTGCTCCTATTTGATTCACCCATATAGTTGCCCTATTGTTATCTAATAAGTTAATTGGTGGTCGATAACTTGCTCCAGATCTGTTATCGAAACTTGATGCGGTAATTGTCCAATCAGATTTATCAAGTTCAACAGGAAGACCTTTTACATAGATTGAATCATACCTACTATTAAAAGTATCTAAAGCATTTGGATGAGGCTTAAATGTAGATCTATATTTGAGTTGACCTCTAGGAAAATCCTCAATTACAACACTATCCATATCTGGAGTAATAATCATAGTATCATAAATATCCGACTCAGACTCATAAATGAACTCAGTATTAACCAAAGTTGTATCTGTTACCGGCGCAAATCTAACTGAGAGTCTGTTTTCAGCTAACCAATTTGTACTCTCAACAATACGAGTTAATAGAGTGTTTTGATAAACAG
>CAZYGE010000115.1:0-2514 GCA_964647535.1 uncultured Proteiniphilum sp.
TTACTAATCTCTTCCACAGATTGATTAAAATAATCTATAGATTCTTTAATCTGTGGCAGATTGTTTTCCCAATTGGCTTCATACTCAATTGTAAAGTAACCTTCAAAGTTTTGTCTTTTCAGTTCTTCGAGCATACCTTTCACATTAAGTATGCCTGTTCCCCAAACCACATCTTCGAATTTGTCTTCCGTCCCTTCAGGTGCAATATCTTTAAAATGAAGTGAAATGATTCTTCCCTCTAGCTTTTTTAGAGAAGAAATCGGTTCTACTTCCATTCTTTTGTAATGCCCCACATCAGCACTAGATCCAAGTAAGGGGCTTCTGTTTCCAATATGTTCAAGTAAAATCTCAGGCTTCCAGTATGAGTTTTCGTTAGGGTGATTATGAACAGCCACTTTGATGTCATATTCTTCGGCAAGTTTTTCAACTACATCCCAGTCTGCTTTGGCGGGTTCTGCACTGATAAACTCCATACCCATATCTTTTGCAAATGGAAATATTTGAGTCCATTCATCACTGCCGGCAGTCCAAACTCCTGAAGATATTATCTTTACTCCTTTAGATTCTGCCATTTGTTTTAACTGTTCTCTCTGTTCAGCATTAAGATTATATCCAAATACGGCATCGTCAAACTCAGCACCCATTCTTTGACCCGGATATATTTCTATGTAATCTAATCCTAGCTCAGCTGTTTTATCAAGTGCTTCGGGCACAGTAAACAGATGAAATGTGTATGATTGCATAGAAAGCTTCCAGTTGAGGGTTTCTTCAGCTAGGCTCCCTTGTTCTTCAGCTATATTCCCTTTTTCAGAAGTATTACTTGTATTATTACAAGAAAAGCCAAGTAACAAAGAAGAGAAAATGATAAGACTGAATAGTGCTTTATTTATCTTTTTGAATTTCATCTCGTTTAATTTTGTTTCTATTGATTTTTATCAGATAATTTAAATTATCATATTACACTTTTGGCATATCAGGTAAATCAAAACCATTGTGATAAGTGTGTTTGATCCACTCATTTGCCATTTCCAATGCATTAAACTCCTCAAATCTGCGGTCAAATTTGGGATTGCCGTCAATCACCTCGTAGTTATCTACAGTGACAATTTTTATTTTATCAGTATTTGAGATGTTTGTGAATTGCATATTATCGCCGTCCCATTGCAGTTCTCTTTGTAATCCTTGCAATCCGGAAAGTCTGGTTGCAAGCACGCCCATAACTACCATTTCATTAAATGGTCCTGAGAACTCGAAGTTAGAAGTTGATTCAACTCTGTTTTCCGGAGATTCTTTACATGCTCTAATCCAATCTTGCTCGTGAGCGTTAGTAGACCATATATTTCCGTTACCACCTTCTACACGTGCAATAGTGGGTTCGGGTTTCTTAAAGTAATCCATTCTTGAAGCAGGAAGTAGAGTAGGGTTCATTCCATAGCAGCCGGTCATTATTTTCCCTTTGGTGCCTACCAAAATGATACCTCCATTAGAGTCTCCCATCATTTCCCCATCTTTTAGCTCCTCGGGTCTGTTAGGCAGTAGCCCGCCATCGTACCATAACACTTTTAATTCAGGCATTTTCACATTGCCTTTCGGCGCACGTTCCGGAAATTTGTATGTTACAATTTGTGCCTGAGGTGGTGAGTATAGATTTGATATAGTTGAGCTTGCCGAAACACTCGTTGGGTATTTTAAATCAAGCGCCCAATATAAAGGATCCATAATATGACATGCCATATCTCCAAGAGCTCCTGTTCCAAAATCCCAAAAACCTCTCCAGTTCCAAGGTGTATATGCAGAATCATATGGACGTTTTTGCGCGGGTCCTAAAAATAGATCCCAGTCTAAAGTTTTTGGAATTGTCATACCACCTTTTGGTTCTGCTAATCCTTGGGGCCAAATAGGACGATCTGTCCAACAGTGTGCTTCATAAACATCTCCAATGACTCCCGATTGAACCCACTCTGCTAGCTCTCTGCACCAATCGAAAGAGTTACCTTGATTACCCATTTGAGTAGCAACCTTATGTTTTTTGGCCAGATTAGTCAGCAGTCTAGACTCATAAACACTATGGGTTAAGGGCTTTTGAACATATGCATGTTTCCCAAGCGTCATAGCATGTGCAGCTACACCGGCATGAGTATGATCTGGTGTTGCAACCATTATGGCATCAATTGATTTACCCATTTTATCCAGCATTTCTCTCCAATCTTTAAACTGCTTTGCTTTTGGATAATCATCAAATGTTTTTGAAGCATATCTAATGTCCACATCACAAAGCGCAACGATGTTCTCAGAGTTCATGTTAGACAAATTACGTCTACCCATTCCACCCACTCCGATTCCTGCAATATTAAGCTTATCGCTGGGAGAAGTATGTCCAAATGAGCTGCCTAATACTTTATTTGGAACTATAGTAAGTCCTGCAACTCCTAATGCTGAGCTTTTTAAGAATTTTCTTCTTGATAAATTTGCCATGGTGAATATATCTATTAGTTATTTTGAATCTTGTTTTTT
>CAZYGE010000116.1:0-2277 GCA_964647535.1 uncultured Proteiniphilum sp.
ATATTCTACGATGCTGTAGACAAAACATTACATATAAACTCTCGAATAGGCGATTTTAAATGTTTTATTTGCACTGAAACTGGTTTTGGTACAATTGAGTACATTTCGGGTAAAGCCAGCCTGAACGTTGTATATGGCATCATAGAAGTGAAAAAAATCAATATTAACAAAGATAGTGCAGGGATAAATTTAAAAATTTAATTGAAATAAAAATTTAATCTATAATAAAATGAAAATGAAAATACGAAGTCTACTAATATTATTTTTAGTAGTATGTTCAATCTTATCCACAAATGGGCAAATTAAAATTAATAACGAAAACATAGAAAAAGATTTCTTTCCATTTTCGGTTTGGTACAGTGGTGGAAAAGCGCGTGCACCAATGCTTAGCAAATTGACAGAATCTTCCGAAACGGAATGGAGAGCAGATTTGCAGCAAATTAAGGATCTGGGATTCAATACAGTAAGAACTTGGGTTGAATGGGCTACTTGTGAACCAGAACCGGGAATATATAATTTTGAAAATCTGGAATTACTGATGAACCTTGCCGAAGAAGTGGGACTTAGAGTCTTTATACAAGTTTATGTTGATTCGGCTCCGGATTGGGTAGCTCAAAATTTCTCTCACGCTTTGTTTGAAGCTCAAAGTGGTGATATTGTTGTTCCGCAATCTGCTCCAGGAGCTTGCATGGACAACAGAGAGGTTGAAGAGGCTATTCTTAATTTTTATAAAGAAACTGCTAGAGTAGCCAATAAATATCCAAACTTGTTTGGATGGGATTTGTGGAGTGAACCGCATATTATAAACTGGGCTTCGTTGGATTATGTGCCAAATATTCAATTCTGTTTCTGCGATGGCACGCAAAATAGATTTAGAAACTGGCTTAAAGATAAATACCAGACTATTGATAATTTAAATACTGCATGGTATCGTAATTTCACTAACTGGAATCAAGTTGAAGCACCCAGATTCAGTACAATACTCAGTTATACGGATTTTATTGATTGGAAAACTTTTATTTATGAAAAGCTAGTAGGTGATATGCAAGCAAGGTATAATGCCATTCGTGAAGTAGACCCAACAAGTCTTATAACCGCTCATGCTGTTGGTGCTTCACTATTTCAATCGCCACACGTAGGTGCAGGTGCAACTGACGATTTTCTTATGGCGCGCCCACTTGACTATTATGGGGTATCAATATATCCAAAGCACAACAGACCTGAAGGAGCATGGTCAACTACAACCCTTCGCACAGTAATGGATTTTACCAGAAGTGCAAACCGAGAAAGCGGAGGTTGGTACGTTGGTGAATTACAAGGAGGTTTGGGTACTATTTCATTACTGATTAGTGATCCTGTAACCTCAAACGATCATTCTATCTGGGCATGGTCTGCAATTGCAAAAGGGGCTAAAGGTGTAAATATATATGCCTATTACCCTATGTCAACAGGCTATGAAGCAGGTGGATATGGCTTGATAAATCTGGATGGTACATTAACAGAACGTTCTCTTAATGCAGGTAAAATTGCGGATGTGGTAAACCGAAATCAGGATCTATTCCTGAATGGATTGCCTTCAAAGGCTGAAGTAGGGATTGTGTATAACCCCTTAACTCAAATGGTGGGAGGCATGCAACGCCGTGATTACCCTGCCGCAATGAGTCAATCATTAATAGGTTACTATCAATCTTTTGCTAATCATAATGTGCCCGTTGATTTTATCCATAGGGAACATATAGAGAATCATGAACTTTCGCAGTATAAACTTATAATACTACCCTATCCTATTATGTTTACAGAAGATGCTGCTAAAGGTCTGAGAGAATTCGTAAAGAATGGAGGTTATGTACTTGCCGAAGCAAGGTTTGGCTGGAACGATAATCGTGGATTTGCATCGGAAATTATCCCCGGGTTGGGTATGCATAATATTTTTGGTGCCAGAGAAGATGAAGTGAGAATGAGAGATAATGTAATCTTTACATTAAACGAGGTGGACCACCCTGCTATTGATGGATTTAATTCTGGTAGCGAACTAAAAGGAGCCTTGTATTCACAGTCAGTAAAACTCTTGGATAACAGTAATGCCAAAATTTTAGCTACTACATCTGAAGGTAAACCCGCAATTGTAAGTTCAAATTACGGGAAGGGTGAAGCAATGCTTGCCGGATCATATCTAGGTATGGCAAACTTTAGCGAAATAGTACCAAATAATGATAAATTCTTTCTAAATCTATTGAACTGGGCAAAAATTGAGCGTCCGTTTATTACTTCTGAAGA
>CAZYGE010000117.1:0-2054 GCA_964647535.1 uncultured Proteiniphilum sp.
GCTTCTCTCAAAGGCTCATAAACAGTGCTGTCTTTCACCCCCATACGCGTTCTTACAATTCCTTTATATGCAAGTGCACGTATATAGTTTATGTTTTTAGGGTCATTGTTCCTATAATAGTCGGTTACATTATTAATCAAGGAATCACTTGTGAAATTAACATAAGTCTTATCATCCGAAATAACTTTCAAGAGATTGTAATAAGCTCTGGTAGAACGACTCATGGAAGAATAATTTACTGCTTCCAAACTATCCGAAATTGCATAAGGCTCCCTTTCTATCTGTTTATCCCACGTGGTGAGTTTATCAAATAGAAGTTTATCCCCAGCTTTTCTACATGAATTATTAAAACCAATGATGAAAAGACAGAAAAACAGCGATAGTAGCTTTCTTATCAAAATACGATGTGCTTGTTCTCGTGCAAATATAGTGTATTTAATTCTAAGTTGTCTGTTTATTAACATTTTTAGAAAACACCGAGTAATTATGAGGTTTAAGTCTTTGTTCTCTATATAGCCTCCTTATAGTCTCTATATACTCTCCATATACTCACCTTATATAATGATATGGTTACTATATAGTAAATATAAAGTAATTATATATAAATCTTAGCTTAGATGCTATGTATGTCCATTTAAATTTAATCCTATTAGCGCACGCTGTTTTCCTTAATTTAGTTTATCCATATTATTTTATGTAAATTTGTTTTTAGAAAAAATTAATTCGTCAATCTTCAAATAAATTCTAGAAACACTCTTATTAAATAAATTACTATGAACAGAAGGAGTTTTATAAAAAGCGCATCTGCGCTATCGGCAGTTAGCTTTTTGAAACCGGGTCTAGCATTTGGTTCTAATAATAATTCTGCCGTAAGAATAGGAATAGTTGGCTGTGGTTCGCGTGCTAGAGGTGTAATTGGTAGCATGGCCGAGAGCAGTAATATACAAATTACGGCACTTGCCGATCTTTTTGAGGATAAAACTCAAGAATGGGCAAAACTTGCAAATGAAATAAATAGGAAAAAAGGGGTTGCTAATATCTCAAAATCCAGTATTTACGTGGGACATGATGCTTATCTCAGACTACTCGAAAGAAATGATGTTGATGCAGTTATAATTACTTCTCCCGGTTATTCGCATCCTCAAATTTTAAGTGATACGGTGGCAGCAGGCAAGCATGTCTTTTGCGAAAAACCATCTGCAGTAGATGCAGAGGGATGCACTCAAGTAATTGGTTTATCAAAAGATATTAAAGGGAGTCTATCAGCATTTGACGGTTTTCAAATACGTTACGCTACACCATATATAGAGATGGTAAACAGGGTGAAAAGAGGTGATATAGGTGAAATAGTTTCGGTGCAACTTTATTATTTCTCATCCGGTGCCGAAATAATTCCTCATGAAGGAATGTCTTATGACGAGATGAGAATTAGAAATCATTATCATTTTCATGAAATATCCGGTGGATGTTATTTAGATCAGGCAATTCATATGCTGGATGTATGTAATTGGGCTTTGGGCACAACTCCTTTATATGCCATTGGATTAGGTGGAAGAAAAGGTGGACCGGATTTTGGAAATGCGTGGACAAACTATCAAGTAATTTATAAATATCCGGGTGATATTAATGTGGGAGTTCAGTCATCTAAATTTGGTGATGTATTTGGTGATGTATGTGCAAGATTTGTTGGAACAAAAGGTATTGCCGAAGCGCATTACAGCGGTGGTGTTTTCATTAATGGAGAAAAAGAGTGGGATTCGGGTGTAGTACGCGCCGCATCTGAACTTACCCCCGAATCAATTGCGCAAGGTTTAAGCTCTTCATCTTTGGATGATGCTGACCTTAACAAAGGGAAGGCGTTTATTGATAGTATAACAAGTGGAAATTATTTGAATCAATTAGAGTCGGGTAGTAAATCTACTCTTACTGCTATTTTAGGTAGAGAAGCAGCCTCGCGTCAGGAGAAAATAACTTGGGATGAGCTTTTATATACGCCTCAAAGGATTGATCCTAATTTAGATTTAAGACAGTTTAGTAGCTTATAATTAATGTGA
>CAZYGE010000118.1:0-1913 GCA_964647535.1 uncultured Proteiniphilum sp.
ACTCATATAGAGAGTATACTACAAGCTAAAGAGACAGGTACATAATTTAATCGAAAACATGCCAGGGCATTATTATTATTATTATGAAGGAGAAGATTTAGATTTTAAAAAACGATAAATTTAGATTTGTAACTGATCCTTTACAACCCTGAAAAACGCGTATTATACCAGAAAAAGAAAAACTTACACTTTATCGTTATAATTTTGTACTTTTGTATGATTTTATAAACTAAAGAAAGTTGTAATTTTACACTACTTATGCACAATTTAGAACTTAGCGAACAGGAAATTATACGCCGTGAGAGTCTGGAAGAATTGAGACAAAGCGGTATTGAGCCTTATCCCGCTTCAGGATATGATATAAGCGCCTATTCAATCGATATAAAAAATGAATTTGAGGATGATGCCGAGCGCCGCGAGGTGAGCATAGCAGGACGAATAATGAGTCGTCGGATTATGGGAAAAGCATCATTTATGGAACTGATGGATTCTAAAGGACGAATTCAGATATATGTTACCCGTGATGATATTTGCCCGGGCGAAAATAAAGATTATTACAATACCTTCTTTAAGAAACACCTTGATATTGGTGATTTCGTGGGGATTAAAGGTTTTGTTTTCAGAACTAAAATGGGCGAGATTTCAGTACATGCTGAGTCGATTACACTCCTGTCTAAATCATTAAAGCCGCTTCCTGTTGTGAAGACGAAGGATGGGGTAACTTTTGATAAGTTTAGCGATCCTGAGCTAAGATACAGGCAACGATACGTAGACCTCCTTGTAAACGAAGGTGTTAAAGATATATTTGTTAAAAGAACTCGCATATTTGATGCGATGAGGGATTTCTTTGATGCAAGAGGTTACCTTGAGGTTGATACTCCGGTTCTACAGAGTATTCCCGGTGGTGCAGCAGCAAGGCCTTTTATAACTCACCTGAATGCATTGGATATCGATTTATATCTAAGGATTGCTAACGAGCTTTACCTGAAACGTTTGATAGTAGGTGGCTTTGATGGTGTGTATGAGTTCTCTCGAAATTTTAGAAATGAGGGAATGGATAGAACTCACAATCCTGAGTTTACGGTGATGGAGATTTATGTTGCATACACCGATTATAAATGGATGATGGAGTTTACCGAGCAGATGCTTGAGCATGTTGCGCTGAAAGTGCTTGGCACAACAAAGGTGAAGGTTGGCGAAAATGAGATAGATTTTAAGGCTCCCTACAAACGCGTTACAATGATTGATGCTATTAAAGATCACACCGGCATTGATATTAACGGAATGAATGAAAATCAGCTGCGTGAGGTTTGTAAAGAACTGGGTGTTGAGCAGGATGAAACGATGGGTAAAGGGAAGCTTATTGATGAAATATTTGGCGAGAAGGCAGAGGGTAAATATATTCAACCTACATTTATAATTGACTATCCTATTGAAATGTCGCCACTTTGCAAAAGACATAGAGATAACCCGGAGCTGACCGAGCGCTTTGAGCTTATGATAAACGGTAAGGAGTTAGCAAATGCTTATACGGAGTTGAATGACCCAATTGATCAGCGCAATCGTTTTGAAGAGCAAGTTGGATTGCTTGAAAAAGGTGATGATGAGGCCATGTTTATAGATCAGGATTTCTTGCGTGCTCTGGAGTATGGTATGCCACCAACTTCTGGTATGGGAATTGGGATGGACAGATTAACAATGTTGCTTACCGGGCAAACATCTATACAGGAAGTTTTGTTATTTCCATTGATGCGTCCGGAGAAAAAAATAAAAAGAGATAAGGTGTCAGACTACACTCAAATAGGTATACCTGCAGAGTGGGTTGAAGTTTTACAAAAAGCCGGTTATTTAAGAGTGAGTAGCTTGAAAGAAGTGAATCCCAACAAACTTCATCAAGAGATTTGCGGCTTAAA
>CAZYGE010000119.1:0-1838 GCA_964647535.1 uncultured Proteiniphilum sp.
ATCATATCAATTGCTCTTGCATGGTCTACTACATAAAGCCAATCGCGCACATTTTCGCCCTTACCATATACAGGCAGGGGTTTATTGTTGCAGATGTTGTGTATAAATAGTGGAATTAATTTCTCAGGAAACTGATATGCTCCATAATTGTTTGAGCAGTTTGATATAACATATGGCAATCCGTAAGTGTCGTGATATGCTCTTACGAAATGGTCTGATGCTGCCTTGGAAGCTGAATAGGGGCTGTGAGGGTCGTAGGCGGTTTCTTCTGTAAACAGAGTGTCATCAAATTCCAAAGCTCCATATACCTCATCTGTGGAAACATGATAAAATAGCTTGTTGCTATAATCATCTTTCCAGTATTCTTTAGCTGCTTGCAGTAAATTTAATGTGCCCAATACATTGGTTTTTGCAAAAAGAAAAGGATCTTTTATGCTTCTATCAACATGACTTTCTGCGGCAAGATGTATTACTCCATCGGGTTGTTGTTCTGTGAATATCTCTTGTACAAGGGATTCATCGCAGATGTCACCTTTTATGAAAAGGTAGTTGGGTTTGTCTTCTATATCTTTTAAATTTGCCAAGTTTCCCGCGTAAGTTAGTTTATCAAGATTGATAATTTTGTAGTGTGGATACTTATTGACAAAGAGGCGGATTAGGTGGGAGCCAATGAAGCCCGCGCCGCCGGTTATGAGGATTGTTTTGTTTGGTTTAGTTGAGATATTCATTTAGCTTACTTTTTTCACCTCCTCAGTTTTTTTGATTCCTTTTCCTTTTCTCTCTTCAATTTCTCCTTCTCCGACCCCTATTCTTTCTCCTTCTCCTTCAACTTTTCTTCCTTTTACTAATTTTTGCAAATATTGCCCATACTCATTTTTACTCATGGGTTCGGCTAATTCTAATAATTGATCATCGCTAATCCATTTGTTGCGCCAAGCAATTTCTTCTAAACAGGAGATTTTTAGTCCTTGACGTTTTTCTAACACTTCTATAAATGTTGAGGCTTCTGAAAGTGAATCGTGTGTTCCGGTATCTAGCCATGCAAATCCTCTTCCAAGTAGTTGAACTTGGAGCTCTCCGTCATCTAAGAATTTCTGGTTTACCGAAGTAATTTCTAACTCGCCTCTTGCAGATGGTTTGATGCTTTTAGCAATTTCAACTACCTTATTGGGATAAAAATATAGCCCAACAACGGCATAATTGGATTTGGGATTAGCGGGTTTTTCTTCTATACTCAAAACCTTGCCCTCTCCATCAAATTCAGCTACACCATACCTTTCAGGATCATTTACATAATATCCAAAAACAGTTGCTTTTTGATTTTCCTCCGCATCTTTTACTACATGTTTGAGCATTCCGGGAAGCCCCTGACCATAAAAAATATTATCACCCAAAACCAGACATGCACTGTCATCACCAATAAATTCTTCACCAATAATAAATGCTTGAGCCAGTCCATCGGGCGAAGGTTGCTCTGCATACTCAAAATTAACTCCATAGTCTGAACCATCACCCAGCATACGCCGGAATGCAGGCAAATCTTCGGGAGTCGAAATTATCAGTATATCCCTAATTCCTGCCAACATTAGTGCAGAGATCGGATAATATACCATCGGTTTATTGAAAATAGGCAGCAACTGCTTGCTGATTCCTTTGGTGATTGGATACAATCTTGTACCGGAGCCTCCGGCAAGAACTATTCCTTTCATCTTTTTATATTTTATAAAATTATTCTTAGGTCTGTGAGACCTTAACACCTTAATTATTTAATTACGCGCAAATTAATATTTTGCTTGCTTGTTTACTATTAACACCTTAATTATCTTAACACCTTAATT
>CAZYGE010000120.1:0-1806 GCA_964647535.1 uncultured Proteiniphilum sp.
GCCGTTTCTTCTATTGAACGTCAAAAGAATATTCTCGATCTGGTTACTGAGATTTGCAGGACCAAATTTGAATTTGACAACTTCAACACTGTTTCTGAGTTTTTTAAGGAATTGATAAACGTAGGCAGACAAATGAACTATTCAGAGTACGAATCTGATAAATTTAATGAGTACTATAATAGGTTGAAAGAAATGGTTGCTTCTATGAGTGCAAAAAATATAGAAGAAGAAGCAGTAGTCATTTAAAAACTGAATATTGATTATAGATAAACGAAAATACAATGGCAAAAGCGTTTCAAAAAATATATACACAAATTACTCAGGTTACCAAAGCAACATGTTCGGTTAAAGCCACAAATGTGGGTTATGATGAACTTGCCACCGTTGATGGCAAGTTGGCTCAGGTTGTAAAAATTATTGGCGAAGAAGTTACTTTGCAGATTTTTGAAGGTACAGAAGGTATTCCAACAAATGCAGAGGTTATTTTCATGGGCAAATCTCCTTCTTTGAAAGTTAGTGAGCAGTTGGCAGGACGATTCTTTGATGCCTTTGGTGACCCTATTGACGGGGGGCCTGTTCCGGAAGGTGAAGAGAGAGCTATTGGCGGTCCTTCAGTTAATCCTGTAAGAAGAGATCAACCTTCAGAACTTATTGCTACGGGGATTGCTGGCATCGACTTAAATAACACTTTGGTATCAGGACAGAAGATTCCATTCTTTGCAGATCCAAATCAGCCTTTTAATCAAGTTATCGCTACTGTTGCTTTGCGAGCTGAAGCCGATAAGATTATCCTTGGCGGTATGGGTATGACGAATGACGACTATCTTTATTTCAAAAAGGTGTTTAGTAACGCAGGTGCTTTGGATCATATTATTTCTTTTATGAACACTACTGAGGACCCCGCAGTTGAAAGATTGCTTGTTCCTGATATGGCGCTTACTGCAGCAGAGTATTTTGCGATAGATAAAAACGAGAAAGTGTTAGTTCTTTTAACAGATATGACTTCTTTTGCCGACGCATTGTCTATTGTATCTAACCGTATGGACCAGATTCCATCGAAAGATTCTATGCCGGGTTCGCTCTATTCTGATCTTGCAAGAATATATGAGAAAGCTGCACAGTTCCCGTCAGGAGGATCTATAACTATTGTGGCAGTAACAACACTATCCGGTGGAGACATTACTCATGCAGTACCTGATAACACCGGATATATTACAGAAGGTCAGCTTTTCTTACGATTTGACAGTGATATAGGTAAGGTTATTGTGGATCCGTTTAGATCGCTATCGAGATTGAAACAAAACGTACAAGGTAAAAAAACACGTGAGGATCACCCACAGGTGATGAACGCAGCAGTGCGTTTGTATGCAGATGCGGCTAATGCAAAGACTAAGCAGGAGAACGGTTTCGAACTTACTGATTATGATTTGAGGACTCTTTCTTTTGCTAAAGACTACTCTAACGATTTGCTTGCGATCGATGTGAATCTAGATACTGTCGAAATGTTGGATAAAACATGGGAGTTACTGTCGACACATTTTAAACAGACAGAAGTAAATATGAGACAAGATATTATTGATAAGTACTGGAAATAAAAATGGCTATAAGATTTCAATATAATAAAACCTCTCAGCAACATTTAGAAAAACAGCTAGGTGTGCGTGAGCGAGCTCTTCCAACCTTACAAAGCAAGGAAACAGCTTTACGTATGGAGGTAAAAAAAGCCAAAGATGAAATAAAAAAACTTGAACAGGAGTTGGAAGCACAGGTGCACTCTTATGATAAAATGATGGGAATGTGGACAGA
>CAZYGE010000121.1:0-1754 GCA_964647535.1 uncultured Proteiniphilum sp.
CCAGGGATAACAAATTATATGCAGTAAAAGGAATCTTATCATACAATTTAAACAAAAGCGTTCTCGACTTTGGTACTGAATACAGTCATACAAATGTCCTACAATCATATAGTATCAATGACCAAGATCTGGGAATTGATAATACGAATGACAAAGCTATTCAGAATAGGGTAGCTTTGTTTTCAACCTATCAGTTTCAATTAGGCAAGTTTGGTGTAAATACAGGTCTTAAATATGAAAACTTAGTAATGGATTATTATCAAAATGAAACGAAAAGTGATGAACAGTCCAAAAAATACAACATGTTTTTTCCAAACATTTCATTATCGTATGCACTCAACAACATACAAACTGTAGCGGGATTTGAAAGAAAGATAGCCTACCCCTCTTATTATCAACTAAGAAGTACTATACAATATAGTTCACCTTTTATTTACGAGTGTGGAAACCCCTTTCTGCAACCTAAGATTGAAAACCGTTTCTTTATGATGTTTGCATGGAAAGATTTGCAAGCAATGATGGATTATTCATTAAACCAAAATGCAATGTACGACGTACCACAACAATTTAAAAATGAACCGGTAATGCTACTTAGGGATGAAAACATAAAACAAAGCTGTAGAACTAATATAGGCATATCTTACTCCCCAACTTATGGCATTTGGCGACCTCAATTTGAAGCAGGTGCTGCATGGCAGAGTTTAGAAATTGAAGGTATTAACAGAAACTACAATAGTCCAATCTTCAGTGGAAAATGGTTCAATACTTTTTCATTACCCCAAAAATGGACATTGAGACTCAATGCTTCGGGCAATTCTGCAGGTCATAGCGGCATAGCTTTCTTACAACCTTCATGGGGTATCGATTTAAGAATAACAAAAACATTACTTGCGGATAAACTATCCTTACAACTTGCCGCAGTGGATATTTTTAAAACCAACACATTAAATTGGGAAATGGATTATAGAAATATAAACATGCTATATGACAAAAATTTAGATTCACGCTATTTATCTATCACTGTATCGTATAGATTTAATTCAACTACAAATAAATATAAAGGACAGCAGTCGAGCGATGAAATAAATCGGTTGTAATTTAAATATTTAATTGTTTTGGATTTTGCCTATTATCCCAAAACGAAATAATATATATCTGGTTTTCTCTAATTGTATAGTACAGTGAAAAATCGCTCATAACTATCAAACGTCGAACATTACTCCTGTTTTTTACTCTTATACCTAAAAAAGAGTTTTCTGAAATTAAGATTAATGCCCTATCAATCTCTGTCTCTATTTTTAAGGAGTAATCAATAGTACCGTTTCGCTTAATCCAATATCGCAGAATTTTCTCAAATTCATCAATTGCACGATTACTCCATATTATAGATTGCATTACGGAATCTTTTTTTCGCTTCATGGTGAGGTGTAACTTTTCCTTTATTAATGTCTTCTATGCCTTTGTCAATTGATTCCAATTCTGCTAATGAAACTTCTACTTCTGCTTCATCAGTATGACTAGTGAAGCTAATACGCATCTCTTTCAACATAGTTTTAATCAATTTACTTTGCCTCTTATTGTCAGGATTTACTATGATTGTTTCCATAACTTAATATTTTTATATATTGTAAAGATACATAAATAATATATTTGTAACAAGATAATTTACTGCAATAATGCTACTTGCCCTCTTTCTTAGTTTTAATAATTCTAAAACATATTTTGAAGTAAAGCTCTATTATTAATCTTTATAT
>CAZYGE010000122.1:0-1633 GCA_964647535.1 uncultured Proteiniphilum sp.
AGTCTTGATTTTTTGCTTCTTTTGTATTAAGACAAAAGAAGTGCAAAGTTAAAAAAACAACTTCCCCTCCGCTACTTCAAGCGTCCACACTTGGAGGTTAATTGTGATATGCCTCACCTGGTGTAACTGATTGAGTGTTGAGTTCATCTTCTCATAATGTAAACTATTTTAATGATTCCCTCAACCAAAAGAGTTATTACCAATAAAAGAATTAAATAATATAACAGAATAAATAAGACAGAACCTCCTCCAAATGCAATTCCATAAGGTATTAAATGGAACATAAAACAAAATTCCCATATTGGTTCTATATGTAATTTTAAGCCTATCCAACCTGTTAAAACTAGGAAGACAACTGATATTATGAAACTAATTAAAAAGGATTTCATATCTCGTATGTTTTAAATTAATTTCATAGTAAAAATTATCATTTAATCCTTTCTGCTACTTCAAGCGAAAACGCTTGGAGGTTTGTTGTAAGTCCGAATTACGCTTCGCTATACTCGAACTAGCTAGAGGGTAGTATTAGTTCCACTTGACAGTCTCTAGAATTTCCTTAATCTCAATTAGTTCTTCTTCTGTTTCATAAACAACAAGAATATTAAGCAAGTATTTTCCAAATTGAGCTGAATACGTTTTTTGGTAATATTTATTTACATCATCCTCTTCAACTGTAATTGATTGAGTTAAAAACATTCTGCTGCCAACGAAAGACTTGCCCATACCAGTCACTGTATATAGTGGGTAAGATGATGAATAATTTTTTTTAAAATACACTTTGCAGTACTTGAGGTAATCGAGAGCACTACTCACGTTTTCTTTTTTACTCAGGAGTTCTATCCCTTCAGCCATGAAACTAATTGATGGTGCTATATAGCTTGTCATATACTCTACACTATCTTCGAAAGTAATAAGGTGCTTATTGTTATTAAGCATTTCTTCCCATAGTTGATCTGAAGCATTCAATATTTCCTTATTTTCAGACTCACGCATGTCATACTGTTCTGAGTTCAGAATTATCCATGATTTTCCAGGATGCTTTATTGAAAAACCAAAGTAAGAGTTGTAGTATTCTGTGGAATCTAAAGTACCCAAAGTTATTTCCCCACTTGTACTATACTCTATATTAGATAATGGGTTCTTTTCAATCTTCTGAGGTTCTTGTCCACAAGAAGTCATTAAAGCAATACTCAATATTAAAATCAATTTGTTCATAGTATGTGTCGTCTTTTAAGGTTGCCCATAACTTATGTATGTGCACCTTTAGTTCAGATGTCTAACATCATGTTATTATATGTGTACCTTTTGGTCTATATAGTTTTATTTTGTAAATATACATTTTTTCACAAAATCCTAAAAGTGCTATTCAAGCTTTAGCTTAGCGACACTTAACAGCCTGAGCAAAGCTCTATGCTATTACGATTATCCGTAAAACTCCGATAAGTATTATCTGTGTTCTTTTTATCCGCAAAGACACTGTTGAGTTGGAAGCCGGTTCGTGTGTTGGATACTCCTCCCCTTTGGGGAGGTTGGGAGGGGCTTTTCTTCGGGGGATTTAGGGGGCTTTTTCAATTAACCTCACGATTAATCGCTAACTTTGCCAAAATCAAAAATTGAGAATAAACATGACAAA
>CAZYGE010000123.1:0-1606 GCA_964647535.1 uncultured Proteiniphilum sp.
TGGACGAAGGTTACAGGCCCTGTTGCCTCCATGAAAGGAGTCAATGAGCCAGTGCTTCAATTATCTGATTTGGTAGAAGGAACTTACAATTTCAGATTGACTGTAACTGATAATAAAGGCGCCATTGCATATGACGAGGTAAGCGTAACTGTTGAAAACGTCGTCTCCAATATGACTTTGGATATCTTTACAGCCAGCAATAATTGCTTTGGGGCAAAAGAAGGAAATGCCAAGGTAAACGTTTCAGGGGGCGAGATGCCTTACACCTACTACTGGTCCAACGGCGAAACAACAGATGAAATAACAGGATTAGGATCTGGCAATTATTCGGTCACAGTTATTGATAAAGTTGGTAGGATAGCAAAGGCAACAGCAAACATCAAACAACCTGAAGAAATGGTCATTACGGCTGATATAACAAATGAAAGCAACCATAGAAACGATGGAAAGATAGATGCGCATGTAGTTGGAGGTACAGGTCCTTATCAATACATATGGTCAAATGGAACTGAAGGAAAAGTCAACAGTGATTTATATGAAGGAGAATATTCACTTACTGTATATGATGCTAATGGTTGCTCCTCCACGCAATACTACCAAGTTAGCAGAATTAGGGAGTATAAAACATCAATATACCCTAATCCGAGTACAGGTAGATTTAGAATTAGTTTCGACAATATAGAATCTGGACATTATGAGCTTCAAGTGTACGATGCTTACGGTGCGGTTGTACTTGAAAGAAGCAATGATATCACCGTCGTTTCACAAGTGGAGATATTGGATATCTCCACTAAAGGTAAAGGTGTTTATTTTGTAAGAATTGCCTACGACGGCAAATATGAAGAAACTACTAGAATAATAGTGCACTAAAATTGAAACTGCTGATTGAAAAACCAAGAATAGTGCCTATCCTTGGTTTTTCAATTGTCTATTCTAAAGGATGATCGTATGAGGATGAACAAAGAAATGTAAGGATTTAATCGCATATTGACTTCGTTCATTTAATGATCATTAAAGATTTGAGGCTAATCACATGCTAAGAACACAAACAAGAGCATAACTTTGACCCACCTCTCATTTGACCATGTGACAAATAGTTGAATTTTAATTTTTAATTTTAATATTGTTTAGCTATTGATTCGCCCCGATTTTTTAAAAAGTACATTGCATAGTTAATACAAAACAACCGATTGCTAATTGCCAAAGCAGCAACTCACCATTGCATCTGCTCTTTCTTTATATTCTACAATAATTAAAAAATATAAGTCCATTAAGCTTGTCATATTATAACTTCACAAGAAGCTATCAACTAAATATAGTGGCATTATTTTTATTCCATCGATATTATTATCATTGATTTACAATACATTATACTTGTGTGTTATGTAAGTTTTTAAATAACATAGCTTTCTCTAGGTTATTGTTTTTGTACAATTTTGCAACTGCAGCAGTAGAATTTTTTCGATCATCAGTAAATTTTTTTCTATGAAAAGCAATCATTGCCCTAATTTCTTTGGTATTAGGAGATTGTTTAAATCTAAAGCGCAATTATTTACTATAAGCTTTTTTTTTATCTCCCTTACCTGTTTCAGCCAGAATCAAACAG